>NZ_CP115464.1:3677500-3887500 GCF_027912515.1 Brevundimonas sp. NIBR10
GTGATCCGCTCGTCGAAGTCCGACTGACCCGCGCCGATCACGCTCATCGCCGTGGTCCGGCCATAGACATTGGCCGAGTCCATGTTGAATCCGCCGACCGTGGTCGCCAGCGGATACAGCGGATTGGCCGCATAGTATTCCGAGCCCAGCAGGCCGCTTTCCTCGGCGGTGAAGCTGAGCATCACGATCGAACGCTGGGTGCGTGGGGCAGCGGCATAGACCCGTGCCAGCTCCAGCAGGCCCGCCGTGCCCGAGGCGTTGTCGACCGCGCCGTTGAAGATGGCGTCGCCGTTGGCATCAGGCTGGCCGATGCCGATGTGGTCCCAGTGGGCGGTGTAGAGGAGGGTCTCGTCCGGATGGGTGGTCCCCTCCAGCCGGGCGACGACATTGTGGCTCTGGATCGACGTCTGATCCAGGTCGAACATCCCGCTGAAGGCGGCACCGGGCAGCTCGACCGGCTGGAAGTCACGGCTGCGGGCCTGGCGTTTCAGGACCGCGAAATCCAGTCCGGCGTGCTGGAACAGCTGGACCGCGACGTCGCGCTGGATCCAGGCTTCCATCGGGACGCGGGCAGCGGACGGATCGGCGCGCTCGATGTCGAACTGGGGTTGGGTCCAGGAGTTGCGGACAGTGGCCCAGCCGTAGGACGCCGGGGCATCCTCATGCACGATCAGGACGCCCGCCGCGCCCTGACGCGCCGCCTCTTCGTATTTGTAGGTCCAGCGGCCGTAGTAGGTCATGGCCTTGCCGTTGAAGGTGTCGAGCGACGCGTCCTCGAAATCGGCGTCGTTGATGAGCACCACCAGGATCTTGCCCTTCAGGTCCATGCCCTTGAAGTCATTCCAGTTCCGCTCCGGCGCGGTGATGCCGTAGCCGACGAAGACCAGGGGCGCGTTCGTCATCATCACGTGGCCGGACGGGTTCGGCAGCCGCGTCGACGCGACGATCTGTTCGCCCTGAACCAGCGGCAGTTCCCAGTCGCCGACCTTTAGCCCGGCTTGGAGGTTGGACACCGCGAACCGGTTCAGGGTCACGCCTTGCGTCCACAGGCGCGTGCCGTCGGGCTGGAGGTCGCCGCCGGGCTGAAAGCCCGCCGCTGCATACTGTTCGCTCAGATATTTGACCGTCTTCGCTTCCGCCGGGGTGGCGATGCCGCGCCCCTCGTAGCTGTCGTCGGACAGGATGCGGATGTGTTCCGACAGACGCGCAGGATCGAAGCCGGGGTCGCTCTGGGCGAACGCTATCGACGACAGGGCGGTGGCGGTCAGGAGGGCGGCGAACGACAGGGACAGACGCATGGAAACTCCACTCAGGCGGGGGTGGAGCAACCCTAGTGCCCGAGCGAGGTCCCGTCACCCTTGCCGTCGATCAGGGCGTCGGAGAGACCGGATCGCCCGCCGGCCAGGCCGTGTCGCCGATCCGACGGAGCCTCAGTTCGATGAAGCGGCGCGGTGGCTGGCCCTCCGCGACATAGTCCCCGACCTCATGCCATTCGCCGTCCTTGATCGTGGCGACATACATCACCCTGGCGTTGGGTCCGGCGGGGGTTTCCCACTTGAAACCGTCCTCGGTGACTTCGAACGGATAGTCGCCGGAATAGCCGTTGGCGTAGGAATGGAAATTGTAGCGGCTGGTGCGCGGGTCCCAGGCGATAGTGGCCATGGCGTTGAACTGGGTCGAGCCGTCAGCCGCATAGCCCCGGCCCTCGATCACCCGGATCGATCCGCCCAGCATCGGCCCGACGCGTTCGGTCTGGGTCAGGGTCACGGCACCGCCAGGCCCGGACGTGACCGCCGTGCCGCGCCACTCCCCGTCCATGAAGGCCAGTCTGGCGAGGGCTTCGCGCTGGGCCGCGGTGCCCGCAGGCTGCTGGGTCTGGGCGCTGGCGACGCCTGAGCCGAGAGCCAGGGACGCGATGACGGCAAAGGCGAGATGACGAACCGACGACTTCATGATGGAGCCTCCTCCTGATCTGGCTTTGTAATATAAAGTTCTTTCTCAAGATGGCAAGAGGCAAGAAAAAACCCGCCGGAGCGAACTCGGCGGGCTGATCCTTATCGGTGTCGCGGGACAGCTAGTGGGCGATGCCCTTCCAGATGCGGCGGTAGCTGGCGTAGGTGATGCCCGCGAACAGCAGCAGGAAGGCCAGCACGCCGAAACCGGCCTGCTTGCGTTCAACGGCATGGGGCTCGGAGGCCCAGGCGATGAAGGCGGAGACGTCCTTGGCCATCTGGTCCTTCGAGGCGACGGTGCCGTCGTCGTAGGTGACCAGACCGTCGGAGGCCAGCGGATTGGGCATGGCGATGAAGCCGCCGGGCGGCACATGGGCACCCTCGGGCATGAACGGCGTCAGGTCGCCGGCCATATAGGCGTTGTAGTGCTGGGTCGGCGTCATCTTCAGCTCCGCCGGCGGCGCATCGTAGCCCGTCAGCAGGGAGTAGATGTAGTTCGCGCCACCGTGACGAGCCTTGGCCATGACCGACAGGTCGGGCGGATTGGCACCACCGTTGGCGGCGGCACCGGCCGTCGCATTCGGATAGGGGGCCGGAAACTTGTCCGCCGCGATACCGGGACGCATCATCGATTCACCGGTCTCGGTGTCGATTGCGGCAACCTGGGCCTCGGCCGCGATGGCCTTGACGAAGCGGTTGGCGGCCGGGTTTTCGGCGTGCTCGTCGTAGAACGGCCCGCCCGGGATGCCCAGGTCGCGGAAGTGCAGCAGGTTCATCGAGTGACAGGCCGCACAGACCTCGCGATAGACCTTGTAGCCGCGCTGCAGCTGGCCTTGATCGAAGGTGCCGAACGGACCCTCGAAAGAGAAGCCGGGCTTCTTCAGTTCATGAGCGCCGCCCTCGGCCATGGCCGGGGCCGCAGCGAAAGTCAGGCCGCCGACGGCCGCGACCAGGGCGATGGTTTTACGGATAGAAAGCGTCATCACGCTCAGCCCTTCTTTTCGGCTTGGGCGGGAACGAGGCCGGACACCGTCGCCGGATGCGACAGCACCGGTTCCGAGATCGAGGCCGGGATCGGCAACGGCGTCTCCTTCAGTCCCACCAGTGGCAGGATGATGAAGAAGAAGGCGAAGTAGTAGGCGGTGAACAGGCGCGTCAGCCACAGATAGGAGTTTAGGTCGCCGTCGATCAGGGTGAAGGTCTTGAACGATCCGATCACCGGGGCGTCGGGCAGTTGCCCCCCGCACCAGCCCAGACCCAGGCCGACGAAGACGAAGATGAAGAAGAAGGCGCGCATGGTCGGGCGATAACGCATCGAGCGCACCCGCGACGTGTCCAGCCAGGGCAGGATGAACAGGACGCCGATCGAGCCGAACATGGCCACCACGCCGCCGAACTTGTCGGGGATGGCGCGCAGGATCGCGTAGAAGGGCAGCATGTACCATTCGGGCACGATGTGCGCGGGCGTCTGGAGCGGGTTGGCCGGGATGTAGTTGTCGGCGTGACCCAGGGCGTCCGGCATAAAGAAGACGAAGGTCGAGAACAGGATGAGGAACAGCAGGACCGCGAACCCGTCCTTGACCGTGTAGTACGGGTGGAAGGGGATCATGTCCTTGGCCTGGCGATCCTTGGGGATCAGGATCCCGACCGGGTTGTTCTGGCCCGAGGTGTGCAGCGCCCACAGGTGCAGCACGACCACGCCGAAGATCACGAACGGCAGCAGATAGTGCAGCGAGAAGAAGCGGTTCAGCGTGGCGTTGTCGATGGCGGGACCACCGCGCAGCCAGATCAGGATCGGCTCGCCGATCAGCGGGATCGCACCGATCAGATTGGTGATCACCTCGGCACCCCAGTAGGACATCTGGCCCCACGGCAGGACGTAGCCCAGGAAGGCGGTGGCGATCATCAGGAAGAAGATCACGCAGCCCAGGATCCAGATCATCTCCCGCGGCGCCTTGTAACTGCCGTAGTAGAGGCCACGCAGCATGTGCAGATAGACCGCGATGAAGAACATCGAGGCCCCGTTGGCGTGGACGAAGCGGATCAGCCAGCCGCCGTTGACGTCGCGCATGATGCGCTCGACCGAAGCGAAGGCCAGTTCGGTGTTGGGCGTATAGTGCATGGCCAGCACGATGCCCGTGGCGATCTGAATCACCAGGCACAGCGTCAGGATGCCGCCGAAGGTGTACCAGTAGTTCAGGTTCTTGGGCGTCGGCAGCGACAGATAGTCAGCGCCGAAACGCACGATCGGAAGACGCGTGTCGAGCCACTTCTCGATGCCGGACTTGGGGACGTAGGTGGACGGATGTTCGCTCATCGGTGCTGCTTTCAGCCGATCTTGATCGTGGAGCCGGCCGTGAACTCATAGTCGGGAACGACCAGGTTCTTGGGCGCGGGGCCTTTGCGGATACGTCCGGCGGCATCGTAGTGCGAGCCATGGCAGGGGCAGAACCAGCCGCCGAAGTCACCGGTGCCGAATGTCGGGATACAGCCCAGGTGGGTGCAGGACCCGATCACGACCAGCATGGGCTCGTGGCCCGGCTTGGTGCGCTCGGCGTCGGTCTGGGGTTCCTTCAGGTCGCCGGCGTTGTCGTCGGCCTTGACCCTGGCGATCTCGGCGGCGGTGCGGTTGCGCACGAACACCGGCTTGCCCTGCCAGGTGATGACGACCTGCTGGCCCTCGGCGACCTTGGAGGTGTCGAACTCGATCGTCGACAGCGCCAGGGTGTCGGCGGCGGGGTTCATCTGATTCACCAGCGGCCAGACCGCCATGACACCCGCGCCGGCGGCCATGGCCCCGGCAGCGATGTGGATGAAGTCGCGGCGGGTGGCGTCATCGCCATCCGGCCCATGCGCGCCGTCTGTAGTTACGACCGGTTCGGCCACGTCTCACCTCTAAAGTCCCGGCCTCGACCCCTGGGAGCGGGGCCGTCGTCCGGTTGCGATCCTGATAGCGGAACCTGATCCGACTTGGGCGGCCCGGCTTTGCGGCTCATCGCCGCAAGGCGCTGTCGTTTCTTGCGAAACAGTCGCATTTCGGGTCGCGACAAGCCCCCGGGCCGCGCGTATGAGGGCCTTAGAATGCGTCTCGCCCTTTTTCAACCGGACATCCCGCAGAATGTCGGCGCCTGTATCCGGCTGACCGCCTGTTTCGGCGTGGAACTGCACGTCATCGAGCCCGTGGGCTTCGATTTCGGCGACCGCAGCCTGAAGCGCGCGGCCCTCGACTACGGCCCCCTGGGCCATATGACGCGGCATCCGGACTGGGACGCGTTCCAGCGCGATCGGGGTCCGGGCCGGCTGGTGCTGTTCACGACCAAGGGGGCCGAGAGCCTCGACGGGTTCACGTTTCGGCCCGACGATACCCTGCTGTTCGGACGCGAGACGGCCGGCGTGCCCGACACGGTCCACGCCGCCGCCGACGCCCGCGTCTTCATCCCGATTCGCCCCGAGACGCGGTCTCTGAATCTGTCGGTCAGTGCCGGGATCGGCCTGTGGGAGGGGTTGAGGCAGGTGGGCTGATCACCTCTCTCCCGGAGGGAGAGGGGTCAGAGAGGCGTGTTCACCGCCATCCCCGGCCGCTCGCCGGCCTTCGACGCCGCGACCGCCTCCACCGCCCGCATCACGCGCAGCATGTTCTCGCCTGCGATCTTGCGGATATCCGCCTCGGTCCAGCCGGCCTGCATCAGGGCGGCGAGGATGGCAGGGTAGGCGTCGACGCCGGTGATTCCCTCGGGCAGGGCGTCGATGCCGTCGAAGTCTCCGCCCAGGCCGACGTGGTCGATGCCGGCGACGTCCCGCACATGCTGGATGTGGGCCAGAAGGTCGGACACGGCGGCGCGCGGAATCGGATGCGCCTGCGTCCAGCCCGCCAGCCCGGCGGTGACGGCATCGGGGGCACCGGGGTTCATGGCCTTCAGCCGCGCATCCTCGGCGGCGCGGTCGGCGCTCCAGGCGCGGACGGTCTCGTTGATGAAGCCGGGCACGAAGGTGACCATGACGATGCCGCCGTCCTCGGGCATCAACCGCAGCACAATGTCGGGCACATTGCGAGGATGACCCGTCACAGCCCGCGCCGAAGAGTGGGAGAAGATCACCGGGGCGTCGGACACCCGCAGGGCGTCCAGCATGGTCTCCTCCGACACGTGCGACAGGTCGACCATCATCCCCAGCCGGTTCATCTCCCTGACCACCGCCTCGCCGAAGGGATTGAGTCCGCCCCATTTCGGCGCGTCGGTGGCGCTGTCGGCCCACGTCGTGGTCTTCGAGTGGGTCAGGGTCATGTAGCGGGCCCCGGCCTCATGGAATTGGCGCAGCAGGCCGAGCGAATCGTCGATCGAATAGCCGCCCTCCATCCCCATCAGGCTGGCGATCTTTCCGGCGCGGTGGATGCGGACGATGTCGTCGGCGGTGGTGGCCAGCTCGAAGGCGTCGGGATGGGCCGCGACGATGCGGCGCACGGTGTCGATCTGCTCGAAGGTCTCACGCGCGGCCTCCGTAGGGGGAAGGGCCGCGGGCACATAGACGGACCAGAGCTGGGCCCCGACGCCGCCGGTACGCAGGCGCGGGATGTCGGTGTGCAGTCCCGTCGCCGTCAGGTCCGTGGCCAGATCGACCGCATAGGGGTCGTTGCCGTGCTCCTGTCGCAGGGACCAGGGCAGATCGTTGTGGCCGTCGATCAGGGGGGTGGTTCGCAGGATCGCCCGCACCCTCGCCTCCCCTGCAGCATTGGATTGCGCCGTATCGGTCTGCGCCTGGGCGGTCGACACGACGGCCAGGGACACGGCGGCGACAAGCAGGGATCGGATCATGAGGGGGCTCTCCAGTGCGATGGCGATAGTGACGTCGGCGTCGGAGGCGTCAACGCCGACGGTCCGTAAGACCCCGTTCACCATGCCGCTAAACCGCGCTGAAACGGGGCGTGGCGCAGGGTGGCGGCTGCGATCGTCACGTGCGGCGATCGACACGGGAGACGTGCATGTCGGGTTCGCTCAAGGTCGAGATCATCAAGGCGGACGAACTGACGTCCGCCGACATCGATCTGTGGCGCGCCATGGTGGAGGGCAATCCCGATCTGGCCAGCCCCTATTTCCGTCCCGAGTTCACCCAAGTCGCCGGTGCCATCAGCCCCCAGGCGGCGGTGGCGGTGTTCCAGAGGGCCGGCAGCGTCGTCGGCTTTTTCCCGCACCAGCGGCGGGGCGGCACGATCCAGCCGCTGGCCGCGCCGATGAACGACTATCACGGCGTCATCGCCCATGCCTGTCAGACACCGTCGCTGGAGCAGGTGGCGGTCCTGCTGGACGCGCCGCGCCTGCGGGTCGGGGCCTGGGTCGGCCCGGCGGTTCAGGGCGAGGATCGCGAGACCCTGATGGTCTCCATGCCGGAGGCAGGCTACGGCGACTGGTACGCCGAACGCCGCCAGACCTGGGCCAAATACTACAAGGACAAGGAACGGGCGCGGCGCAGTCTGGCGAGCGAACTGGGCGAGGCGCGAGTCGAGCGGAACCTGCGCGATCCGGCCCTGCTGGACCAGCTGATCAGCCTGAAGCGTGACCAGTACCGACGTACGGGACGCCACGACATCTTCGACTGCGGCTGGACCGCCGACCTGCTGCACGGCCTGCTCCAGACGCACGGCGAGGACGACTTCGGGGCCTCGATGGCGGCGATGTGGGCGGGCGGAAAGCTGGTGGCGGTCGAGTATTCGCTGCACGCGGGCGACCGCTATCACTTCTGGTTCCCGGTCTATGAGCCCAGCCTGGCGCGCTGTTCGCCGGGCATCCTGCTGAGCATGGACACCATGCGGCTGGCCTCGGACGCCGGGTACCGGGTGTTCGACTTCGGCTTCGGGGGCGAGGGCTACAAGAAATATTTCTGCGACCGCAGCCAGACGGTGCGCGAGGCCCTGGTCATGCGGCCGGGCCTGGCGACAGGCCTGAGCAACGCCGCCGTCGGCATCCTGAACACGGCGGGCAAGTCGCGGGGCGACAGGCTGCGCACCTCGATGCGTCGCCGCTGGGCCGCGATCGAGGCCTGCGAGACCACGCCGGTCAGCCGCTTCCGCGGAGCCCTGGGCGCGGCCCAGGTGGCCCTGAACAAGGGGGCCGAACGCACCGCCGAACGTCTGGCCGAACCCCGGGTCACGGGCTGAGAGACACGACCATGAAACGCACCCGCTATCCCGGCCCGATCACCGAGGCGAAGAAACATCCGCACAGCCTGGTCGAGCAGGGCTTCGCCACCGACGAGGCCCTGGCGGAAATCCTGCATCGCTATCCGGCCGAGCATATCGACATCAACCTGTACGACTATGACGACGAGGGTCAGGTTTCGATGCGCACCGGCACGCGCGGCGGCCTGCCGGGCGACAAGCTGCTGGAAGCCATCCAGGCGGGGCGGTTGTGGGTCAATCTGAGGAAGGCCGAGGTGGGGTGTCCCGAGCTGTGGGCGGCCTCGATGGTCGAGTTCGAGAAGATCCAGGCCACCTACCCGGGGATGCGGGCCGTGACCAATGCCGGTCAGCTGATCGTCTCGTCGCCGGTGGCCAGGGTGCCCTATCATTTCGACGCGGCGGGCGTGGTCCTGTTCCACCTGCGGGGTCGCAAGCGGATCTACGTCTATCCTGGGGACGAGCGGCACCTGCCCGAACACAATATGGAACAGGTCGTGGCGCGCCAGACGACCGAGGAACTGCCCTATACGCTGGCGTTCGAGCCGGACGCCCAGGTCATGGATCTGGAGCCCGGCGAGGCCCTGACCTGGCCGCTGTATGCACCGCACCGGGTGGATAATCTCGACAGGTTCTGCGTCTCGCTGTCGATGGAATACCAGACCTGGTCGTCGCGGATGAGGAACGGTGCCCTCTATACCAACGCCGTGATCCGCAGCAGGGGCGGACGTCCGCGCCTGACCGACCGGATGGCCCCGCCCGAACTGGCCGCGCGCTGGGCCGCGTCCCTGGCCTTGCGTCGGGTCGGCGGGCTGAAGAGCAAGATCGCCGACATCGAGCGCGACTTCGAGCCCGAGGTCGGGGCCGAGGACGGGGTGCGGGTCCTGCGGGCTTAGGGCCGTCAGGCCGGCGTGGCGTCGGCCTGTTTCGCCGCCCGCGCCGCCTCATCGGGGGCCAGGACGCGGATGGCGGGCGTGACCGGGTTGCCGGTCGCCTCGGCGATCAGTTCGGCCGTGCGGGTCTCGATGACGCCCTCGAGACGCGCCAGGAACTCGTCCTTGGGCAGGCCGGTGGGGATGGGATCGAGGAACTCCAGCGTCGCCGTGCCGGGGTGCTTCTCGTACTTCTCCTCGGGCCAGAACAGGCCGAGGTTGGTGGCCAGCGGGACCACCGTCATGTCGAAGTCGCGGTACATGTGCCAGACGCCCGAACGGTAGCGGTACTTCTCGCCAACCTTCGCCAGATGACCCTCGGGATAGATCAGGATCTTGCGGCCCTCGCGATGGGCGTCGAGGCCCCGGTGCTTGAGCGAATCCCGCGCCTCGCGCCCGCCGCAGCTGTTGACGACGATGGCCCCCAGCTTCCTGAGGACCGTGCCCAGCAGGGGGAACTTCTCCAGATGGTCGCCGGTGACGAAGGCCAGGTCCTGGAACCGGTCATAGGTAGCGAAGCCGTCGCCCCAGCTCTGGTGTTTGGAGGCAATGATGAAGGCCCCCGTCGGCAGCCGGTCCTCGCCCCGGTACTCGATGCGGATGCCGGCGAAGATGCGCATGGCCTGCACCATCCGCTTCACATAGCGGCGGATGATCCATGCGGTCGCTCCCCGCCCTGGGGCCAGGGCCGCGAAGGCGGCGGCCGAGGCATAGCCGATCGACAGGATCCAGTAGGCGACGTTGAAGGCGAAGGTGCGCATCGGGTCTTCTAACGCGTCCATCGTATCAGTTGAATCACCAACTTCCGCTCATCCCGGCGACCCGAAGGGCGGGGGTGGAGGGGCTCGTCAGGCGGCCTTTTCGAGGTGTTCGCCGTTGGTGACCATGTTCCGGCCGCCGCGCTTGGAGGCGTAGAGGGCCTCGTCGGCGCGGTCGAGGAGCGATGATCCGCTCTCGCCGGGGTGGCGGGTGGCCAGGCCTGCAGAGATGGTCACGGCACCCAGTTCGTCGTTGGTGGAGCGGCGGCGCAGGGCGCGCGAGCCGATCTCCTCGCGGATGGCGTTCAGGGCGGACTCGACGGTCGCCGAGCTTTCGCCCGGACAGATCACCGCAAACTCCTCGCCCCCGTAGCGGGCGGCGATGCGGGGAGCCTTGGAGACCCGGCCGATGACGCTGGCCACATAGCGCAGCACCTGGTCGCCGGTCTGGTGACCCCAGGTGTCGTTGAACCGCTTGAAGTGGTCGATATCGAGGACGGCCAGGGTGAAGGGCTTCTTGGTCTTGTCGGACTCGACACAGGCGGCCAGCAGGGCCTCGTCGAAGGATTTGCGGTTGCCCAGATTGGTCAGGGCGTCGGTCATGGCGTCGCGGCGGACCTGTTCCAGGTGTTCGCGCAGGCGAGCGACCTCCTTGGTCGACGTCTCCAGACGGGTCTCCAGCGTCCGGTTCTCGCGCTGGACGCGGGTGGTGGCGTCGGTCAGGCCGGTGACCAGCCGCTTAAGGTCGGCCGGGTCGCCCGCCGCCTCGATGCTGGCCGAGGCCTCGGTCAGGGTCTCGCCATAGTCGGCCTGGGACTGGCGGGCCTTGGCCAGGGCGGCGGAGACGCTGGACAGTTCGCGGTTCAGCACGGCGCCGGCGTCGCGGATCTCTTCGGACAGGCGGCCGCGCGGCAGGTATTCGGCGGCCAGCATCTCGGCCGTGCCTTCGGTGAAGCTGTCGGCGGCCCCCAGCAGCCGGGTCATCTCGCGGCCCAGCGGCCCTTCCGGATCACCGAGATAATGGATCCAGAGTTCGAAATTCAGAGGGGTCGGCCAGACGCCAGCGCTCTCCATCTCGGCCAGCGCGTTGCGAGCGAGATTGAAGGCTTCGGGCCCCCTGAGTGCGGCTTCGACCTGCGTCGTCATAGAACGTCCCCGGCGTGCTTCTCACGCTCGTCGGGCAGACTATCCGGCGATCCGTAACACCGGGTTAAACGAGGCCGAAATGCACGGTCGCGTACACAGGCCTCAGCCCTTGATCAGGACCGGCCGGCGCAGGAAGGCAGGGACGTCGGCACCGAAGCCCCTGCCCTCACGCGCCGGTTCCAGCTCACGTTCCGGCTTGCCGCCGGGACGACGGTCGGACTGACGCAGCTGGGGTTCCTGGGAGTCGCGGGCGGGTTTGGCGGCGACAGGCTCGGGGGCGGCCTCGACGGCGGCAGGCACCGCGACGGCTTCGACGGCCTGGGCCGGTTCGGTGGCGCGGGGCTTGCGGCTGCGGCTCCGGGTGCGGCGCTCGGCGGGTTCGGCCTGGGGCGCAGGCCCGGCGGCGGCGGTAGCGGCGACGGGCGCTTCGACGACGGCAGCGGTCTCGACGATGTCGCTAGCCTCGGCAGCCGGAGCCGTCTCGGTGCGGCGCGAGCGGCCGCGGGCGGGGCGTTCGGCGCGGGCCTCGGTCGCGGCCTCGGGACGCGCGCGACGGGTGACGCCATCGACCAGATCGAGGTCCAGCTTGAGCTCGATCGGGTCCATCTTGATGAGCTTGAGCACCTTATCCAGCGACTTGTCGTCGCCGGGGGTCACGATCATGAAGGTCTGACCCAGCTTGCCCGCGCGGCCGGTGCGGCCGATGCGGTGGACGTAGTCGTCGGCGTGGTGCGAGACGTCGTAGTTGAAGACGTGGCTGACGTCGGGGATATCCAGCCCGCGCGCGGCGACGTCGGAGGCTACCAGCAGCTTCAGCTCACCCGAGCGGAAGGCCGCCAGGGTCTTGGTGCGCAGCGACTGGTCCAGGTCGCCATGGATCGGGGCGGCGTCGAACCCGTGCTGTTTCAGCGACTTGGCGACGACGTCGACCTCGGACTTGCGATTGCAGAAGACGATGCCGTTGCGAACATCGTCGCGGCCGATCAGCGCCCGCAAGGCGGCGCGCTTGGTCTTGGGGTCCGAGTTGGGGACGCGGACCAGATACTGGGTGATGGTGTCGGCCGTCTGGGCCGGTCGCGAGGCCTCGATCCGGGTCGGATCCTTGAGGAAGGCCTGGGTCAGACGGGTGATCTCGGGCGGCATGGTCGCCGAGAAGAACAGGGTCTGGCGCTTGGGCGGGGTCAGTTTGAAGATGCGTTCGATGTCGGGGATGAAGCCCATGTCGAGCATCCGGTCGGCCTCGTCGACGACCATCAGTTCGACGCCGGTCAGCAGCATCTTTCCGCGTTCGAAAAGGTCCAGCAGGCGGCCCGGCGTGGCGATCAGCACGTCCACGCCCTTGTTCAGGGCCGCGACCTGGTCGCCCATCGAGACGCCGCCGATCAGCAGCACCCAGCTCAGTTTGGTGCCCTTGGCGTATTTCTCGAACGACATGGCGACCTGGTCGGCCAGTTCGCGGGTGGGGGCCAGCACCAGGGCGCGGGGCATGCGGGCCCGGGCGCGGCCCTTGGACAGGCGCTCGATCAGGGGAAGGGTGAAGGCGGCGGTCTTGCCTGTGCCGGTCTGGGCGATGCCGAGGACGTCGCGGCCGGCGAGGGCCACGGGAATGGCCTGGGCCTGGATCGGGGTGGCGGTGGTATAGCCGGTATCGATGACGGCTTGCAGGGTCGTGGGCGAGAGGCCCAGTGCGGAAAATTCGGTCATGTATCCTTGAGGACGGTGGGGCGCACCCATCGGGAGTGCGTGTTGCGATGATTGCGGAACCGCCCCTCGATGGGCGAGCGGGCGGCGCGAATTCGCCAGACCTGTCCCGAAACGTGGCCCGCATATAGATGCCCCTACGCCAGAGTCAAGTATTGGGGCCGTTCAGGCCCGACTTGGCATTTCGTTAATATTCGTTAAGACTTCGCACCGTCAGGAGCGAAGGGGTTGATTGTGAAGCGTTTTATCTGGGTACTGACGGTTCTCGGCTGTCTGGTGAGCGCTCCGGCCTGGGCCGGGATGAACGACGCCTTCAACAACACCGTGATCTCGCGCTATCCTGACGGCGGCTGGGTCAAGCACTGGTTCAACCGCGACGGCACCTATGCGGCCGAGTTCTCTGACGGGCGGCGCATCCGGGCGACCTGGCAGGTCGAGGGCGACCGCATCTGCCTGAACGGCATCCGCCCGTCCTTCATGATGATCTCCCGCTTCTGTTCGCCTCTGATCGAGGCGGACCTGGGCCAGACCTGGACATCGCGCGATCCGCTGGGGCGGCGCGTGCAGAACGTGCTGGCCCCGGGGCGGTAGTCGCGGGAGTCCGGACTCATTTTTGGAGTCCGAAGAGTCCGTTGAGTCCGGACTCAATTTTAGAGTCCGAAGAGTCCGAAGAGTCCGGACCCTCGACGAGCCGGACCGACCGTCCGTGATGTCAAAGACCGTTCTGGCCACAGTCTACCACAGACCGGAAGGGCGCCAGGTCGAAGGGCGCGAGAACGCACCAATCCCTTGTGCTGCAAGAGATTGGTGTGTCGAAGTTCGCAACTTCGACCACGATCGGTGCTCAGTTCGACCGCAACTTTCGCGCACTCCATATTTCGTCTATTCGTGAAGCATGGAAATGAAGCATGGCATCGAGGCCCTGGCGGCGCTCGCGCACGAGGGACGGCTGGCGATCTTTCGGGCGCTGGTGCGGGCCGGACCTGAAGGGCTGGCGGCGGGCCGGCTGGGCGAGGCGGTCGGGATGATGGGCAGCACCCTGTCCAACAATCTGGCCGTGCTGACGCGGGCGGGCCTGACGACGTCCAGCCGCGAGGGTCGGTCGATCATCTATGCCGCCGACTTCGGTCGGATGACCGACCTGATCGCCTTTCTGGTCGAGGACTGCTGCGAAGGCTCGCCCGACGTCTGTTCGCCGCTGGGCGTGGTGCTGGACAGGGTGAGCTGCTGTCCGCCGCAAGGCGCGGGGGCGCGGAACTGATGTCGGTCTTCGAACGGTATCTGACCGTCTGGGTCATGCTTTGCATCGTGGTGGGAGTCGGCCTGGGGGCCCTGGCGCCCGATGCCTTCGCGGCCCTGGGTCGGATGGAGGTCGCGTCGGTCAACCTGCCGGTCGCAATCCTCGTCTGGCTGATGATCATTCCCATGCTTTTGCGGGTCGATTTCACCGCTTTGCGCGAGGTCGGTCAGCACTGGCGCGGCATCGGCGTCACCCTGTTCATCAACTGGGCGGTGAAGCCGTTCTCGATGGCGCTGCTGGCCTGGCTGTTCCTGGCGGTCCTGTTCCGCCCTCTCCTGCCCGCCGACGAGATCGAGAGCTATGTCGCTGGCCTGATCCTGCTGGCCGCCGCGCCCTGTACCGCCATGGTGTTCGTCTGGAGCAATCTGACGCGAGGCAGTGCCAACTTCACCCTGTCCCAGGTGGCGCTCAACGATGCCATCATGATCGTGGCCTTCGCGCCGATCGTCGGGCTGTTGCTGGGGTTGTCGGCCATCGTCGTGCCGTGGTCGACGCTGGGCCTGTCGGTGCTGCTCTATATCGTCGTGCCCGTGGTGATCGCCCAGGGCCTGAGGGCCATCCTGTTGCAGACCGAAGGCGGGCTGGAGCGGGCGTTGAAGGGGCTTCAGCCGCTGTCGCTGGTGGCCCTCCTGGCGACGCTGATTCTGCTGTTCGGGTTCCAGGGCGAAAAGCTGCTGGCCCAGCCCCTGGTCATCGCCCTGCTGGCCGTGCCGATCCTGATCCAGGTCTATTTCAACGCCGGGCTGGCCTATCTGCTCAACCGGGCGACGGGCGAGCAGCATTGCGTGGCGGGGCCCTCGGCCCTGATCGGCGCGAGCAATTTCTTCGAACTGTCGGTGGCGGCGGCGATCAGCCTGTTCGGCATCGGATCGGGGGCCGCCCTGGCAACCGTGGTCGGGGTGCTGGTCGAGGTGCCGGTGATGCTGACCGTGGTCGCCATCGTGAACCGGTCAAAGGGTTGGTACGAGGCCGGCGCGGCGGTGCGGCGGGTCCATAACGGAGCGATACGATGACGGTGACGATCTATCACAACCCCGACTGCGGGACGTCGCGCAACACCCTGGCCATGATCCGGGCGTCCGGGGATGAGCCGGTCGTTGTGGAGTATCTGAAGGTCGGCTGGACGCCGGAGCTCCTACGCTCGCTGGCGGACCGCGCGAGAGAGCCGCTGCGCGCCTGCATCCGCGACAAGGGAACACCGACGGCGGACCTGGGCCTGCGCGACGAAGGGGTCAGCGACGACGCGATTCTGGAGGCGATGGTGGCCCACCCCGTAATCGTCAACCGGCCCATCGTGGCGACGGCCAAGGGGGTCAGGCTGTGTCGTCCGTCGGAACAGGTGTTCGACCTGCTCGACAATCCGGTACGGGGTTTCACCAAGGAAGACGGCGAACGCGTCCAGGCGTAGGCGTCAGCGCCCGCCCGGCTTCTGCTCCAGGCCATAGATGGCCTCGACCGTCTCCTCGGCCTTGGCGGCGATCAGGGTCTGGGCGTCGTAGAGGCCGCGGTTGTAGAAGGCGGGTCCCAGGTCGCGGGCGATGAAGGCGATCAGCATCTCGGCCGGCAGGACGCCGAGATCGGTCTCGAGCTCGTCGGCGAAATAGGCCTGGAGGCGACGGACCATGTCGCGCAGTTCTTCTTTCGAGAAGGCGATGGGTTTCATGAGGGGCTCCGCAGGCTGATCGTTGAGAGCGTGTCGCCCCCTCCATCACGGCGCAAGAGGCGCCGCGCCACCTCCCCATGCTGCGCACGGGGAGGAGAAGTCAGCTGACCTCGGCCAAGGCTTCCTCGGCGGCGATCCAGGCCTGTTCGGCGGCGTCGAGGTCGGACTGGGTCTTGGCGCGGGCGCGGGTCAGGCCTTCGAGGGCCTTGGGGTTCGAGAAGGCGGCGTTGGCCATGTCGTCGTCGATGCGGGCGATCTCTGCGGTCAGCTGGGCCATCCGCTCCTCGGCTTTCTTTACGCCGTGACGCAGGGTGGATGGTGACGGGCCCGACTTCTTGTCGTACTTCTTGCCCTTGTTGTTCTGCCCCCCACCCCCTTGAGAGGGCGCGGCGGCGGTCTCTTCCTTCTTGATCTGGCTGGGCTTGGCCGAGGCGGCCTTGGCGCGGTCGAGGACGAATTTGGCGTAGTCGTCCATGTCGCCGTCATAGGGTTTGACCGTGCCGTCCGCGGCGAGCCACAGCCGGTCGGCGACCATCTCCATCAACGACCGGTCGTGGGTGATCAGGATGACGGCGCCGGAATAGTCGTTCAGCGCATCCAGCAGGGCCCGGCGGCTGTCGATGTCCAGGTGGTTGGTCGGTTCGTCGAGGATCAGGACGTGGGGCGCGTCCATGGCCACCATGTTCAGCAACAGGCGCGCGCGCTCGCCGCCGGACAGGCTGTCGACCGTGGTTTCCTGCTTCTCGTAGCCGAGACCGAACTGGGCCAGTTTGGAACGCCGGGCGGCTTCGGACCCGTCGGGCATGGCGCGGCGGATGATCTCCAGCGGGGTGTCGGTGGGGTCCATGGCCTCGATCTGGTGCTGGTGGAACCAGCCGACGCGCATCTTCTTGTCGCGATGCAGTTCGCCTTCGGAGACCTTGAGGGCCCCGGCGATCATCTTGGCGAAGGTCGACTTGCCGGCGCCGTTGACGCCCAGCAGGCCGATGCGGTCGTCCAGGTCCATGCGAAGGTTCAGATTGCGCAGGATCGGCTTGCCGGTGTCATAGCCGACGTTGGCCCGCTCCAGCCGGATCAGCGGCGGCGCCAGCGGGCGCGGCGGGGACGGCAGGGTGAAGGGGGCGACGCGTTCCTCGATCGTCGTCGAGACCGGCTGCATCTTGGCCAGACGCTTCATGCGCGACTGGGCCTGGGCGGCCTTTGAGGCCTTGGCCTTGAAGCGGTCGACAAAGGCCTGGAGGTGGGCGCGTTCGGCGTCCTGCTTGGCCTTGGCCGACAGCTGCAGGCGTGCCTTCTCGGCGCGGGCCTGTTCAAACTGGTCGTAGTTGCCCGTGTAGAGGGTCAGATTGTGGTTCGCGAGGTGCAGGATGTGGGTGCAGACCTCGTTCAGCATCTCGCGGTCGTGGGAGATGATCAGGGCGGTGTGCGGGTATTTCTTCAGCCGCGCTTCCAGCCACAGGGCCCCTTCCAGATCGAGATAGTTGGTCGGTTCGTCGAGCAGCAGCATGTCCGGCTCGGCGAACAGGGCGGCGGCCAGGGCGACGCGCATCCGCCAGCCGCCCGAGAACTCCGACATCGGCCGCTGCTGGTTCTCCTGATCGAAGCCGAGGCCGACGAGGATTTCGGAGGCGCGCGCGGGCGCGGCGTCGGCGTCGATCTCGATCAGGCGCGACCAGATCTCGCCCATCTCCTCGGGCTCGGCGGTTTCGAGACGGCCCAGCAGGGTGTGACGCTCGACGTCGGCCTCGAGGATGGTGTCCAGCACGCTGACGGGGGTCGCCGGGTGTTCCTGATCGACCGAGCCGATGCGGGCGGTCTTGGGCAGGCTGATCTCGTCGCCGCCGGCCTGAAGCTCGCCCAGGATCAGTTTGAACAGGGTGGACTTGCCGATGCCGTTGCGGCCCACCAGCCCGACCTTGGAGCCCGGCGGCAGGCTGACGGAGGCGTCCACAAGGAATTTGCGGCCCCAGGCGTTGAACGTCAGGTCGGTGATCTGGAGCATGGGAGGGGTACTTGACGTCTGAAGTGGTCAGTTCAATATGACCGGTCATGACACATGACCAGATCACGGGCGAGGTCGTCATAACGGCCACGGAGTTCAAGGCCAAGTGCCTTGACCTGATCGATCGCGTCCAATCCGGCGCTCTGCGCAAGGTGACGATCACCAAAAGAGGCAAGGACGCCGCCGTCGTCCGGCAGCCCGAATATTCGCCCGCCTTCGATCTTCGCAAGCTTCATGCGTCGATGAAGGGCAGGATGATCGCGCCGTCTGGCTTCGACTTCACCGCTCCGATGGACATCGGGCCACTCGATGCGGAGCAGGGGATCATTGACTGATATCGACGTATCGGTCCTGCTCGATACCAATGCGCTGATCTATCTGGCGAACGACATGCCATTTCGAGATGAGGCGATGCAGGCCCTGGCCAGCAGTGCCAATCAGCGACGCCTTTTCGTCTCACCGGTATCCGCGTGGGAAGTGGGCAACATCAGCAGGCCGTCCAACCGGCGACGAAGCATCGACTTCCTGCCGGATGCGACCATCTGGTTTCGCGACGTAATGACGGGGCTCGATGCCAGGCTAACCCCCCTGACGGTCGAGATCGGCATTGCTGCCGCCTACTTGCCGGATGGCTTGAACGCCGATCCGGCAGATCGCCTGCTCACGGCGACGGCGCGAGCGATAGGGGCGACCCTGATCACCAGAGATCGCGACATTCTGGCTTACGCAGCGCTCGGCCACGTCCGCGCGATCGCGTGCTGATCTCTGCGGGTTGGAAAGCGCGGGGCCCGCGTCTATAAGCCCGCACCTTCCCATTCCAGAACAAGAAGTCTTCCCATGACCGAACGCACCTTCTCGATCATCAAGCCCGATGCGACCCGTCGCAACCTGACCGGCGCGATCAACGCCGTGATCGAACATGCCGGACTGCGCATCGTCGGCCAGCGCCGCATCAAGCTGACCGAGGCCCAGGCCAAGAAATTCTACGAAGTCCACGCCGAACGCCCCTTCTACGGTGAGTTGGTCAGCCAGATGATCGCCGAGCCGGTCGTGGTCCAGGTGCTGGAAGCCGAAGGCGCGGTCGCCAAGTATCGCGAAGTCATGGGCGCGACGAACCCCAAGGACGCCGCCGACGGCACGATCCGCAAGCTGTTCGCCCTGTCGATCGGCGAGAACTCGGTCCATGGTTCGGATAGCGACGAGAACGCCGCGATCGAGATCGCCCAGTTCTTCACGGACGCCGACATCGTCGGCTGATCACGTTCCGGATCGCGCCGCGACGGTGCGATAGCCGACATTCACGGCCCGTCCCCGGAACCGGGGGCGGGCCGTTTCGTTGGGTCTGTACGCTTTCCTCCCCGAGCGAAACTGGAGATTCGACCATGAAGACGATCCTCAAGATGGCCCCGCTCGTCGGCGCCGTGGCCCTGCTGGCCGCCTGCGGCACGACCATGGAACAGCGCGCCGCGACCGGCGCGATCGGCGGTGCCGTCGCCGGTCAGGTGATCGGTGGCGACACGAAGTCGACCGTCGTCGGCGGCGTGGCCGGCGCGGCTGTTGGCGCAGCAACCACTCCGCGTCGCCCGAACTAGCAGCGGTCACGTCGAGAAAGACAAAAGGCCCCGGGAGCGATCCCGGGGCCTTTCTTCTTGGGTTCTCGGCCGGTCGGCCTGCTCTAGCCCAGGGACCTGGGGCTGGCCCTACCAGATCACCGCGCGGGCGGCGGGCGCGACATACTGTTCGTCGCCGGGCTTGACGCCGAAGGCTGCGTACCAGGCCTCGATGTTGCGGACCGGCACGGTGGCGCGGACGCTGGCGGGGGAGTGTGGGTCGCTGGCCAGTTGCTGTTGCAGAGCGGCGTCGCGGGCCTTCTCGCGCCAGACCTGGGCCCAGCCGAGAAAGACGCGCTGGTCGCCGGTGAAGCCGTCGATCACGGGTGCGGGCCGGCCGTTCAGCGACAGGTGATAGGCGTCCAGCGCCATCAGCAGCCCGCCCAGGTCGGCGATGTTCTCGCCCATGGTCAGGTCGCCGTTCACGGGAACGCCCGGCAGCGGGAAGGTCGCGTCATACTGGGCCCCCAGCACCTTCGCCCGGGCGTCGAACGCCGCGCCGTCGGCGGGCGTCCACCAGTCACGCAGGGTTCCGTCGCCGTCGACCTTGCGCCCCTGATCGTCGAAACCGTGGGTGATCTCGTGGCCAATCACGGCACCGATGCCGCCATAGTTGACCGCCGGATCGGCGGCCGGGTGGAAGAACGGGGCCTGGAGGATGGCGGCCGGGAAGACGATCTCGTTGCGGGGCGGGTTGTAGTAGGCGTTGATCGTCTGGGGCGTCATGCCCCACTCCAGCGGGTTCACCGGCTTGCCCAGTTTCGACAGCTGGAAGGCCCATTCAAAGGCACCGGCGCGTTCGACGTTGCCGTACAGGTCGTCGGCGCGGATCGTCAGGCCGTCATAGCTGCGCCATTCGTCGGGATAGCCGACCTTAACCCCGAACCTGGACATCTTGTAGAGCGCCTGGGTCTTGGTATCGTCGCTCATCCATTCCAGGCGCTTGATCCGTTCGGTCATGGCGGCGCGCAGATTGCCGACCAGGGCTTCCATCGCGGTCTTGGACGAGGCGGGGAAGTGGCGGCGGACGTATTCCTTACCCAAGGCCTCGCCCAGCGAACCGTCGACGGCGGCGACCGCCCGGTTCCAGCGCGGACGCTGGGCCGTCGTGCCGTTCAGCACCGTGCCGCGGAAGGCGAAACGGGCATCGACGAAGGCCTTGGACAGGGTCGGGGCGGCCTGATCGACCAGGTGGAAGGCCTGATAGGCGCGCAGGGTGTCGAGACTGGTGGCGGCGAAGATGCGCGCCAGTTCGGGCACGGCGGTGTTCTCGGTGACGACGGTGTGCGCGGCAGTCGGCAGGCCGGCGGCCCCGGCCCAGGCGGCCCAGTCGAAATCGGGGGCAGCGGCCGCGAGCTCACCCAAAGTCATGGGATTGTAGATCTTGTCGAGCTGACGCGTCTGGACATTGGTCCAGGATTTCTCGGCGACGGCGGTCTCGAAGGCGACGATGTCGGCGGCGGCCTTGGTCGGTTCAGGCCAGCCGATCATGGTCAGCATCTGGGCCACATAGGCCTGATAGGCGGCCTTCTTCTCGGCGAAGGCGGCCTCGAGATAATAGTCGCGGTCGGGCAGACCCAGGCCCGCCTGGCCGATATAGGCGCTGGAGGTGTCGGGATCCTTCAGGTCCTCGAACACGGCCAGGGCGAACAGGCTGGCACCAGGCCGGCCAAAGGTGGTGCCCATGTAGCGGGCGACGTCGGCGCGGCTCGTCAGGCCCCGGATGGCGGCGAGCTGGGGCTGGAGCGGCTGAACGCCCAGGGTCTCGACCCGGGCTTCGTTCATGTAGCTGGCGTAGAAGTCGCCGACGCGCTGGGCTTCGGGGGACGAAGACGGGTTGGCGGCGCTGTCCTCGATGATCGACTTCAGTTGCTGCTGGCTCTCGTCATACAGGACGTGGGCGACGCTCCAGGACGGGCGGTCGGCGGGGATGGTGGTCGCGTCCATCCAGCCGCCCGAGGCGTAGCGGCCGAAGTCCGCGCCCGGCGAAACCGAACGGTCCATGGTCGAGGGATCGAAGCCCCAGGCGCCGATGACAGCATGGGCCGGACGCGCGGTGGGCGACTGGGTGCCGGGCATTTCAGCCAGGGCGGGGACGGCGGCGACCAGGGCGAGAGCAGCCGTGGCGGCGAGAAGCAGGGAATTGCGGGTCATGGAGCGCCTGTTGAAAGATCGGCGCGGAGACTGGTCCTGACAACGGCGTTTGTCGCCGGGAAATCCGCAAGATTACGAAAGTCTAATCCTTCAGCATCTTCTCCCGCGCAGCGGGGGAAGTGTCGCGTCGATCGCGAAGCGATCCAGCGACGATGGGGGTCGTGTGACGCAGAGCGTAGAAGGAGGACTACCCCCATCGAGCCTGGTTTGCTTCGCAAGCGCCGGCCCACTTCCCCCGCTGCGCGGGAGAAGAAGGCAAGGCGTCAACGACCTTTGCAAAACTCTCCCAGCATCGCCGGATAAAGCCCGTGTTCCGCCACGCGCACCCGCTCGCTCAGCGTCTCTGCGGTGTCGCCCGCCAGGATCGGCACGCGCGCCTGACCCAGGATCGGGCCTTCGTCGACGCCGTCGGTGACCAGGTGGACGGTGCAGCCAGCTTCATCGTCGCCGGCCGCGATGGCGCGGGCGTGAGTGTCGAGGCCCGGATAGAGGGGCAGCAGGGACGGATGGATGTTCAGCATCCGACCGGCCCAGGATCGCACCAGAAACGGCGTCAGGATGCGCATGTAACCGGCCAGAGCGATGACCTGGACGTCGGCCAGGATCAGGGCGTCATGGACGGCGCGTTCGTGGGCCTCGCGGTCCTTGCCGAACGGGCGGTGATCGATGGTGAGGGTGGTGACGCCCTTGGACGCCGCAATCGCCAGACCACCCGCATCGGGGCGGTTGGAAACGACGAGCACGACCTCATGGGATGCGCCCCCTGCCCTCTCTCCATCGGCCTTGGCCGCATCGATGAGGGCGGCCATGTTGGAGCCGGCCCCCGAGATCAGGACGGCGACGCGGACGGGCTGTCTCATGGGGCTCAGGTCGCGGGGGCGGGTGCAGGAGCCTCGGACACGAAGGCCCCCGCCGGTCCCGGGAAGACGATCGGGCTCTCATAGCCGTCGGCCGACACCGCCGAGACCCCGAAGAACCAGTCGTCGATCGGAATGTTCTTGAGCACCAGCGACGCGGCCTCCCCGGCCCAGCGGCTGTAAGTCCATTGCGGCGCGGTGGTCGAGCGCCACCAGACCCGGTAGCCGGCCGCACCGGGAACGGCGGCCCAGCTGACCGTCGTGTCGGGCGAGACGTTGCCGGCGATGGTCACCCCGGTCGGGACGGACGGCGCCGAGGCGAGCGCCGCCATGCTGACGATGTTCAGCCGGGCCACCTGACCCAGGTAGTCGAAGTCCATGAACTCGATCGTGTCGCCATAGACGATGCCGTTCTCGGTCCGCAGATCCTGGTGCTGGTGGTGATAGTGTTCGGCACCCTCGGTGATGCGGACGGCGGGGAAACCCGCGCGCAGCATCTCGACCTGGTCGCCGCCGCGTCCGAAGCGATCGGTGCGATAGATCATCTCGACGTCGAAATTGGTCAGGTAACGGTCGGCGATGCCGTCGACGAACCGGGCCAGGTTGCGAGACGATGAGTCGGCCTCGCCCCCGTTGTAGCGCCGGGTGGCGGCCTGTTCGGGCGTCTCGACGGTCTTGGTGCCCTCGGAGAAGACGCGGACGCGCGTGGTGTCGCGGACGCCCGACTGGCCTTGCGAATTGCCGACGATGTCGTTGTTCAGATTGGCCTCGACGACCCAGCCCTGGGTCTTGGCATAGTCGGCCAGGATCTTGCCGCCCAGAAGCCCCTGCTCTTCGCCCGACAGAACAGCATAGACCAGAGTGGCCTCGAACTTCGATTTCGACAGGACCCGGGCGGCCTCCAGCACGGCGGCGACACCGGAGGCATCGTCGTTGGCACCCGGCGCATCGGCGGTGGCGTTCATCACGTCGGTGACGCGGCTGTCGATATGGCCCGAGATGATGATGACGCGGTTGGGGTCGCCGGTGCCCTTCTGGATGGCCAGGACGTCGACAACCTCGGTCGGGGTCGGGACGCGGCGGCCGGTGACGGTATCGGCCGGCAGGGCGATCTCGAGGCAGTTGCCGCAGTCGGCGCCGATGGCGCGGAACTGACGCTCGGTCCAGCGGCGGGCGGCGCCGATACCGCGCGTCTCCGAGGTCGTTTCGGACATCGTGTGGCGGGTGCCGAAGCCGACCAGGGCGGTGACGTCGGCGCGCATCCGCTCGGGCTGGACCTGTGCGGCGACGGCATGGAGGGCGGCTTGTTCCGGGGCGGCGGCGGTCTGGGCTTGGGCCGTGACCGGGGCCAGCGACAGGGCAAGGATCAGACCGGGAATACGCAAGGCAACCTCCACAAACGAACGCGGCGGACCTTGCCGGGCCGGGCGTGGAAGATCAACGGCGTCGGCGTCTCTAGGTGTCGCCCGTCGCGGGCGTCGCCGCCGCTGCCGCAGCCCTTGGCCGCCGTCGCCGCATCGCACCGATCGGCTCCTCCAGTCCTTCGAGAACCGCCACGGCCGCCGCATGGCCCTCGGCGACGACGGGGTCATAGACCTTCCAGTCGCGGATATCAGCCCCCGACGGCCTGGGCAGGATCAGGACGTCGGTGTCCCGGCGTGACCGTTCCAGCTCCGCGTCGGAGGTGATCGTCGCCGACCGCATCAGGATGGAGACGATGGGCGGGCCAGCCTTCCACTTGCCGGACAGGAGCCAGCGCCACCAGGACGGCGGGTTCTCCAGCGCACCGGGATCGACGCCCCGGGCCTGGGACATGTCGGATCCGATCACGGGCCCTGCGTTCAGCTGGCGCATCACGTCGGTCGGGAAATTCTTGAGCACCGCCCCGTCGACGAGGACCTGGCCGTTGATGACCACCGGCGGCATGACCCCGGGGATCGAGATCGAGGCCCGCATGGCCCGGCGCAGAAGGCCTCGCCGATGAACCTCGATCCGGCCCGTCGTCAGGTTCGACGATACGGCAAAGAACGGCAGCGGCAGGTCGGCGATGTCGATGTCGCCGTAGGCCTCTTCCAGCAGGCGCGCGACCTTGCCCGCCCGGGTCATGGCGACCAGCGGAATCGAGATGTCCGAAAGGGGATCGGACACCACGAAGGCCTTCCTGATCCGCGCCTCCAGGTCGTCGTCGCTCCAGCCCAGGGCGGGACCGGCGGCGACCACCGCCCCCATCGACGACCCGCCGAAACTGTCGAGCACCACCCCGGCCTCATGCAGGGCGCGCACCACTCCGATATGGGCATAGGCCCGCGCCCCGCCGCCCGACAGCACCAGGCCGATCGACGATCCGGTGATGGTCCGGGCGATCCGGGCCGCGTCCTCGGCATGACCCTCGCGCGCATGGTACCAGCGACCCGGGTTCAGGGCGTCCAGCCAGGCGGCCGTATTGGCCGGCATGGCCATGCGGGGATCGCGCAACAGGATCAGGTCGGTGAACTGGGCCCCGCGCCAGGCCGGAGACGCCGGCGCAGCGAGCCTGGCCGGTGGGGCCATCAGGGCGCTGCCGACCACGAACAGCCGGTCGACCTGACGGGCGCACAGGGCGGCCCAGGACGGCTCGTCCTGTTCGGCGACATAGAGGACGAAGTCGTGACTGTCCTCAACGCGGGAGAACCACTCCGACACCGAACTCAGGGCCGTCTGGTCGATGACCTGACAGGTGTAGCCTTGCGCCTCGATACAGGCGGCGACGCGTTCGACGAAGGCGCGGATCGGGCCGGGGCGGGCGGAGACGAAGCCGAACACGCTGGGCTCCGCGCCGGCCGAGGTGCGCTCGCGGGCCCGGCTCAGCATCAGCCGCGACAGCTCGATCATGACCTCGGGATGGGTGCGGATGGCGTCGAAGAAGACGTCGCGCGGCAGGGCCAGAATCTCGGAATCACGCAGGGCCACGACGTCGGACGAATGGGCGGTGCCGGCGATCAGCGCCATTTCGCCGACCGGTTCGCCGGGCCGGATGACGCCCAGGAACTGCGGTGGCTGGCCCTCTTCGTTTCGGAACACCCCCAGCCGCCCCGACCGCAGCAGATACAGGCTGTCGGCCTCGTCGCCCGCATTGAACAGGGGCTCGCCCCCGGTCAGGGCGAACCAGCTGGCCTTGGTGTCGCGCGCCGCGAAGACCTGGGCGAGGGCAGCTTCCAGAGTGTCGGCACGGGGCGGAGGACGGCGAGCCATGTCTGAGTGATCGGTCCCGGCGGTGGTTTGGCGACGACCGGCATAGACCGGTTCGCAGGCCTTGTCCTCAAGCGTTGCCGCCGAGGGCGGGTTCCGCTTCCCCTTTGGCCCGCCGCACTCTATGTCCACCGATCCGACGCGGCGTTCCGCCCGTCCAATCCACCTCGCAGGAGTTTGCGATGAGACCGGATGTCGAGGCCATGAAGGCCGACATCGAGCAGAGCGTCGCTCTGCTCAGGAGGCGTCTTTGACTGGGATGTCGCTCTAAGAAAGCTCGATGAGCTGAACGCGCGGGTCGAGGACCCGACGCTGTGGGACCGCCCCGACGAGGCCCAGGCCGTCAGTCGCGACCGCGCCCGCCTCGAAGCCCAGATCAATACCGTCAAGGCGATGGAGTCCGAGCTCGAGGACGGCGTCATGCTGGCCGACATGGCCGACGAGGAGGACGACGAGGCGACGCTGGAAGAAGCACGCGCCCAGCTCAAGGCCATCAAGGACCGCGCCGCCCGCGCCGAACTGGAGGCCTTGCTGTCGGGCGAGGCCGACGGCAATGACGCCTATCTGGAAGTGAACTCCGGCGCCGGCGGCACCGAGAGCTGCGACTGGGCCGGGATGCTGCTGCGGATGTATTCCCGCTGGGCCAAGGCCCACGGCTATGAGGTCGAGATGGAGGCGTCGGAAGACGGCGACCAGGCCGGGATCAAGTCGGCGACCATTCTGGTCACGGGGCCGAACGCCTATGGCTGGCTGAAGTCCGAATCGGGCGTCCACCGGCTGGTGCGCATCAGCCCCTATGACGCGGCGGCCAAGCGGCACACCTCGTTCGCCTCGGTCGGGGTCTCGCCGGTCGTGGATGACACGATCGAGATCGACATCAATCCGTCCGACGTCCGCACCGACACCTATCGGGCCTCCGGCTCGGGCGGTCAGCACATCAACAAGACGGATTCGGCCGTGCGCCTGACGCACATCCCGACCAACACCGTCGTCGCCTGCCAGGCCGGCCGGTCCCAGCACCAGAACCGCGAACAGGCGTGGAAGATGCTGCGTGGCCGTCTGTACGAGCTCGAGCTTCAGCGACGCGAGGCCGCGGCCCAGGCCATGGCCGACGCCAAGACCGACATCGGCTGGGGTCACCAGATCCGCTCCTACGTCCTGCAGCCCTATCAGATGGTCAAGGATCTGAGGACCGAGGTCGAGACCTCGGATACGCAAGGGGTTCTGGACGGCGACCTGGACGCCTTCATGGGCGCGGCCCTGGCCCAGCGGGTCGGAGAGACGCGCGGCAGCACGGTGGAATAGTCGACGGCCCTCCCCGTCACCGGGGAGGGATCGTGACCTACGGCCCGATGTCCTGGGCGACCGCCGCGCCGTCATCGACCGGCACCGGCAGGGTGACCGCGATGCCCAGGGCCTCGGCCAGTTTCTGGTCGCGCTTGTAGACGTCCTCGCGGAAGGCCACGCGCTGCTGGCCGTCGACGAAGGCGGTCCAGTAGAGCAGCCGCACCGTGATCTCGCGGCCCGTCTGGATGCGCTGGGTGTTGCGGTTGTCGAGCGCCGTGTTGAACTGATTGAGCAGGGTCGGGTCCGGCGACAGCAGCAGGCGGGCGAAGTCGATCGCCCCCTGAACCCGCACGCAGCCGTGCGAGCGCTGGCGGGTGGCCAGGTTGAACGCCTCCTTCGACGGGGTGTCGTGCAGGAAGATCGCATAGGAGTCGCGCAGTTCGAACTTCACATAGCCAAGCGCTGCCTGGGGGCCGGCGCGCTGGATGACCTGGCCGTTCTGGATGTACATGTTCCTGGCAGC
This sequence comes from Brevundimonas sp. NIBR10, assembly GCF_027912515.1. Taxonomy (NCBI): domain Bacteria; kingdom Pseudomonadati; phylum Pseudomonadota; class Alphaproteobacteria; order Caulobacterales; family Caulobacteraceae; genus Brevundimonas; species Brevundimonas sp. NIBR10. The sequence goes on from NZ_CP115464.1 coordinate 3,704,783, forward strand.
CAGATAGGCGGGGCCGTTCGGCAGGATTTCGCGACGCGCGATCCCGGCGGGCACATACCAGGGCGGATTGGCGACCACCGAGGCGAAGGGCTTCTCGAGGCTCGGCGTCTGGTTCTCGGCGCTGCCGACCACCACGCGGTTGGAGTGAACCGGCCGGCCCTCCTTCCAGTAGACCATGATGGCGGCGGCGGTGTTGACCTCGATCCGCTCCGGGCTCGGGGTCCGCTTCAGCCAGCGACGGCGTTCCAGGTTCAGCGCGATCTGGCGCGCGCGATCGTCGGCTGAGGCCGACAGCGAACGCTGGGTGCCCGTGCCGATACGGGCGTCGGCCAGCAGGCCGTGGCGGGACTGGAAGCCGCGAACGGCGGTTTGAAGTTCGGGCCCATAGACCAGGCCCTCGGCCTTCAGACGCGCGCCGTCGGCGGCGGTCAGGTCGCCCTCGGCCACCATCCGGTCGATCAGGGCGGGGATGCGGTTGTCGCTCTGGCCCGGCTCGATGCCCGGCCCCGGACGGAAGGCGGGCCAGCCGCCGTTCCGGCTCAGGCGGCGATAGCGCAGATAGCCCGCCGACAGGTTGGTATAGCCGATGTCCTGGGGGGCCAGGCCGTCGTACCATTGGGCCAACTGGTTCTGGGACAGGGCGTTCGACAGGCCGGTGGGCAGGTCGACGACGTTCTTTTCCATCTCCCACAGATCCTCGACCGTCTCGGGCGAGACGCGGCCGTTGGACAGGGTGCGGGCATAGGCCATGGCGGCCGAGGTCGTGCGGACGTCCGCGCTGTCGGGATCGGCGGCCAGTCCGACGAAATCGAAATAGTCGGACGCCGACAGGCCGTTCTTCTCGGCCCCGCGCGAGGCGCGTTGCAGGGCCTGGACCTGTTGCGGTGTCCAGACGGCCTTCCAACCCTGCAGGTCGTAGAAGACCCGGACGTCGTTCTGCTGGGCGGCGGGCAGGCGCGAGATTTGCGCGGTATAAGCGTCGCGGTTTCCGACCGACACGGTCTGAGGGGCCGGTGTCGGCGTCGCCGGACGGCGTCGGCCGAACTGGGAGGCGTGCGCGCTGTTGGCCGCACCTGCGACCATCGCGCTGGTCGCGATCCCGAAACCCAATTGCCGTCGATTCATCGTCGCCTGCTCAAACCCGTTCGTCGGCGGTCTCGAACGGACTCATCCCGCCTTGCGCCTGACCGCGCCATGTTAGAGGGATCGCGCGCAAACAAAAAGCGCCGGTCGCGAGACCGGCGCCTTTCGTGATGTCGCGGTGACACTTGCGTGTCGAGACGGCCCTACTTCTTGATGAAGCCGCCGAACTTGTTGTTGAAGCGCGAGACGCGGCCACCGCGGTCCAGCATCTGCTGGTTGCCGCCGGTCCAGGCCGGGTGGGTCGAGGGATCGATGTCCAGGTTCAGCGTGTCGCCCGCCTTGCCGTAGGTCGAACGCGTTTGATACGTCGAGCCGTCCGTCAGCGTAACGGTGATGAAGTGGTAGTCGGGGTGCGTGTCCGCTTTCATGGTCGTCGTCCGGTCTCTGCGCGGTGACGATGCCGACCGTCTGTGCGCGAAAATGAGAAAACCCGCCGAAGGCTCCGGCGGGAAGAGGGCGGCGTTTACACCGGGGGGCGTTCCGGGGCAAGAGGCGGCCCATGACGCATGCCACGACGCCCACCCCCACGGCTCCCGGCCCGGAAACCGTCGCGGGGCGACCCGGTGCCGGTGCCCTGTTGATCGAGCAGATGGGCGAGGCCGGCGGCAAGCGCGAGAAGCGCCGCGATGTGCGCCCCCTCGGCCGTCTGCTGCCGTATCTGATGCAGCACCGGATGGACGCCCTGATCGCGGTCTTCTGGTTGCTGATGTCCACGGCGGCGTCGCTGGGCCTGACCGCCACGGCGCGGGGCGCGATCGACCACGGATTCCAGAACGGCGGGGCCGACATCAACCGCTGGTTCCTGTTCCTGGGGGCCAACGCCCTGTTTCTGGGCGTCGCCTCGGCGAGCCGCTATTTCTATGTGACCAAGACCGGCGAGCGGATGATCGCCGACATGCGCACCGGGCTGTTCGGCCGCATCCTGACGCTGGATCCCTCCTTCTATGCCTCCATGCGGACCGGCGAGGTGCTCAGCCGCCTGACGACCGACATCGCCCTGGTGGAGACCCTGCTGACGACGTCTGTGTCGTTCGCCCTGCGCAACTTCCTGACCCTGCTGGGCGGCGTCGGGATGCTGTTCGTGGTCAGCCCCAAGCTGACCGGCCTGGTCCTGCTGATCGCGCCCGTGCTGCTGGGCCCGGTCTTCCTGTTCGGACGCGAGGTCCGCAAACTGACGGTGAAATCCCAGGACCGGTTCGCCAATGCCGTCGGCTTCGCCGGAGAGAGCGTCGATGCCATCGAGACGGTGCAGGCCTTTGGCCGTGTCAAAAGCGCCATCGCCCGCTTCGGCGAGGCGGTCGAGGCGGCCTTCTCCGTCTCCCTGACCCGGATGAAGGCCCGCGCCCTGATGACCGCCCTGGTCATTGTGGTCATGTTCGGTGGCGTCACTCTGGTGCTCTGGCTGGGGGCCCAGGACGTGGTGCGGGGCGCGATGAGCCCGGGTGCACTGTTGCAGTTCGTGCTGCTGTCGGTCTTCGTCGCGGCGGCGGTGGGCGCGATCGGCGAGAGCTGGGGCGATGTCCAGAAGGCCTCGGGGGCCATGGCGCGCATCGACGAACTGATGCGGTCAGAGCCCGGTATCGCCGCCCCGGCCCATCCGGTCGCCCTGCCCAGCCCGCCGCGCGGCGAGGTGTCGATGTCGGCCGTCGATTTCGCCTATCCGGGCCGCCCCGACCTGCCCGCGCTGAAGGGGTTTTCGCTGACGGTGCGGCCGGGCGAGACGGTAGCTTTGGTCGGGCCGTCGGGGGCCGGCAAGTCCACCGTGTTCCGGCTGCTGCTGCGCTTCTACGATCCCCAGAGCGGCCTGGTCTCGGTCGACGGCGTCGATGTACGCAATGCCGATCCGGTCGAGGTGCGGAACCGTTTCGCATGGGTCTCGCAGGAGGCCCCGCTGTTCTCGGGTTCGGCGCTGGAGAACATCCGCTTCGGCCGTGAGGATGCGACCGAGGACGAGGCCCGGGCCGTCGCCGAAGAGGCCCAGGCGCTCCAGTTCATCGACGCCCTGCCCGAAGGGTTCGCCACGCCGCTGGGCGAACGCGGCAAGAGCCTGTCGGGCGGCCAGCGCCAGCGCCTCGCCATCGCCCGCGCCCTGGTCCGGGACGCGCCGATCCTGCTGCTGGACGAGGCCACGAGCGCGCTCGACGCCGAGAACGAGCGGCTGGTGCAGGTCGCTCTCGATCAGGCGATGCAGAGCCGCACCACCCTGGTCATCGCCCACCGGCTGGCCACCGTCCTGCGCGCCGACCGTATCGTCGTCATGGAAGACGGCCGAGCCGTAGAGGAAGGCACCCACGCCCAGCTGGTCGCCCAGGGCGGTCTCTATGCCCGGCTGGCCAGGCTGCAGTTCCGGTCGGAGTGAAGCCAAGCGCTTGATATCCTCCGTGATCGGAGCGAGTGTCTGACCTCGGTCAGGATAACAGCATGCTTTCCATTGCGTTTTTTGCGGCAGCCCTGGTCAGCCAGGCATCGGTGCCGACGGTCGCCGACCTTTCCCCCGCCTTTGGAAACACCCTGGTCTCGACCTATCCTGACGGACGTACGGCCCGGACCTGGCTTCAGCCCGGCGGACGATACGAAGGGCGGGGGCGGCGCGGCGGTCGATCCAGCGGGACCTGGCGGATCCGTGACGGTCAGGTCTGCTTCAGCCAGAGGCGGCCAATCCCCGTACCGGGTGCCTATTGCACGCCCATCGTCAGCGGCGGTGTCGGGACCAGCTGGGCGGCCCGCGCGGTGACGGGTGAACAGATCCGGGTGACCCTGGTCGCCGGGCGTTAGCCGGCGTTCGGGCCGGACCGGCGCATCGGCGAGAAGCCGTGAGCCATGGCATTGGCCGCGATCCTGACGCCGCGCGCCATGTCGCGTCGCGACGCCCTGGGCGGCACCCTCAGCAGACCGATCGCCGGCGTCGGCAGGTCGTCGGGCATGCCGGTCAGGATGGCGTAGAGCAGGTAACTGCCCACATCGTGCTCACCCTCGGAACTGGCTTCGGCGGCCAGCCCCGCGTCCTTCAGCTCTCGCACCATCTCGGCGACGGGGGCCGTGGTCCGGGCGATCGAAGGGCCGGTGCCGGAAAGCTTTCCCGACCCCTCGAGGTTGCGGTTCGAGGCGCGCATCTGGACCCGGAAACGATCGGCCTGGGCGTTGCGACCGATCAACAGAAGGCCGCGACACTCGCCGGCGATCAGACGCGCCCGCAAGCTGGTCGCCAGAACATCGGGTGAATCGGGCTCGACCAGAAGCGATCTGACGCCCCCGCCTCCGAAGCCCAGAGACTCGGTCTGGCGGCCCTCGTCCCAGTCGGCGTCATCGACATCATAGGCGCAGACGGCCAGCGTCGGGCGGCGATCAGTCCTGGTGGGCGGGCTGAAGGACATGGACCTGCGCGGTTCGTGACAGAGATGTGACGGTCGGCGACAGGTGTCGGCAAAGGGACACGCGCGTCAACCCCTCGCGGTCGCGCAGCCCCGCTCCCCGGCCGGGCGTGACCCCGAAGACGCGTCGTCGATCAGGCCAGGTCGCCGACCGCCGCGTCCAGAAGCATGAAGGCCCGGCCCGCGTCGGTCGCCAATGCCCCCAGCACGCCGGAGGCATCACCGGTCCGTGCAGAACCCGACAGCTTCTGGGAAAAGGCGCGGACATAGCGTTCGGCGTCGGAGCGCAGTTCGGGATCGCTCATCACCCGGCGCGAGACGCTGCGCACGGCGGCGGGTGCCACGCGGCGAACGATCTGGCGTGCCCGGTCGGGATCGCGCTCGGCGAAGGCCACGGCGGCCTCCTCGACCCGGGAGCGGGGCAAAAGGGCGTTGGGATCGACCCCCATGCGGCGGATGGCGGCGGTGATCCGGTCGGCCATGGCGTCGGCGTCGGACGGCATGACGGGCTGGTCCAGGTCCAGCGGCACCTCGGGCTCGGCCCCGCCACTGACCAGATCGCTCCAGTCGAGACGGTCGGGGGTCGCCGCCGGTGGAGCGCGCCGCGTCTGATCCTCGGTCGGTTCGAGCCGCAGGCGCCCGCGCAGGCCGAAGCCGCGATCCTCGTCCACGCGAGCGGGTCGCTGGCGCGGCTCGTCCGAGGTGAGGGCCGGCGGCGATGCGGCGCGGCGTGACGCGGGCGTTTCGCCGGAGACGACGCCCATCAGTCGAACCGCCTCGGTCAGCATGTCGTAGTTGCGGCGCACCCGTTCCTGGAAGCCGACGTCCAGGGCCTCGGTGTCCTCGGCGGCCTTGCGCGAGGCGGCGGCGAGGGCGGCCAGACCGTCCTCGACCGTCGCGCGAACGGCCTCGGCGCGGGCACGGGCTTCTTCCGGGAGACGCGCCGAGCGTTCGTCGAGATCGGAGATGGCGGCATCGACCTGTCCCAATGCCGCGATCATGCGGTCCATGGTCTGGTCCAGCTTCTGGATCGCGCGCTGGCCGGCTTCGTCCACCAGTCCGGCCGTCTCGCCGACGATGCGGCGTGCGCCCTCGATGCGCGAATCGGCCGCCTGATCCGCCTTCTGGGCGGCGTCGAACAGGGCCTCGCCGAGGCGATCTGCGCGAAGCTGGGCCTGGGCGGCGGCATCGGCCGCGGCGGCCCGGCTGTCTTCGGCGGTGGCCTTGAGGGCGTCCAGCGCCCGACGGGTTTCCTCAATCAGGGTCTCGCGCGCCTCGGCCGCCAGGGCCTCGAAGCGGTCGAGCGAGACCTTGGTGGCGGCGTCGAAGCCGTCGGCCTCGCGCTGGGACATGTCGACCAGGGCGCGGAACTGGTCCGTCGCCGCCTCGACCAGATCCTTGAGGGCGTCGGCCGACCGGGCCGAAGTGTCGCCCAGTTCGCCGGTCACCGCACGAGCGGCGTCGATCTGCTCGGTCAGCTGGGCACGCTGGCTTTCGACCTGGGCGGAGAAGTCCTCCTGATCGGTCCGCAGGGCATAGGCGGCGGTGACCAGGGCGGCGCGCTGCTGGCTCAGGCCTTCTTCGACCGACTGGATCTGTTCGGAAACGCCGGTGCCGGCGTTCTCGAGCCGCAGGGTCTGGCGGGCCAGATCGTCTGCGGCCAGACGGGCCGCGTCCTGCGCCTCGACGGCGGCGGCGGCGAGGTCGGCGGCGCGGGCGGCCAAGGCCGTTTCGGCCTCGCGCAACTGGGTCTGGGCCAAGTCCGACGCATCGACCACCATGCGCGACTGACGCTCGACCGCGTCGATCACCCCGGCGGACTGGGTGTCGAGGTGCAGGCCCAGGGTCTGCATCTGGTCGCGTTCACGGCCCAGGGTCTCGGACAGGCGACGCGCGGTACGACCGGCCGCCTCGGCGGCCTCGTTCAGCCGCCCGGTCTCCTGGACCAGGACTTCGCGCAGCAGGCTCAGGTCGTTGCGGGCCCGCTCGGCGGCCAGGGCCGCCTGGTCGATGTCGTTGCGCAGGGTCAGCAGCACCTGTCCGGTCTGTTGCGCGGCGAGCGCCGTCGGCGCGACCAGGGCCTCGGCCAGACTACGGGCACGGCGCGTCTCGGCGGCCAGGCCGGCACCCTGACGCACGGACTGGGCCAGCATCAGGGCGAGCCCGGCGGGCAGCAGGGCGATCATCACATAGAGGGCGACGCGCAGGGGATCGAGCGAGGCGGCCCCCGAACCGAACTCATAGGCGGCCCAGGACGCGACCCCGCCGACCCAGAGAGCCGAGGCCAGACCGGCCATCAGATAGGCGTGGCGACCCCCGACGACAGGCTCCAGGGCGACACGGGTCGTGGACGGCGCCGGCGCGGTCGGCGGCGGGGCCTCCGCGAAGGCGACCGGTGGTGCCTCAGCGCTCTCGGCGAACTGTGGCGTCACGGCCGGGGACAGATCAGGATAGGGCGAGAGGTCTTCGATCGGCGGGGCGGGCGGCAGGTCGGGTTCGGATCGGGCAGCGCGCAGATCGGCCTGGCGTTGCTCCTCCAGCAGGCGTCGGCGACGACGCTCCGACAGGGGCGGTGGCGGCGAAGGATCGGGGATCGGCTCGGGTGACACCGCTTCATCGGCAACAGGCAGATTCATGTCGAACGCTTCGGCCGCGTGCGTCGGCTCGACCGCCGTGGGTTCGGGGTCGGACAGATTCAGCGGCGGCCGGTGGCGGGATTTCATGAAGCGTCGGTCTCGGATCACGTCGTCCGCGGCCGGGGAGTCCCGCGGGAGCGAATGAACCCTAACGACTCATCGCCCGTCCGCAAAGCGCGCGACGCGATTCAGCAGCGTGAGGATGACTTTTGCGAGTCCGGATTCGCCGAGGACGGCGGACAGTCCTGGATGCGATGGACCTCGCGGTCCGGTGCCTTGGGCGGATGCATGTCCACGCCGAACTGCGACAGGGCGGCCGCGGCCAGCAGGGCGATGAAGCCGGCAAGCAATTCGATCAACGCCTGCATCGCCCTTCGCCTCTTGTTCCAACCCCTCGACGGGCTCGCTTATGCGCCCAAATTCGCCGCGAGACAAATCACCGATTGTTGGCGACGCGCTCGGCAACCGGAAGCCCATGGGATCGCAGACCTGGCGATACCGGGGGCACTTGTCACGGAAATCATGCATAGACGATCCATGCCGACGACCCGACCCGACGAAAAGGACAGCCTGCTGCGGCCGGGCGACACCGTCTGGCGCGTTGAGACGGCTGATCGGTTCGCGGTGCTGATGGAGAACGGCGTCTATTTCGACGCCCTGGCCTCGGCGATTTCCAAGGCCCAGAGGTCGATCGTCCTGCTGGGTTGGCAGTTCGATCCGCGCACCCGGCTGGACCCGCTGACCCGGGCCGGCGACCGGCAGGCCGAGATCGGGCATCAGCTCAGGAAGCTGGTGCGGTCCCGGCCCGACCTCGATATCCGACTGCTGATCTGGAAATCGCCGCTGCTGATCGCAGCCTCGCAAGGCTTCTATCCGCACAAGGCCCAGCGCTGGTTCAGGAAGCGGATGGTCGAGTTCCGCCTCGACAGCCCGGGCCCGATCGGTGCCTGTCATCACCAGAAGGTCGTGGTCATCGACGACCGGATCGCCTTCTGCGGCGGCGGCGACGTCTCGACCGACCGCTGGGATTCCGATCAGCACCTGGACGAGGATCCCCGCCGCTGCCAGCCCTCGGGCCTGTTCAGCGCCCCCCGGCACGAAACCATGTGCGTCATGGACGGGGCGGCGGCGCGGGCGCTCGGTGACCTGGCCCGCGAGCGATGGTTCAGGGCGACCTGGGAACGCACCGTCCCCGATGTCACCGACAACGACCCCTGGCCCGACGGCGTCGAGCCGGTCATGCGCGACGTTCCGATCGGCATTGCCCGCACCGAGCCGAAATGGGGCGGACGCGGCGAGGTGCGCGAGAACGAGGCCCTGCACCTGGCGGCGATCAAGCGGGCGAAGCGACTGATCTATATGGAGAACCAGTATTTTACCTCTCCGGCCATCGCCGAGGCCCTGGCGGCGCGGCTGTGCGAGGACGACGGACCCGAGATCGTGCTGGTCTCGACCGGCAACTCACCGAGCTGGTTCGACAAGATGACCATGGACACGGCGCGGTCGGAGGTCCTGTTCCGGCTGGAGGCGGCCGACCACAACCACCGCTTCTTCGCCTTCGCGCCGCGCACCCGTCGCGGAGCGCGGATCATCGTCCATGCCAAGGTGACGGTCATCGACGACGAGGCCCTGCGGATCGGCTCCACCAATCTGAACAACCGCTCGATGGGGCTGGACACCGAGTGCGATATCGCCGCCGCCCCGACCGACGCTGCCGGCCGCGCCGCGATCCGCGATTTCCGCCATCGCTCCATCAGCCATTTCCTGGGCATCACGCCCGAGGTCTTCGCGGCGGCGGAGGCGGTGATGGGCTCGGTCGGGCGCGCGATCGTCGACTTCGACACGGGCCGGATGGAGGTGCTGGGCGCGTCGCCGCCGTCAGCGGTCGAGCGCTTCATCGCCGAATGGCAGCTGGGGGATCCGTCGTCGTCGAGCAATGCCTGGCGACCTTGGAAGCGGCGCAATCCGTCGCAGCGCGGCCAGGGTGGTCAGCTGGATCGGCTGGGCAAACGCTAGCGCACGATCTCGAAATCGATCACCAGCGGCAGGTGGTCAGAGGCGATCCGGGCCAGCGGCGAGAACGGGGCCGTGACGGCTGTGACCCTGATTTCCGGGCTGACGAAGGCGTGGTCGATGCGGATGGCCGGAAAGCCCGACGGGAAGGTCTTCACCGTGTTGCGCAGTCCGAGTTGCCTCTGACAGTCGGCCAGCCGCCGCGTCAGGGTCTGGTACGGCCGGGTCAGCGATGTCGCGTTGAAATCGCCGGTCAATATCGTCGGCCCCGTGCAGCGCGGATCGCCCAGCCAGTCCTTGCCGGCCAGCGCCATCGCCTGAAGCCGCTGCTCGCGAGGCACCAGGCCCAGATGGGTGTTGATGACGTTCAACGTCGCGCCGTCGATCTCGATCGCGGCCCAGATCGCACCGCGCGGCTCCAGCCCCGGTATGCCCCGAATGGTCGGCAGGGCACCCTTTCGGATCAGGGTCTCGGGCCAGCGGGTCAGCAGCGCGTCGCCGTATTCCTCGGCCTCGACCCGCATGGCGGCGTTGAAGTGGACGCTCATCGACAGGCCGTCTGCGATCGACTGGGCCTGATCGACCATGCCCGTGCGTGCACGACCGACATCGAGTTCCTGAAGACAGACGATGTCGGGTTCGTACTCTGCGATGACGCCGACGATGCGGTTCACGTCCAGACGCCTATCCGTGCCGACGCACCGGTGGACATTGTAGGTCAACAGGCGGGGCATATCGGTCCTGTGATCGGCACGCGCGTCGTCTAGAGGATATCGCCGGACAAGGCGAGCGGCCCGTCGGGTTCAGATTTCGACCAGCCGGTTCGACAGATGATCAACCTCCAGCACCTCGGGCGGGAAATGCTCGGCCAGGACGGCTCCGACCTGAGCGATCGCGGTCTCGAAACCGTCGGCCGGCCGACCCGCGCGCAGGGCGATGGTCAGGGCATCAACAGCCTGAACCCAGACGGCGGCATCGACGCGCTCATGGATGCCGGCGTCAGCGACGATCTCGACCTGCCGATCCTCCAGCGCCGCGAAGATCAGCACGCCGGTTCTGAGCGGCGTGTTGTGCAGTCCGTGGGCCAGAACCTGCTGCATCGCCGCCCGCCGCACTCGGGCGCGACGCACCATGCGGGGCGTGACCACACGCCTGATCGCGGGGATGCAGGTCAGCAGGAAGACTACTGTGAAGACCGCAGCCTGAACCACCGCATAGGCGGCCAGGGCCCGGCCGACCGTGAGGTCGCGCGCGGCCATATGTGCCGACTCCCAGCTGTCGGCCACCCCCGGAACCCAGGCGGGATCGAACCCCAGCGGGATCAGCAGCATCGGCAGGATCAGCGCCGCCGCCGCCGCCCAGCCCAGACTGACGTCGCGATAGGAAGAGACGCGGTGGGCGAGCACGCAGAACACCTCGCCCGAGGTGTTCGTCTCGGCGGCGTTGATCGCCGCGGTGATCCTGGCGTGGTCGTCGCGGGTCAATGAGGTCACCATCCGCCCGATGCGCCCCCGCCGCCGAAACTGCCGCCACCGCCACTGAACCCGCCGCCACCGCCGAAGCTTCCGCCGCTGAATCCACCGCCCGATCGGCCGCCGCCACTCCGGCTCAAGGCGTCCAACGCCGTCCAGACCAGGATCGGCCCGACCCCACCGCGCCGCCTCCGACCCCCGGCCTTGGCCGCGCGCGCCAGGCCGATAACAATGAACAGGAAGACCAGTGCGACCACGATCATCGGCCCCACCGGAAACTCCGCCTCTTCGTCAGCCACCGCCGCCACACGCGCCTGGGCGGCCTCGGGATCGAGCCTCAGCTGGCCGTCGATCGCATCGACACCGGCGTTGATTCCGCGCTCGAACCCGCCGACCTTGAACGCCGGCAGGATGTCGTTCTGGATGATCTGGCTGGACAGGGCGTCGGTCAGGACGGGTTCCAGCCCATAGCCGACCTCGATCCGCACCTTGCGCTCTTCGGGTGCCACGATCAGCAGGACACCCTTGTCGGTCTCGGCAGCGCCGATGCCCCAGTGCCGGCCAAGCCGGTATCCGTAGTCATCGATCTCATAGCCTTGCAGCCCGGCCAGGGTGACCACGACCAGCTGCGCGCCGGTGTCCGTTTCCAGCGATGCCAGCTTCGTCGTCAGCGCCGCTTCGGCCTCGGGCGACAGGAGACGGCCTTCATCGACGACACGGCCGCTCAGCGCGGGGAAGGTCGGATCGGCCAGGGCTCGACCGGGCATGACGACCGCAAACAGCAGGCCGAGCAGCAGCGCCAGGACCGCCAGAGGTCTGGCTGCGAAACTCACTGGGCGGGCGCGGCGGTCGGTGCGGTTGCCGTGGGCCCGACATTGAAATTGACGGTCGGCGCAGTCTCCGCGCCCGGCGCCGCCACGAACAACTGCATGGGCTCCGACCCGGAGTGTAGCGTCTTGGCCCAGATCACATTCGGAAAGGTCCGCAGGGTGGTGTTGTAGTCCCGCACGGCCTCGTTGTAGTCGCGCCGGGCGATGGTGATGCGGTTCTCGGTCCCTTCGAGCTGGGACTGCAACTGCACGAAATTCTGGTTCGACTGGATCTGCGGATAGGCCTCGACCGTGGCCAGCAGGCGCGACAGGGCCCCCGACAACTGGCCCTGCGCCGCCTGGAAGGCCTGGAAGGCGGCGGGATTGGTCAGGGTCTCCGGCGTCACCGTCACCGAGGTCGCACGGGCCCGGGCCTCGATGACCTGGGTCAGGGTCGTGCGTTCGGCGATGGCCGCGCCCTGGACCACAGCGACCAGATTGGGAATCAGGTCGGCGCGGCGCTGATACTGGCTCTGAAGGTCGGCCCAGGCGGCTTGCGCCCGCTCTTCCTTCGTCGGGATGGTGTTGTAGCCGCACCCGGACAGGGACACGCCCGCCAGGACCGCGACCGCGATCGGTGCCGTCACCCGGTGTCTGAACTGAGCCATGGAAGCCTCCCCCGAAGAATTCCGAACGGCCTGACCCGCTCGCCCGCCGACTATCAGCGGATAAGCGTGACGCTTCAAGCGGCCAAGGGTTCCGGCTCGACACCCGCCGATCGACAGGCCGCCGTATAGGTGTTGGCCAGAAGGCAGGCGATGGTCATGGGCCCGACACCGCCCGGGACAGGCGTGATCCGGCCCGCGACCGCAACCGCCTCGTCGAAGGCGACGTCGCCGACGACCCGGGTCTTGCCCTCCGCCGCCTTGACCGGATCGCGCGAGGGGACCCGGTTGATGCCCACGTCGATCACGGCCGCACCGGGCTTGATCCAGTCGCCCCGGATCATCTCGGGCCGACCCACCGCCGCCACCAGGATATCCGCGCCGCGACAGATGGCGGCCAGATCGCGACTGCGCGAATGGGCGATGGTGACGGTGCAGTTCTCGCTCAGCAGCAGTTGCGCCATCGGCTTGCCGACGATGTTGGACCGCCCGACGATGACCGCGTTCAGGCCGGACAGATCGCCGAGCGCGTCCTTCAGCAGCATGACCGAGCCCAGCGGCGTGCAGGGAACCAGCCCCGGCAGGCCGACCGCCAGCCGCCCAGCATTGACGACGTGAAACCCGTCGACATCCTTGTCCGGATCGATGGCCGACAGCACAGCCTGGGCGTCGATGTGACCCGGCAGCGGCAGTTGCACCAGGATGCCGTGAATGCCGGTGTCGGCGTTCAGCGCCGCGATCATGGCCAGCAGATCGGCCTGACTGGTGGCTGCATCGAGCCGATGCGTGTCCGACCGCATCCCCGCCTCGCGCGTCCGCTCGCCCTTGTTGCGGACGTAAATCTGGCTGGCGGGATCCTCGCCGACGATGACCACGGCCAGACCCGGACGGACCCCATGATCGGCCGACAGCCGCGCCGCCGCCGCCGTGACGCGTTCGACCAGGCGTCCGGCGAAGGCCTTGCCGTCGATGATCGTCGCGCGCCCGTCGATTTCGGTCATTTCTCAGGGGTCCGTCAGGTTTCGTTCAGGTGCGGGCGATTTACAGTGGCCTCTGTTCGGCGTCTATGTGGCGGCGACATTCAGGGGGATTCCATGCGTCGCTTCGTCTTTGCCGCCACCGTTAGCGCGGCCGCCCTTCTGGCTGGGGGCGCGTTCGCCCAGTCGACGCCCCAGCTCCGCGTCGGTGGCGATGTGTCGGGCACTCTGGACGACGGGGACGGCACGATGGGCTCAAGTTTCGGGACCCCGGAAAATGTTGAGTACCGCTATGACGACTACAAGGTGAATGCGCGTCGCGGCCAGCGGCTGGAAGCCGTGATGCGCTCCGACGCCTTCGACGCCTATCTCCAGGTCTTTGCCGCTGGCCAGGAAGGCCTGGGTGGCCAATCGCTGGCCGAGGACGACGACGGACTGGGCGAAGGTACCCATTCGCGGCTGCGCTTCGTGGCTCCGGCCAACGGAACCTACACCCTGCGCGCCCGGACCCTGTCGGGACTGGAAGGCGGTGCCTACACCCTGTCGCTGGCCCAGCGCCGCCCGGCACCCCGCGCTCCGCGCCCGACCGGCATCCGCCTTGGCTCTGAAGTCCAGGGCTCCCTCTCGACCCGCGACCCGGAGGCCGAGGATGACGCCGGCCGTTATGACGCCTATGCCTTCCGCGCCGCCGAGGGCCAGAGGTTCGCCATCAGCCTGAACGCCGACGATTTCGATCCCGTAGTGCGCGTGGGTCAGATGACCGGCGGCTCGTTCGTCGAGAGCGCCTACAACGATGACGGCGTCGGGATCGAGCTGAACTCCTACCTGATCTTCACGGCACCACGGGCCGGCGAATACGTCATCCGCGCCATGGCGCTCGGATCCGATGGCCTCGGCGACTACACGATCAAGCTCGACAACGCTCCCCCGCCGCTGGCCGCCACGCCGCTGGCGATCGGATCCAGCGCCGAGGGCGAACTTTCCGCCGATGACGGTGTCAATGACGGCGGTGCCCGCGCCGACGCCTATTCCTTCACTGCGACGGCCGGTCAGCGAATCGACGCCACCCTGAACGCCGACGCCTTCGACGCCTATCTGGAGCTGTTCAACGCCGCCGGCGAAAGCATCGATCAGGATGACGACGGCGGGGAAGAGGGCACCAACTCGCGCCTGATCGCCACCCTGGCCGAGGCCGGAACCTATACGCTCCAGGTCCGCTCGACCGGCGACACCACGACAGGTGCCTACACCGTCGCCCTGGCCGAAGCCGCGCCGGAACCTGAGCCGACCGCCCTACCCTTCGCCACCGTCACCCAGGGCGAGATCGAAGCCGGCGGTGCCCGGGACGACGACGGGCGCGGCTATGACACCTACGTCTTCTCCGGTGCCGCAGGCGCGCGGGTCCAGGTCGTCATGCGTTCGGGCGATTTCGACGCCTACCTGCAGATTTCCAAGGCGGGAGCGTTCGAGCCTCTCGGCTCGGATGACGACGGTCTGGGCGAAGGCACCGATTCGCGCCTCAACTTCATCCTGCCCGAGACCGGCGACTATGTGATCCGCGCTTCGCCGCTCGGCTCCGAGGAGAAGGGCCTCTATTCGATCGAACTGACGGACCGTGGCCCCCAGCCCGAACCGGGCAGCATCCTGATCGGCGCCACGGCGCGCGGAACCCTGGACGACAGCGACGGCCTGGCCGACGACGGATCCTATTTCGACGCCTATGCGGTCCAGGTCGCGGAGGGCGACAAGCTGAACGTCACCCTGGTGTCCAACGACTTCGACGCCTTCCTCGACATCGGCCAGGACAAGGACGGCACCTGGACCAGCGTCGCGACCGACGACGACGGCCTGTCGGACACCCACGCCAAGGTCGAGTGGACGGTCGAGGAGGCGGGAACCTATGTCATCCGCGCCCGCAGCTTCGCCATGGGCCAGACCGGCGCCTATGCCCTGACGGTCGAACGCCGGCCCTAGACCGTGATCGGACGTGGCGGAATCGCAGCGCGGTTCCGCCGACAGCGCCGGGAGGATGATCGCCCTCCCCTATCCGCGCGTATGACCGCCGTGTTCAGTCGCCGGACACTGTCCGTTCGATCCCGTGGCCATGGATCCACACGGCGGTGTGCACCGTGACGAGTCACGACAAACTTCCTCCAGGCTCGGGAAGGGATCGACGCTCGAACAGCCCGTAAGGATGAGGCTTGCTCCAAAGGCCAGCAGCAGGCGCATCGTCGTCTCCAACGTGCTGGATCGCACGCGAACGCAGCCTGACGCGGTTGCGAAGAAGTCGCGCCCTTCGGTTTCTGACGCCCCGATCCTGTTACAATGCGTGACTCCGCGCGCGACCCTCGCTAGAGGTTTCGCCAAACAAAACAGACATCAGGGGTTCACATCATGGCGCGCATCACGCTGCGACAGCTTCTCGATCACGCGGCCGAGTTCGAGTACGGCCTGCCGGCCTACAACATCAACAACATGGAACAGGGTCTGGCGATCATGGAGGCGGCCGAGGAGGTCAATGCCCCCGTCATCATCCAGGCCTCGCGCGGTGCCCGGAACTACGCCAACGACATCATCCTGGCCAAGCTGATCGACGGCCTGGCCGAACTCTATCCGCATATCCCGGTCTGTATGCACCAGGACCACGGCAACGGCCCGGCGACCTGCGCCACCGCCATCCAGTACGGCTTCACCTCGGTGATGATGGACGGTTCGCTGGAAGAGGACGCCAAGACCCCCGCCAGCTATGAATACAATGTCGAGGTCACGCGCCGCGTGACCCAGATGGCCCACAGCTGCGGCGTCTCGGTCGAGGGTGAGCTGGGCGTTCTGGGCTCGCTGGAGACCGGCATGGGCGAGGCCGAGGACGGCCACGGCTTCGAGGGCAAGCTCGATCATTCGGCCCTGCTGACCGACCCGGACCAGGCTGTGGACTTCGTGCGCGAGACCCAGGTCGACGCCCTGGCCATCGCCATGGGTACCTCTCACGGCGCCTACAAGTTCAGCCGCAAGCCTGATGGCGAAGTGCTGGCCATGAACGTGATCGAGGAAATCCACCGCCGCCTGCCCGACACCCATCTGGTCATGCATGGATCGTCGTCGGTGCCGCAGGACCTGCAGGACATCATCAACCAGTACGGCGGCCAGATGCCCCAGACCTGGGGTGTGCCGGTCGAGGAAATCCAGCGCGGCATCAAGCACGGCGTGCGCAAGATCAACATCGACACCGACAACCGCATGGCCATCACCGGTGCCATCCGGAAGGTCTTCGCCGAGAAGCCCGGCGAGTTCGATCCGCGCGCCTATCTGAAGCCCGCCAAGGAGGCCATGCGCAAGGTCTGCAAACAGCGCTTCCAGGAATTCGGCTGCGAGGGCATGGCGTCGAAGATCACACCGCTGTCGACCGCGACCATGGCCAAGCGCTATGCCTCGGGCGAGCTGAACCCCCACTTCGGCAAGGCCGCCGCCAAGGCCGCCTGATTGCCCTGACTGTAACCGCCCACCGCGATCGGTGGGCGGGCTGTCCCGACGCGGCTGCACCGCCTAGTATCGCCTGATGCAGGATTCAGCTGACCACGACGACGAAGAGGTCGCTGCCCACCTGGTCGTCAGCATCGGCCCCGGGGTCAGCGGCCTGCGTCTCGACAAGGCCCTGGCCGATGCCGCTCCCGACCTGTCCCGCGCCCGCATCCAGGCTCTGATCGATGCCGGGGCCGTCAGTCGCGACGGACGCGTCCTGTCCAACGGATCGGCCAAGGCGGAGCCCGGCGACTACGACATCATCCTTCCGGCCCTGATTTCGGCGACGCCCCTGCCCCAGGCGATCCCGCTGACCGTCCTCTACGAAGACGCCGAACTGATCGTCATCGACAAGGCCGCGGGCATGGCCGCCCACCCGGCGCCGGGCACGCCGGACGGCACTCTGGTCAACGCCCTGCTGGCCCACTGCGGCGCGTCCCTGTCCGGGATCGGCGGCGTCGCCCGGCCGGGCATCGTGCATCGGCTGGACAAGGACACTTCGGGCGTCATGGTCGCCGCCAAGACCGACCGCGCCCACGCCGGCCTCTCGGCCCTGTTCGCGACACACGACATCGAGCGCACCTATATCGCCCTGGTGCGGGGCGCTCCGTCACCGGTCGTCGGCCGCATCCAGACCCGGCTCGGCCGGTCCTCATCCGATCGCAAGAAGATGGCTGTGCTCAAGGCCGGCGGGCGCGAGGCCATCACCGACTATGTGGTTCAGCGCGCCTTTGCCGTCCCCGCCAAGGCCGGTGCCGCCCCCCTCGCCGCCCGCGTCGCCTGCACCCTGCACACCGGCCGGACCCATCAGATCCGGGTGCATATGGCATCGAAGGGCTCGCCTATTCTCGGCGACGCCATCTACGGATCGGGCAGCGCCGCCCTCCCCGTCCGCACCGCCATCACCGAAGCCGGTCTGACCCGTCAGGCGTTGCACGCCTCTATCCTCGGCTTCGTCCATCCGGTCACCGGGGAACGACTGCGCTTCGAGACCGACCTTCCGTGCGATATGCGATCGCTGGAGTCGCTGCTCTCCTCGCTCTGATCGTCAGGTTCCGGGAGGGGCGTGGAGCCGCGTACACTGACATCATGCGAAGCCGAAGGAAGCGCGCATGAAGCTGATCCTCATTCTTGCAGCCGCATTGCCCGCCCTGTCGGGCCCTGTTTCGGCACAACAACCCTGGGAACTGGCGAGCACTGTGGAACAGGCCGTGGCGCGCGCCCTGGCCGACGCCATGGTGCATTCCCGATACGGCCAACCGACATGGGCAGGATTCGGCGTCCATGGCGGACGCGATATCTACTGGCACCTGGTCGGCCCCACATCCGACTCGCCCGGGCCCGTGATACGCCGGACCGGCTGGCTGGCCGTCGGTGGCAAGACCGGCTCGGTGGCGGTCTGCGGCGACGCGACGGAGATCAGGGCAGTCACGATTTCGGTCGGCGACCTCTGGCTAGACGATGACGCGGCGATGATGGCGGCGATTGCCGCGCGCGCGATGACCACCGACCTTGTGACATCTGTTGAGTTTCCTGCGGTTCAGGAGGGCGACGACCGAAACGGCTACTACGGCAACCTGTTGCGGGAGCGGACCGCCTATCGCCAATGGCGGATCTCTCGTCCGGACCATGCTCCGGCGGTCCTGACCGCCCGACGCGCCTGCACACCGCCGGGAACCCGCAGCGCCACCCAATGCTCGATGACCTGGACCCTGTATCGACGGCCGAACTACAGCCGGGATACGCAGCTACCGGCCGAGGACTGCCCGATCGGAGGCCGGAGTCGCGAAGTCAGTCTTGATTAAGGACGGACTGTTTGCTATAGGTCCTTGTCGGCGTGAGTGGCGCCGGGAACACGGTCACGCTTACGTGTGACGATCCGCCCCTACAATGTGCGGAAACCGATAGCCACTTGACCGGTTGAGGGGTGAGGACGCGGCGCGCATTCGGCGGTCGCATCCGAAGAGCCCGCTCGCATCACGGGTCGGAGGGACCACACTATGGCTGCACTGAAATCACTCGCGGTGATGTCGCCCGAACAGGGTCTGTCGCGCTATCTGACGGAAATCAGAAAATTTCCGATGCTGACCAAGGACGAGGAGTTCATGCTCGCCAAACGGTGGTCCGAGCATCAGGATTCCGAGAGCGCCCACCGTCTGGTCACGTCCCATCTGCGCCTCGTCGCCAAGATCGCCATGGGCTATCGCGGCTATGGCCTGCCGATCGGCGAGGTCATTTCCGAGGGCAATGTCGGCCTGATGCAGGCCGTCAAGAAATTCGATCCCGACAAGGGCTTCCGCCTGGCCACCTACGCCATGTGGTGGATCCGCGCCTCGATCCAGGAATACATCCTGCGCAGCTGGTCTCTGGTGAAGATGGGCACGACGGCGGCCCAGAAGAAGCTGTTCTTCAACCTGCGCAAGGCCAAGAGCCAGATTTCGGCGTTTGAAGAAGGCGACCTCCACCCCGAACACCTGTCGGCCATCGCCACCAAGCTGGGCGTGTCGGAGGAAGAGGTCACCAACATGAACCGTCGCCTGTCGGGCGACTCATCTCTCAATGCCCCGATCCGTTCGGACGGCGAAAGCGAGTGGCAGGACTGGCTGGCGGACGACACCGCCGTGTCACAGGAAACCGCCTTGGCCGACAGCGAGGAAAAGTCGCTGCGCATGGGCCTGCTTCAGGAAGCCATGGGCGAGCTGACCGATCGGGAGAAGCATATCCTGACCGAGCGCCGCCTGAAGGACGATCCTGTCACGCTCGAGGAACTGGCCGGAGAATATGGCGTCAGCCGCGAGCGCGTGCGGCAGATCGAGGTCCGCGCCTTCGAGAAGCTGCAGAAGGCCATGCGCGCCGCAGCCGAGGAACGAAACCTCATCGACGCCTGACGGCACCGCTTCTGTGACTAGCCGGTCCGGGCCAGCGGCTCCGGGTCGGCCAACAGGAGCAGTGCATTGATCGGGGCCACCAGCGCGGCCTTGGTCGACGCCCCTGCACGAAGCGTGGCCTCCAGCCCGGCGGCAGCGACAGCGAGCTTGGCGTCGGATGTCTTGATGGCCAGGGCTTTCAGCGTCTCGGCCTGGGTTCGCGTCGCGCGGATCGCCTGCAGCGGATCGTTGTCGAACTGGGCCAGGGCGGCGGCCAGAATTCGCATGGCCTGGTCCTTGACCGCGATCGCGGCATCGGCTGCGGACGCCGGCTTGTCAGCCTTGCGCTTCTGGGGCCCCGCATATTCTCCGGAGTTGAAGCGCCGCCGGTCGGGTCCGACATAGCCGACACCCTCGACCCAGTCGCGCGTCTTGAGGGCCACGTTCTCGACCCGGCGGAACAGGTCGCCTGACGTGAAGGGCTTCCTCAGGAACTCATGGACGCCGCAGTCACGGGCACCCTTGATCGTACTGGCCGTCGCGTCCGCCGTGACCATGATGACGGGCGCGCGCCGGCTGGGCAGGTTCGACCGCCGCAGCTTGCGCGTGATGTTCTCGCCGTTCAGACGCGGTCCGGTACGTTCCGTAAAGATCAGGCCAGGCTCGATCTCGCGGATCGCCTCCATGACCCGCGCCTCGTCCGTTTCGGTGACGACCTCGCGCGCCCCCAGACTCTTCATGAGGTCGACCAGCAGTCGCGCAGACGCCAGGTTCGGATCGGCGATGACGACGCGCTGAATCGACGGGGCGATACGGCTCAGAACGCGGGCGTCGGCTGTAAACAAGGGGACCACTCCAGACTGAAGCGTTACCCTTAACCCAAGTCAGTTAAGACCATGTTGAACCGCGCCTTTTCGGCCGGTCAGCCCAGGAACGGGTCCCGCATCATGATGGTGTCGTCACGTTCGGGGCTGGTCGATAGCAGGGCCACGGGGGCCCCGATCAACTCCTCGATCCGCCGGACATATTTGACCGCGTTCGCATTCAGGTCCCGGAAGCTGCGCGCCGAGGCCGTGCTTTCGCTCCAGCCCTCCATCTCCTCGAACACCGGCTCGGCCGCCGCCTGCGCCTTCAGACTGGACGGCAGATAGTCGACGATCTCGCCGTCGATCCGATAGCCGATGCAGATTTTCAGCGTCTTCAGCCCGTCCAGCACATCCAGCTTGGTCAGGGCGATGCCGTCGATGCCGTTGATCGCCACCGACTGGCGCACCAGCACCGCGTCGAACCAGCCGCAACGGCGTGCGCGCCCGGTGTTGACCCCGACCTCGCGCCCCACGGTCGACAGATGCTCGCCGACCTCGTCGAATAGTTCGCAGGCGAACGGACCCTCGCCGACGCGGGTCGTATAGGCCTTCACGATCCCCAGCACATAGCCGACCCCGCGCGGCCCGATCCCGGACCCCGCCGCCGCCTGCCCCGCCACCGTGTTCGACGACGTCACATAGGGATAGGTGCCGTGGTCCACGTCCAGGAAGGCGCCCTGCGCCCCCTCGAATAGAACCCGCTTGCCGCCCTTGATCGCCTGGTCCAGAACCCGCCACGCCGGCTGGACATAGGGCAGGATCTTCGGCGCGATCTCCAGCAATTGCGCCAGCAGTGCTTCCGGATCGATCGGATCGAGTCCCAGCCCTTGCCGCAGCGGATCGTGGTGCGCCCGCAACCGGTCGATCTTGACCTTCAGGTCTTCGGCATTGGCCAGGTCACAGACCCGGATCGCGCGCCGCCCGACCTTGTCTTCATAGGCCGGGCCGATGCCCCGTCCCGTCGTGCCGATCCTGGCACCCGGCGCGCTCGCCGCCGCCTCACGCGCCACGTCCAAGGCTGGGTGGATGGGCAGAATCAGGCAGGCATTGTCGGCGAGGATCAGCACATCAGGGCTGATCGCCACCCCTTGCGCCTCGATCTTCTCGATCTCTCCGACCAGATGCCAGGGATCGACGACGACGCCGTTGCCGATGATCGACGGCTTGCCCTGAACCACGCCCGAGGGCAGCAGCGCCAGCTTGTAGACCTTGCCGTCCACGACCAGCGTATGGCCGGCGTTATGGCCGCCCTGGAACCGCACGACCATGTCTGCCCGGTTCGACAGCCAATCGACGATCTTGCCCTTGCCCTCGTCGCCCCACTGGGCTCCGACTACCGCCACGTTCGCCAAAGGATTCGTCTCCGCCTGATGCGGGCGCAGCCTATAGACGGGGAATCGTCCGGTGTCGTCCTGAACCACGCTTTTTAAGCGTCGAGTTCCGCCACCGCCGTCTCGAACGCCCAATCCAGCCATGGCGTCACGGCCTCAACGTCCGCCGCCTCCACTGTCGGCCCGCACCACAGTCGCAATCCGGCCGGCGCCTTGCGATAGGATTCGACGTCGAACGCCGCGCCCTCGGCCTCCAGCAGAGCCTTCATTCGCATGACGAAGGCGTACCGCCCCGCCTCGTCCAGACCGGCCACACGCGGATCGACGATCTTCAGACAGACCGACGTCGTTGAACGCGTCTCCGGCCGGTTGGCCAGAAACTCGATCCAGGGCGTCCGCTCGACCCAGGCTTCCAGCACGGCGAAGTTGGCGTCCGTCCGGCGATGCAGTTCGGCAAGGCCGCCTACCGACAGCCCCCATTCCACCGCATCGATCCAGTCCTCGATCGTCAGAACCGACATGGTGTTGACGACCACGCCCGTGGCCAGGGCTCGGTCGAACCGGCCCTTGTCGTCGGTCAGCTTGAGCACCTTGGGCAGGGGCCGATCCGGGGTGTAGCTATCCAGCCGATCGACGGCTCGCGGCGACAGGCACAGGACGCCGATCCCCGCTTCCCCGCCCAGAGCCTTCTGGAACGAGAACCCGACCACATCCACCTTGGCCCAGTCCAGCGGCATGCCGAATGCCGCAGAGGTCGCATCGCAGATCACGATGCCCTCGCGATCCGCCGAGATGAAGTCGGCGTTCGGCACCCGAACCCCCGCCGTCGTCCCGTTCCAGGGAAACACCAGATCCTTCTTCGGATCGACCCGGGTCAGGTCGGGCAGGTCGCCCCACCCCGCCGACAGCACCTCAGGCTCCAGCTTCAGCCGGTCCTTGACCGCCGTTTCCCACTGTTTCCCGAAATTCTCGAACGCCACGACCTGCACCGGGTGCTCGCCCAGCATGCCCCACAGTGCCGCCTCGATCGCCCCGGTCTGGGAGCCCGGCACGTACAGCATCTGGAAATCCTCGGGGACTTCCAGCAACCGCCGCGTCAGGGTCAGCGCCTCGGCGAACCGTGCGACGACTTCGGGCGCACGGATGCCCCTGCCCAGCAGATTCTGCGGCAATCCCGCCAGCGAATAGCCCGGCCGTTTCGCCGTCGGACCCGCACTGAACCAGGGCCTCGCCGGCCTCACACTCGGCTTGATCGTCATCGTCAGCGTCCCGGCTTGTAGGGGCGCTTGTCGCGCCACTCCTGGGCAAAGGCCTTCAGCGCCTCATCGGGCGTATCAGGCAGCATCACCACGATCCGTGCCTTCAGGTCGCCTCGGCGCCCGCCGACCATGGCACCGCGCCCCTTCAGCCTCAGTGTCTGGCCCGAGTTGGACCCCGCGGGGATCGTCACCGACACCACGCCCTCCGGAGTCTGAGCCTGCACCTTGCCGCCCAGCACCGCGTCCGGCACCGACACCGGCAAATCCATGGTCAGATCGGCACCGTCCACCCTGAACACGGGATGGGCTGCGATCTTCAACTCGATCAGAGCGTCGCCCGGCTCGGTCCGTCCCGGCGTTCCCTGCCCCCGCAGACGGATCGTCTGACCATCCGTCGCGCCCTTGGGGATGGTGACATCCAGTGTCCGGCCGTCCGAAAACTGGATCCGGCGTGTCGCCCCGGCGATCGAGTCCTCCAGGCTGATCTCGAGCGAGGCCCGTACATCCTGGCCGCGCCCGAATGCCGCACGCCCTCCACCGCCGCCGGCCCCTGCACCGCCGCCGAACCGACCGAACAGTTCTTCCAGGTCGATGTTGTCGAAACTGGCCCGTCCGCCGGGACCGCCCTCGTGACGAGGCCCACCGCCAAAGCCGCCCGCGAAACCGCCCGTGCCGCCTGCCCCGAACGGACTGCCGCGTCCGCCGGTCGGGCCTGCGTACTGCTCACGCCCATCGGCGTCGATCTGGCCCGAATCGTATTTGGCGCGCTTTTCCTTGTCGCCCAGCACGTCGAACGCGCCGGTCACCCGCTGGAACCGCTCCAGCTTGGCCTTGTCGCCGGGATTGGTGTCGGGATGCAGTTCCTTGGCCAGCTTTCGGAACGCCTTCTTGATCTCGTCCGCGCTCGCGCCCCTGGAAACGCCAAGTTCCTTATAGGGATCGCCCGCCACGTCTGATCTGCTCCTTCAAGCCCGGCCGTCATCACGGCGTCATCCGCCTGACCGTGAGCGTCAGTTAAGCCATGAGCGCGTCAAAGCAATGGGCTTTCAGCCTGTGAAGGCCACCGTGGCCTCGCCGCCCCACCCCATCCGGCCGTTCGACTGCGCCACTCCGACCCGCGCGGAGGTCCCGACACCGCCCGGGAAGTCCGCTGCGATCTCGGCCGCCGCATAGACCGCCTCGCTCCCATCGACATCGAAAGCGCGGACGACACTCGCGCCGTCGAACACCCTGACCCGGAAAATCAGGGGATCGCTCGCGACCGGCTCGCCCTCCCAGACGTCGCCGCCCGTCCTTGTGCGTGCAATCCAGCCGTCCGCCCCGCGCGCGATCCGCACCGACCGCCCATCCACCGTGTATTCATAGGCGGCGGGCCAGCCCTGCCGCCCCGGCACGGTCGTCACCCGATCGGGCCGCAATGACCACAGCTCTTCAGGCGCCTCTCGCACCCGGCCTGTGACAGGATGGTCCGCACCATCTCCCCGCCCTGGTTGGACTCGGCGACGATGGAATGCGCGCCGAACATTCCGGCCGCCTCGACCACCGCCTTTGCCCAGCCGTTCGGCGACAACCCCCGCCGCGACCGGTCGGCCAGCACATAGGCCCTGCGTCCGGCCCGCCCCACGACCACGATGCCACAGGCATCGCCGTGCGTTGTGATCGGCGGGTCCACCCCCACCACGATCCGCTCCATCTGGGCCGGCCGGTTCCCGCGCGCCCGCGCCAGATCGGCCGCGGTGAACAGCGCCCCGTCGGTCTCGACCACCAGCCCTTCCAGCTCCTGCGCCGCCAGGCTTGTGCCGCCATACAGATCGTTCAGATGCGCCAGAAACCCCGGCGAGAGATTCTCTGAATTCTCGGCCGTCGGGCCCCGGTCCAGCCAGACCCCCGGCTCGGCCATCAGTTTTCTCAACATCGGCGTCGGCCTGGGTGTTGTGGTCACCATCAGCCGGGGATCATCCCCCAGCCGCAGCCCCATCCTCAGATTGGCCAGCACACGCTCTGGCCTGCGCCACGCACAGACCTCATCGGCCCAGGCGGCGTGAAACTGCGGCCCCCTCAGACCGTCCGGATCTTCGGCCGAGAAGGCATAGGCCACCGTCTCGCTGGGCCAGACCAGCCGTTTGCGGCTGGCCTCCCAGTGCGGCGTGTTCTCCGGATCAGCCAGTGCGATCAGCCCTGACGGCCCCTCGATCATCACTTCTCGGACGTCGTGAAACGCGGGTCCGACCAGGGCCAGGTTCAGGCCCTTGGAGCGCGCCAGATCATTCAGCCAATAGGCTCCGGCATAGGTCTTTCCGGACCCACGTCCTCCGAGCAGCAGCCAGGTTCGCCACGGGTCCGCATTCGCGATCTGGTGGTCATGCAGGCGCGGCGTCCGCGAAAGCAGCGCCTGCATCTGCCGACCTTTGAGACCGTCCAGCCATTCGCTTTGTTTCGATCGCGGCTCGGATCCTATCAAGACGGGATTCCAGTTCGGCGCGTATCGTCGCGACTTCGGCGGGGTCCATGTCGTCGTCTCCATCGTCGATGGCGTCCTCGCTCATGTCGTCCTCGTTGTCGTTGGCGTGGGATTTCGCGGGCTTGGTTAGCAGCCCATCGACCAGCTTGATGGTGCGCGCCATCGCGCCGATGGTCCGCACACGGCGTTCGATCGTCAGGATTTCACCCTTGGTCGAGGGGCTCTCGCGAAGCTGGCCCATTTCCTCGTCGACCATGGCCTGAAGCCCGGCCAGATGGTCCACAGCCAAAGAACGTCCCTGCATCGCCCGCCCCGCCTCGTCTTTCATTCCGGCCATGAACGAACTATAGCGGACCAGCGCCCCTGGGCGCGTAAATGGCCTCGAGAATCGTCCAATCCCTTATTCTGCAAGGGATTGGTCGCTCGAAGTTCGCAACCTGGGGCCTTCGGACAAGCCGTCAGCCGCGCTCGACGTCCCATTCGGGGGCTTCATAGGCCACCGCGTCTTCGGGATTTTCCAGGTCCAGCTCTGAAATCGTCTGGCCGCGCACCGACACCCCCGCCGCGTGAACGCTCTCGGGATCGCCCGACACCAGCGGATGCCAGTTCGCCAGCCCCCGCCCCTCGTCGATCCGGCGATAGGCACACGACTTGGGCATCCACTTCAGCTCTTCGATATTCCACGGCGTCAGCTTGATGCAGTCCGGCACATGGTCCTTGCGGTTCGCATAGTCGGTACAGGTGCAGGCGTTGCTGTCGAACAGCCGGCAATGCACCTTGGTGGCGAACACCGTGCCCGTATCCTCGTCCTCGAACCGGATCAAACAGCACAGCCCACACCCGTCGCACAGGCTCTCCCACTCCTCGCGGGTCATCTGCTCCAGACGCTTGGTCTGCCAGAAGGGCTTGTCGGCCGCGACCGTCCGGGACGTCAGACCGAGACAGCCTTGGCCATGTCGGCGTCGGCAGCGCGTCTCAGGGCCTCCTCGGCCCAGCTGTTCAAACTCTGACCCGACAGTTCCGCCGCCTTGGCCACACGCGCATGAACCAGGGGATCGACCCGGAACATCACCTTGCCGGAATAGGGTTTGTCCGGCGACTTCCCGATCTTGGCGCAGGTCTCGATATAGTCGTCTACGGCCTCCCGAAATGCCGCCTTCAGTTCGCTCGCCGTGTCGGCGTGAAAACCGATGATATCGTTGATCCCCGCAAGGTGGCCGAAGAAAAGCTCGTCATCAGCGTCGAACTCCACGGCCGCGGAGTATCCCTTATAAGTCATCTGATTCATGGCGTTACTCCAATTTTCGTGAGAAACAGACGGGCGTCCTTCACCTGATAGGGTTTGGCTTCCTTGCCGGGGTGAGGACGGTGGAAACGAACCACCAGATCATCAAGCTCGAACTTGACCGCCGATCCCTTGCCTTCGATCGTTCTGGATCCGACCGCGACCAGCAGGCTCTCGATCGCCGCCCATTCGATCGTCCGGGAGACCGGATCTGCGAACACCGCCCTCAATGTCTTCGCTTGCTTGCTGTTCATGCAAGCAACATCGTAATCACGCGACCCGAATTTCGCAAGCACATTTCGCAAGCGCGGGGCAGTGGCTAAACCAACTGCGCTCCTCTATACGCCCCGCCATGGCTCCCCGCTCCTCCCCCCGCCCTCCTCTCGTCTCGCTCAAGGACGTGCGTCTTCAGGACGGCCAGCGCCCCCTGTTCGACGGCGTTGACCTCGCGATTGAACCCCGCACCCGCTCCTGCCTCGTCGGCCGCAACGGGGCCGGCAAGTCCACCCTGATGAAGGTCGTGATGGGCCTGATCGAGCCGGACTCGGGCACTCGCTCGATCCAGGGTGCGGTCAAGTTCGCCTACGTCCCGCAGGAACCCCTCATCGCCGGCGAGACCCTGCTCGACTACGCCACCTCCAACGACGCCGAACACTGGACCGCCGAGGCCTGGCTCGAGACCTTTGGCATGGACCCGCACAAGTCCACCAAGGGCCTGTCCGGTGGCGAGATCCGCCGCGCCGCCCTGGCCAAGGCCTTCGCCGAGGAGCCCGACCTGCTGTTGCTGGACGAGCCGACCAACCACATGGACATCCTGGCGATCGAACTGCTGGAAAAGGAAATCATCGCCGCCCGCTGCGCCGCCCTGATCGTCTCCCACGACCGGGCCTTCCTGAACCGCGTGACCCAGTCCTGCCACTGGCTCGACAACCGCCAGGTCCGCACCCTGAACAAGGGCTTCGACGCCTTCGACGAATGGGCCACCAAGACCCAGGAAGAAGAGGCCCTCGCCTTCCAGAAGCTGACCAAGACGATCGAGCGCGAGACCGCGACCTTCTACTCCTCAATCACCGCCCGCCGCAGCCGCAACGAGGGCCGCGCTCGCAGCCTCGACGCCCTGCGCGCCGAACGCGCCGAACAGGCCAGGGACCGGCCCCGCGAACTCTATCTCGGCGTCGATTCCGGCAACACCTCGGGCAAGCTGGTCGCCGACCTCAAGGGCGTCACCAAATCCTTCGGCGACCGCGTCGTCATCAAGCCCTTCACCAGCCGCATCATCCGCGGCGACCGCCTCGCCATCGTCGGCCCCAACGGCGCGGGCAAGACCACCCTGGTCAAGATCATGCTCGGCGAACTGGCCCCGACCGAGGGCACGGTCAAACTGGGCGCCAGCCTGGAGACCGTCTATCTGGACCAGTCCCGCGACGGCCTGCGCTCTGACATGACCCTGTGGGACGCCCTGACGCCGGGCGGCGGCGACTCGATCATCGTGCGCGGCATCTCCAAGCACGTCGCCGCCTACGCCAAGGACTTCCTCTTCACCGAGGCCCAGCTGCGCCAGCCGATCTCGACCCTGTCGGGCGGCGAGCGCAACCGCCTGCTGCTGGCGCTGGCGCTCGCCAAACCCGCCAACATGCTGGTCCTCGACGAACCGACCAACGACCTCGACATGGACACCCTCGACAAGCTCGAGGAACTGCTGGAGCAGTACGACGGCACCCTGATCCTGGTCAGCCACGACCGCGACTTCGTCGACCGTCTCGCCACCTCGACCATCGGCATGAACGGCCGCGGCGACATCGTCGAAACCCCCGGTGGCTGGACCGACTTCATCCGCCAGAACCCGGACTTCCTCAAACAGATCGCGGAGGGCCGCTCTGCGACGCCCGCCGCCGTCGCCCCGGCGCTGGCGCCGACTCCGGCGAAGGCCGCCCCGGTCGCCAAGGGCAAGATGTCCTTCAAGGACACCCACCGCCTCAAGGAGCTCGACACCCTGATCCATGAGCTCCCCGACACCATCAAGACCCACCAGACCCGCCTCGACGACGTCAACTTCTACAGCCGCGACCCTGCCGGCTTCGCCTCCACCATGAAGGCCCTCGAAGCCGCCCAGCACAGGCTCGCTGCGGCCGAGGAGGAATGGCTGGAGCTGGAGGCGAAACGCGAGGCCTTGGCGGGATAGTTCGTCTTTTTCTGCCCTTATCCACCGGCTGCCAGACGCCCCGCCGAAAGATGACAGGTCAATGACAACCGCAACTTCCGTGCGTCGCCGATCCGTTATCCACCGGTCAAGGCCATATTCGTCCCCAGTTTGATCCCCATTTACCGTGTTCGGACCACTTGCTGGATCCCGCGTTTGGAGCGAGCTTGATCAGGCCGAGGGACACGGCGGCGCGGAAAACCAGGGAGACCTAGGGCTCAAGCGGGTCGGTCCGGCTCTCTGATCCGGCACTTTGCCAAAGGCGCTTTCGGGCGACGCGGGGAAGTCAGGACAGGGCCAAGGCTCCTGATGCGGAACGCTTCGGCGGGAAGGATCGAGGGGAACCGGGCCAGGATCGATGAACGACGGCGGGGCGCAATCTCCGACGGACCGGCATCGAACAGGAGCCGACAGGATACAGCCGAATGCTTCCGGGGTCCGCTCCGCAGGCAGAACGCCAGGGCCCTGAACCTCAATGGCCAAGTCCCAACCCGGACTTGGTGAGGGGACGAGAGCAAGGGTTCGCCCGGGCTGTCGTCCCCTCGCTCAATTCTGGCTCCGGCATCTGGCCGGGCCGCTGCGTGAACCCCGCCTTGACGCGGTCGGCACCCTCCCCCACCGTGATCCCGCAAGCCGAACTGTCCGGCGGCGCGTAAGGGTCGGCCAATGTTCTCGAGTGTTCTGGCCGCCATCGCCCTCGCCATCTCCGTCACCCCGCAGTCGACCCAGACGCCTGAAGAGACGGCGATCTACGCCGCCGACTACCGCGATCTGGCCGCTGCCTACGCCACCGCACCAAAGCCCGTCATCGTCTCGATCGAGGTCGACCGGCGGCGCAACGTCGTCCGCGTCACGGGCACGGCTCCCGGCATCTGGTTCTCCGAAAACCAGATCCCGGTCGGCCTGGAAGACGACAGCGGCCAAAACATCGGCGGCTTCCTGGCCCACGCCCCGCACACGTTCGGCGACGACGAGAACGAGTCCTGGGCCTTTGCGGTCAACATCCATATCCGGCCGGGCACCACCCCTGCGACGGTCATCGTCTCGGCCGACGAGGTCGCGGGCGAGTGGGGCGATGTCGGGCCGCCCCCTACGCCAAGCTTCCGCTTCGCCATTCCGGCCGAGACTCGCTGAGGAAACCGTGGGTCGATAAATTCCGCACGATCCGCACGATCCGCACCGTGTTTTCGCTGACGTGATCTGCCCACCCGACGGCGTTCTCGAACCTCGACGCCCCGCCTTCCTTTCAACGCCAAGGCGCTCTAGTTTCCCGCCATGTCGCGAGACCAGAATCGCCCTCTCATCGCCAGCCGTCGCCTGATCCTGGCGGGGGGCGTCGCGACGACCGTGGCGGGCCTCGCCTCCTGCTTCCGTTCGGAGGCACCCGTCGATGACCAGGGCCGGGTCCGCATCCGCTTCGCCACCGACTGGCGCGCCCAGGCCGAGCATGGCGGCTTCTATCAGGCCCTGGCCTCCGGGGCCTATGAGCGACGCGGCCTGAACGTCCAGATCGTTCAGGGCGGGCCAGGCGTGAACGTACCCCAGCTGCTGGCCGCCGGTGCCGTCGAGCTGGGCATGGGCTCGAACAGCTTCATCCCCTTTAACCTGGTCGCCGAGGACGCCCCGGTGAAGGCCGTCGCCGCCTTCTTCCAGAAGGACCCCCAGGTCCTGATCGCCCATCCCGATCCGGCGCTGGAGACCATCGCCGACCTGGCCGGCCGGCCCTTCCTGCTCGCCGACGCCTCGATCACGGCTTTCTGGGTCTGGCTGAAGGCCAAATATGGTTTCACCGACGATCAGGTCCGCAAATACACCTTCAACCCGGCCCCCTTCCTCGCCGACGAGCGGGCCGTCCAGCAGGGCTATCTGACCTCCGAGCCCTTCACGATCGAAGAGGTCGGCGGCTTCGAGCCCAGGGTCTTCCTGCTGGCCGACGAAGGCTATCCCTCCTATGCCGCCATGGTCCTGTCGCCCGACGGCTTCGCGCGCGACAACGCCAAGGCCCTGCGCAGCTTCATCGCCGCCTCGGCCGAGGGCTGGCGCGACTATATGAACGGCGACCCGGCCGCCGCCAACGCCCTGATCAAGCGCGACAATCCCGACATGACCGACAAGAGCCTGGACCAGGCCCGTCAGGCCCTGAACGAGAACTCCATCGTCGCGGGCGGCGACGCGGCCCTCTATGGCCTGGGCACTATGACCGCCGAACGCTGGCAGGCCTTCTTCGACACCACGTCCGGTGCCGGCGTCTATCCGGCCGGCCTGAACTGGCGCGACGCCTTCACCGACAACTATCTGCCGGGCCGTGGCTGAGACCTCGGTCGGCCCCATCGCCCGGCTGAGCCAGGCCGTCGTCCGCTATGCGCGCGGCCCCTCGATCGGCCCTGTCGACCTGACCCTCCATCCCGGAGAGATCGTGGCTTTGGTCGGCGCCTCCGGGGCCGGCAAGTCCACCACCCTGCGTCTGCTGGCCGGGCTGGAACAGGCGTCGTCGGGGCAGGTCGCCCTCGACGCCGCCCCGGGCCGAACCGCCTTCGTCTTCCAGAGCCCGACCCTGATGCCCTGGGCCGACGCCGTGACCAATGTCGCCCTGCCGCTGGAACTTACCGGCATCGCCCGCCCCGAGGCCCACCGTCGGGCCGCCGAGGCCCTCGCCGCCGTGGGCCTCGGCGACCGCCTGACCGCCCGCCCGGCCCAGCTCTCGGGCGGCATGGCCATGCGCGTCTCGCTGGCCCGCGCCCTGGTCACCGAGCCCGAACTCCTGCTGCTGGACGAGCCCTTCGCCGCGCTCGACTCCATCACCCGCCGCGGCCTGATCGAGGACCTGCACCGGCTGTGGGAGGCCCGTCTCGCCACCGCCCCCATGGCCATCGTCTTCGTCACCCATGACGTGGACGAGGCCGTCTATCTGGCCTCACGCGTTGTGGTCCTCAGCGCCACCGACGGCCGCACGGTTCAGAGCCTCGACATCCCCGGCCCCCTGCCCCGGCCGGCCGACTGGCGGCTCGAACCCGCCTACCGACAGGCGGCGGAGACCGTCGCCCGCGCCCTGTCCGACGCCATGCCGAACCTGGCCCCGGCGGTCCCCGCATGACCCGCCTCTGGCGCGCCCTGCCCCCGCTGCTCCTGATCGCTAGCCTGCTGGCGGTCTGGGAGGCGTCCTGCCGCCTGCTGGCCGTCCCGACCTATTTCCTGCCGCCCCCCAGCGCCGTCGCCGTCGCCCTGGTCGAGCGGGCTCCGGTCCTGGCCGGTTCGGCGCTCCAGACCTTCTGGATGGCGATCCATGCCCTGATCGTCGCCACCGTCCTGGGTGGAGGCCTGGCCATCGGAGTCTCCCTGTCGGACGCCGCCGAGCGCGCCGTCCGGCCCCTGGCCATCGCGCTTCAGGTCACCCCCATCGTCGCCATCGCCCCCTTGGTCCTGATCTGGGCGGGGCTGGACAATGCCGAGCAGGCGGTCGTGGCCCTCGCCGCCGCCGTCGCCTTCTTCCCGGTCTTCTCCGGCGTCCTGACCGGGCTGAAGTCGGCAGATCCGGACCTGGAGCGGCTGTTCGACCTGTACCGCGCCAATCGCGTCCAGCGGCTGCTCCGGCTGCGCCTGCCCACCGCCCTGCCCTTCGCGCTGGAGGGTCTTCGGGTCGCGGCGGGTCTGGCCGTCATCGGGGCCGTGGTCGCCGAGTTTGTCTCCGGCTCCGGGGCCGCCCAGGGCCTGGCCTGGCGACTTCTGGAGGCCGGCAACCGCCTGCGTACCGCCGAGCTTCTGGCCGCCCTGGTCTGGCTGGCGGCCCTGGGGCTTGTGCTCAACGCCGCCGTCGCCGCGATCAGCGGCTGGGTCGTGCGTCGCCAGTCGGGGCGTTAGCCCGGGGTTAACAGGCCGACGACTACCTTGGCCCGACGTTCCGCGTGAACGGGAGCCGCTCTGTGTCTGATCGTACCCTCTTTGCCCGACTTGTAACCTCGGTCGCCGTCAGCGCCGCGACCGTGCTGATCGCCGGTGCGGCGTCCGCCCAGTCGCGTCCCGGCGAGCAGGCCGGCCTGCGTTACCTGTCCTGGGCCGGAAAGCCCGCCTCGGCCGCGGCCGACGACCTGCGCCGGCCCGGCGTCATCCCGCGCCAGACGGCCTCGGCCACGCCGGCCCCGATGATGGGTCGCAACAGCCGCTACGGCTCCCCGACGCCGGGCGTCAACGCCCCGACCCCGGCCTCCGCCTGGATCTCCGGCCCGCCGCGTCCCCTGGCCATGCCCCAGGCACCCTCGCAGCCTCAGGCCCAGCCACAGCCCCAGCCCTACGACATCCAGGCCCAGACGGCCGTCCACAGCCCGGGCTATGGCCAACCGCAAGTCCAGCAAGGCCAGATGAGTGCTCCGGCACCGTCCGAGGCGCAGATGATGGCCTCGGCACCCGCCTATGATCCCTCGCGCGCCTTCCGCCGCCAGGACCCCTATTTCGCCGCCCCGCCCCAGGTGCAGGCGGCGATGCAGCCTTCGCCCCAGCCGACCTATATGCCGCCGCCCGCCCCGATCCCGACTGCGATCGACCCGGCTATGCAGGCGCAGCAGCAGGCGCAATCCTCCGCGCCCTACGACCCCAACGCCCCGCGCCGGGATGCCCTGATCTTCAGCATGAACCAGGGCGGTGCCGCTTCGGGCCAACCGCAGGCCCAGGCCCAACAGCCCCAGTACGCCCCGCAGCATGCTCCGGCACCCACTGATCCCAATGCCCCGCGCCAGCTGGCCCAGGCCGCTCCGACCCAGTCCGGACAGCCGCCCCGCGAAAGCGCCCGCTACTATTCGGTCCACCGCGAGGCGGGCCACGAGCCCGACGCCATGACCCTGCCTGAGTCCGTCTTCATCGGCGGCGGCACCACCCCCGACCTGGCCGAGCCGCCGCCCGTGCCGATCATGCCGCGCACCGTCAACGGCCGCGCCCAGGTGATGGTCAATCAGGAACCGGTCCTGCCATGACCGACGTCGCACCCGAGGCCGCCGTCGCCGGGTCCCGCCTGCCGGCCCTGATCGCCCTGGCCCAGGAACCGTCCAGCGAAAGCCGCCGGGCCCTGCTGCGCGAACTGACCGACCATTTCTTCGGCTCAACGGCCCGCACGACCAATGAGGACGCCCTCTACGGCTCGGTCCTGTCCGACCTGGCCGCCGACATGGAGGTCGCCGTCCGGCGCGAGCTGTCGGCCCGTTTCGCCGTCCGTTCCGACGCCCCCCGCGCCCTGATCCGCCGCCTGGCCAATGACGAGGCCGATATCGCGGGCGAGGTGCTTCGCGTCTCCACCGTCCTGACCGAGGAAGACCTGCTGGGCGTCGTCCGCGCCAAGGGACAGGACCACCTGCGCGCCGTCTCCGGCCGGGCCGATGTCTCCGAGGCCCTATCCGACGTCATCGTCCAGCGCGGCGACGACGAGACCCTGGGCACCCTGCTGCGCAACGACGGCGCCCGCCTGTCGCGCTCGGCGACGGAAGCGGCGGTCGAGCGGGCCAAGGCCAATCCCGACCTTCACGCCGCCACCGTCGAACGCTCCAGCCTTCCGCCCGACCTGCTCAACGAGATGTATTTCGTGGTCGAGGCCCGCCTGCGTCAGCACATCCTCGAACAGAACGCCGCCATGGACCCGGTGCTGCTCGAGAACGCCCTGGCCGCCGGACGGACCCGCATCGCCACAGATGACGGGGCCCTGCCCGCCGACTATGCCGCCGCCCACGACTATGTCGACGAACTGCGCGCCGCCGGTCAGCTGTCACCGACCATGCTGGCCCGGTTCCTGCGCTCCGGCTCGCGCACGCCTTTCCTGATCGCCCTGGCCCAGCTGGCGGACGTCGATTTCCATACCGCCCGCCAGATCGTCGAGCGGGGCGAGATCGACGCCCTGGCCGTCATCTGCAAGGCCGCCGACCTGGACCGCGCCCTGTTCCTGACCTTCACCGTGGTCATCCTGAACAAGGACGCCGACGCCATGGGCAAGGCCCACGGCTATGGCCGCCTCTACGCCGACCTGACCCGCGACCAGGCCCTGCGCACGGTCCGCTTCTGGCGCATGCGGCGGGGCGTTCAGGCGGCCTGAGGTTCGAGGTTCGAGAGACGAGGTTCGAGGGTTCAGACGAACGGACCCGCAGGAGACCCCCTCGAGAACCCTTGGCTCCTCGAACCTGGCCCCTCTCCCCTCGAACGTAAAACGCCCGCCTCCTTCCGAAAGCGGGCGTCTCAAACTGCCTCGCGGACAGACTACTTCTTGGCGCGGGTCGTGGTGCGGGCGGGTTTGCGGCCGCCCTGGCCCAAGCCCATCTGCTTGGCCAGTTCCGAACGGGCCTTGGCATAGTTGGGGGCGACCATCGGATAGTCCTTGGCCAGGTTCCACTTGGCCCGATAGTCTTCGGGGCTCATGTCGTACTTGGTGCGCAGGTGACGCTTCAGCGACTTGAACTTGCGGCCGTCCTCCAGGCAGATCAGGAAGTCGGGGCTGATCGACTTGCGCACCGGCACAGCCGGCTCCTTGATTTCAGGCTCGACCTCGACAACGCCGGTCGAGACCTGCGACAGGGCGGCATGGATGTTCGAGATCAGCGACGGCAGGTCGTTGGCCGAGACACTGTTGTTGCCGACATAGGCCGACACGATGTCCGCCGTCATCTCCAGAAGACCGGTCTTCTCGTCCATGTTCAGAGCTTCCACTTGCTGATTCTGCCTTTACTCGCCGCTCTTACGGCTGATTGGCAAGGTCAGTAGTGATCTTCGCCGACGAAAGCAATGCAAGGTCATCGATCGGCACGATTTACAGCAGACGAAGTCAGACAGCTTTGACGCGACTGATCAGCGTCCAAAGTTCTCGGCCAGGGCCATCATGGCGGCCCGCTCGGGAGCCGAGTATTCGTCCAGGCCTTCGCCGTCTCCGTCGCGAATGGCCTTGAGCAACTGGGGCGACAGGGCCGAGGACAGCGACCAGTTCCAGTAACGCAGCACCGTCTGGGCCCGATCGACGGCCAGCATCTCGAAGCAGATCGCGACCCTTTCCCAGGCCGGATGGATCTGGCCATCCGGACCCACCTCGGGCCGCCGCATGGACCGCCACAGGTTCTGGAGATCGACGCGGGTCATGCCCGTGGCCTTGCACAGGATGGCCAGGGGCTCACCGCCCGGGTCGCCCAGGATCTTGGCCCCCGTCAGCGGCTTGATCCCCGCCAGGTAGGATATTTCCGACGCCAGCTCGCGGCTCAGGCCCGATTGCGCCGCCACGGCGACCGCCTGTTCCAGGTTGTCGTAGGGGCTCTTGGCGACGGCGGCGCGGTTGCGCTGGCGGCGCTCGATGAACTGCAAGGCCTTGCGCGAGACAGGGTCCTGCCAGCCCTCGGCGGCGGCCATGGCGAAGACGTCCTCGACCACCTCCTGCATGACCTCGCGGGACACGGCGAAGCGTTGCAGGATGGTCCGGCGGTCCTCCTGTCCGCACCACCAGAACATCACATAGGCCCCCGACGGCCGCAGCTCGGCGCGGCGCAGCAGTTGGGCGCAATAGCTCGGCGTCTGGCGGCTCTGGTCGACGATCTGCTCGACCCCGACCTGGGACAGGCGGGCCGTGGTATTGCGCATCACCGCCTCGACGACCCGGGGCTCGGCAAAGCCGATCAGGGCGTCGGTGACCACCTCGGCCAGACCCCGTCGATTGGCGATCAGGACGCGGTGCTCCACCGAGGCGTCCCGGGCACAGGCCACCAGGTCGGCGTCGGTCAGGGAGGCGCACTGCTCGATCAGCAGGCCGGCGATCTCCGGCTCATCCCGTAGCAGCATCCGCGCCAGGCTGTTGGGCAGTTCCGACAGGGGGGCCAGCCGGGCCGCGACGCGCTTGCGCTCCTGGGGGGCGGCCAGACGCAGCATCTCGACCAGGAGGTCGCCGGTCACCGACCGTTCGAAGGCGTTGATCCGGCTGGCCGGCAGGGACACCACGTCGGCCAGCCGCTTGAGCAGCGCGTGGCGCGCGCGCAGCGCCGGGGTCGGCGCATCCTCGATCGGGGCGGCAGCGGCTTCGGACATGTCCTCCACAGACTAGGCCTCAGCGGTTAACCGGCCGTGACGGTCAGTCGTACGCCGCCCAGGCCGCGCGGCTGTCGCCGGTCAGAGCGAACCCGGCCTCGACCACACCGGCGTCCCGAAAGGCCAGGGTCAGGACAACCTGTCCCTCCACGGCCTTGGCCGGGTCGAAGTCGATCAGCATCAGGTGCAGGTCGCTGCCGGGGCGGATATCCAGTGCGCCCTGGGCCGGTACGTCCCAGACGGGCTCCGAATCCATGCTGACCCCGGTTGCACTGCGTCGGATATGATGAAACTCAACCCGGCTGGCGCAGGTGCAGGTGACGCCCACCAGCTGGTCCCGTGCCGACGACGCATTGACGACACGAACATAGCCCGCCGAAGCCTCGCCGACAGTCCCGGAGCTCGCCACGATCCGCCGGCTGAGGTCCAGCGACCCGGCGACCGCGGGGGTCTCGGCCAGTGCAGGCGCGGAGGCGAGCACTGCGGCCGCGCCCAGTATCGTGCGGAGGAACATCATCGAAACCTGTCCTTCAGCGGGCCGCGAGGGCCGGAACGATCTCAGTTCCCAAACCGTAGTCCTGAAGCAAGGCCGACGCTACAGCCCGTCGAACAGGGCGGTCGACAGATAGCGTTCGGCGAAGCTGGGGATGATGACCACGATGGTCTTGCCTGCGTTCTCGTCCAGGGCGGCCAGTCGGAAGGCGGCGGTCAGGGCGGCGCCGGAGCTGATCCCCACGGGAATGCCCTCGGTGCGGGCGACCTTGCGGGCCATGTCGAAACTGTCCTCGTTGGAGACCTGTTCGACCGCGTCGATCACGTCGCGGTCCACGATCGAGGGGATGAAGCCCGCGCCGATGCCCTGGATCTTGTGCGGGCCGGGCGCGCCGCCGGACAGGACGGGCGAGGCCGTCGGCTCGACCGCCACCATCCGCACCGAGGGCTTCTTGGCCTTCAGGGCCTGGCCGACGCCGGTGATGGTGCCGCCGGTGCCGACGCCCGAGACGACGATGTCCACGGCACCCGCCGTGTCGTTCCAGATCTCCTCGGCCGTCGTCGCCCGGTGGATGGCAGGGTTGGCCAGGTTGTCGAACTGCGACGGGCTGACGGCATTGGGCGTGGTTTCCAGCAGTTCCTGGGCCCGGGCGATGGCACCCTTCATGCCCTTCTCGGCGGGGGTCAGTTCCAGGGTCGCACCCAGCAGGGCCAGCATCTTGCGCCGCTCGATCGACATCGATTCCGGCATGACCAGGATCAGCTTGTAGCCCTTGGCGGCGGCGACGAAGGCCAGGGCGATGCCGGTGTTGCCGCTGGTGGGCTCGATCAGGACGGTGTCGGGCTTGATCTTTCCGGCCGCTTCCAGCGCCTCGACCATGGCCACGCCGATGCGGTCCTTGACCGAGGCGATGGGGTTGAAGAACTCCAGCTTGGCCAGCACCGTGGCCTTTGACCCATACTCTGCCGACAGGCGGGGCAGCTTGACCAGAGGGGTGTCGCCGATGGTGTCGATGATGGACTCATAGACCTTGCCACGGCCCTGGGTGGCGCGATTTGAGGCGTCGTAGTCGGACATGGAAGCTCCGTCGTTCCCGGTGTGTCGGGGTCGCATAACAGATAGGCCGATCGGGGCGACCGCAAGGGGGCGGCCCGGCGATTTATCGGTGACGGCCTTGCGAGATTTCATATCGGCGGCGTCGCGGAACCGGGGGCGGGGGACGGTCGGAAAAGCAGGGTCTGAAAGGTCCGAATGGTCTGGAATGTAAGGTATGCATTACTTTTTTGAGGAGTCCGGACTCAAAAACAGAGTCCGAAGAGTCCGTTGAGTCCGTTGAGTCCGGACTCTGATCGGGTCCCCGGGAGGATGCTTTAGGGTCTCAAAGACAGACGCGGACCGACAGTCTACCACGCTCTCAGGGCGCGCTTGGTCGAAGGCCTCGAGAATCGCTCAATCCCTTGTGCGGCAAGGGATCGGGACGCCGAAGTTGCGAAACCGGACCCGTCCGGCGACCCTGCGCCCTACAGATACCAGTCCGGGGTATGATGCAGGCCGCCGGTCGTGACCGTGTCGAGGTCCAGCATGTAACGGCCGGTCCACGTTATCGGCCCGGTCAGATTGCCGTCGTCGACCCATTCGACGGGCAGGACGTCGGGGCCGGCGTCCTTGAGTGCGGGCTCGGGCTCGGTGCCCGAGGCGCTCCAGCGGATGTCGGAGGCCAGCAGCCGGGTGTCGGCCAACTGGATCAGCATGTCGTTGGTCCCGTTGCCGCCCAGATCGACGAAGACGAATGACCCGGTCCCCAGATAGGCGATGCCGAATGTGTCCGACGCCCCGGTCCGCACCCCGGTCAGGTCGATCCGGTCCTGGCCCGAGACGAAGCCGAAGATGCCGTCGGCCGCCGCGACGGTCGAATCCGAGGCCGCGACATAGACGAAGGTGTCCGCCCCGGCGTCCCCGAACAGGGCGTCGGCCCCGCCTCCGCCGGTGATGGTGTCATTGCCCGCCCCGCCCGCGATGGGATCGGCCAGGGACGTGCCCCTCAGGATATCTGCATCGGCCGAGCCGATCAGATAGACGCCGTGCGACCCGCCATAGACGAAGTCGTTGCCGTTCACCGCCTGGTTCAGCGCGATCAGCTGGAATCCGCCCGCCGGGGTCTCCGCATAGACAAAGCTGGACCCGCCCGACCGGATCACCGAGATCGAGGTGGTGTTCAGAGGCGTCAGATCGAAGCGGTCTGACCCGGTCGCGAAATCGGTGATGACGTCATAGGCGGCCGCCGTGGAATCCGATGTCGCTGCATAGCGGATGATGTCCGCACCACCGCCTCCCGTGATCAGGTCGGCGCCGTCCCCGCCCACAATGACGTCACTCTCCGCCGAGCCGATCAGGGTCTCTCCCGAGGCGGATCCCAATAGGGTGACGCCCAGGGAGCCCCTGATCCAGTTGGTCAGTACATCACGGCCGTTCAGCTCGGCGCCGGCGAGGCCGACTTGCAGCGCCCCTCCGAGGCTTCCGTCGGCGAAAAGGAAGCTAGATCCGTTCGAACGGACGATGGTCACGGTGACCAGGTTCCAGCCGTTCTGACCCAAGGATATCCTGTCGACGCCCGTTCGAAAGTCGGTGATGATATCGGACGACCCTGCTGTCGAATCCGACAGAGCGAAGTTGAAGGCGTCTCTTCCCTCGCCCCCGGTCAGAACATCGGCTCCACCTTGACCCCATATCAGATCGTCGCCGAGACCGCCTGTGATGGTATCTCCGCGCTCGGAGCCATAAAGCTCGGCACGCGTACTGCCGAGAGCCAGCATCGTGACACCCTGGGTACCAGCATAGACCAGATCGCGTCCGTTGAAGGCGCTGGTGCTTCCGACCTGCAAGGTGCCACTCGCCGTCGTGGCGAACAGGAAGGAAGACGTGGAGCCCGTGCGAATGATGGTGATCTGGCTTGTCGTCAGGGCCGTCAGATCGATCGTATCCAGCCCTTCCTGGAAGTCTGAAATGATGTCGTAACCGTCGGCGTTCGAGTCGGCCGCCGAGGTGAACACGAAGACGTCCGCCTCGTCGCGAGGGATGGCATAGGGATCGGTTACCGGCGCGGAGCTGCCCACGCCGCCCCAGAGAGTGTCGGCGCCCAGACCGCCCTGGATACGATCGGTGCCCAGGCCGCCGAACAGTTGGTCGCTGCCCGCTCCGCCAACCAGCAGGTCCGCCCCATCGTTCCCGCGCAAGATGTCGTCGCGCGCTGATCCCGTCAGGCGGTCATTGCCGATACCGCCGCCCAGAACGCTGGACGTGGCCCCTGCGCTGATGACGTCGTCGCCGCCCATACCCATGGCCAGTGTCAGGCCCGACAGTGTGTCGGCTCCTTCCGTTCCCGCGCTGTAGATCCTGGCCGGGTCGATGTAGGGTGCCCGGATCGGCGCATAGAGTCCAACGAAGATCGGA
The DNA here is from genome assembly GCF_027912515.1 of Brevundimonas sp. NIBR10. NCBI lineage: Bacteria > Pseudomonadati > Pseudomonadota > Alphaproteobacteria > Caulobacterales > Caulobacteraceae > Brevundimonas > Brevundimonas sp. NIBR10. Next base: position 3,745,634 of record NZ_CP115464.1, read on the forward strand.
TCGCCATAGGCATTGTCGAGGAATGTCGAAGCGCCCAGCGACGCGGCGTCGACCCCGACCAGGCGCGCGAGAACCCGGGAACCGTCGAAGGACATGATCACGGCATCGGCACCCTGCTGTCCCAGGATCAGGCGATATTCCCTCAGAACCGTCGCAGAGTCGAAGCTGTCGGAGGCGTCGATCCTGTCGATTCCGACCTGGAAATCCGTGATCACCGCCTCTGACAGCGGATTGAACAACACGAAGGTATCGGCACCGCTGCCGCCGGTGACGCGGACACCGCCGTTGGCCGCCCCAGCGGTATACAGAGGGTAGAATTGAGAGTTCGCAGACGGTACGCCGACCGTGATGACATCATCGCCCGCGCCGCCGTCGATCACGGCGTTGGAGTAGGCCCGAATCCGATCTGATCCTGCTCCGCCGAGGATGGTGACGACGTCTCCGGCCACGCTGGTGTAGACCTCTCGGGAATTGTTCAGGCCAAGAGCTTGCCTTTGCCAAGTTCCCGACCACCCTGCCGTGATCGTGTCGTCGCCATCGCCGCCGTCCAGGATCGAGCCGTTGGAAATCCCCTGCGACGTCAGGGTGTCGTTCCCGGCTCCGCCCCTGAGAATGTCGCTGGAGTTGATGACGGTGGTGATCGGCGCGGTGTTTTCCAGAGCCCGCGACCCGGCGTCGAGCCGATCGTCGCCGCCGAGGCCCGACAGTTCGTCCGGGCCAGTCGTGCCGGTCAGGGTATCGGCGCCCTCGGTGCCGGTCTGGACCAGACCACTGGGGCCGACGGTGATGCTGCGGTCGGCGAACCGGAAGGTCTCGATATTGGTGACGCGGTCCGTGCCGCTGGCCGCGCCGGACACGGTCCAGATGCCGTTCGACAGGCTGAAGCTGTAGTCGGCGAAATTGCCCTCGAAGACGGCGGTGTCGACGGCGATATCGTAGCGCGACTCGACCCCTCCATCGATGTAGTCGTTGCCCAGACCGCCCTTGAGCGTATCCACGCCGCTGGCCCCGTACAGCCAGTCATCACCGGCCAGGCCGTCAAGGATGTCGGTGGATACATAGCCGATCATGATGTCCGCGCCGGCCGTCGCGGTAAGCGGCGCTGCACCCTCGCGGATAGACACGCGTCGCACGGCAGGGGCGATCACCCCGTCCTGCGACAGGCCCAGAAAGCGGTCGGTGAACACCACATGCTCGACCCCGGTCAGCAGGTTCACGGCGGTGCCGGTCTGGATCCGCAAGACGCCGCCCGACTGGGTTACCACTGAGTCAGCATAGGCGACGGTCAGGGTCACTGTGTCGTCACCGCGTCCGCCGTGGACGGTGTTTGACCCCGCGCCCGGACTGAGGCTGTCGTCGGTCGAACCACCCGTGATCGTGTCGTTCCCCGATCCCGTCGCGATGTATGTGAAGCTGATATCGAAGCCGGTGACCGACCAGTCCTGGGTCGTGTCCTGCAAGGCCACACTCATCCTGTATCCCAGCAGGATCTGCTCGAAATTCGTGAAGGACCCGACCAGCGAGTCAGGGGCAGAGCCGCCCCGAACGAAGTTGGACGTCCAGACCGCGACCGAGCCTGGCGTTTCGCCCGGTCGAAGCGTGAGGTATCCGTAGTACTCGCCGTCAAAGACGATGCGGTTGGAGAAATCGATGGTGTCGAACCCGGCCCCGCCGTCCAGGGCTGGCGAGGTGAAGAAGGTTCTGTCGTCCCCATCCGTGCCGGACAGGGCGTCGTCCGCGATCGCCGCCCACGCCCGATCGCCCGTCGTGTCCTGGACCACCATCACCTCAGGGCGATCCGCCCCGTTCATCAACACGGCCCGAGACATACTGAACTCCTGAAGGGACTGGGCTCAGTATAGACGGCGGCAGTGACGCGGCCATACCTCGAAAAGTAGAGGTCGGGCGATTGTTCGCGTCCGTCCGCCTCAGACGTGATGCCGGATCCCCGCGCTTCGCGGTCCCGACCGGCCCCGACCGGCCCCGACCTTCACCCCCCGTTAACCACGATCCCGCATGCGTTAACGCGATGCACAACCTCGTCTCAGCCGTTCAAGCCATCGATCCCCTGGTCGTGACCGGCAAGGTCGCGGGGGTGTCCGGCTTGCTGATCGAGGCGAAGGGCGGCTTGTCGCGGCTGGCGGTCGGGGCGCGGGCCGAGATCACGCGCCGGGGCACGACGGCCCTGCCCGCCGAGGTCGTGGGGTTCCGGGATTCCAAGGCCCTGCTGATGCCGTTCGGCCCCGTCGAGGGGGTGGCCCCCGGTGCCGACATCAAGATCATCGGCCAGCAGGCCAGCGTGCGGCCGACCAAGGCCTGGCTGGGCCGCATCATCGACGCCTTCGGCCAGCCCATCGACGGCAAGGGGCCGCTGCCGACCGGGCCTGCGCCCTATCCCCTGCGCGCCTCGCCGCCGCCGGCCCATTCGCGCGGGCGGGTGGGGGAACGGCTGGACCTGGGGGTGCGGTCCATGGATGTCTTCACCACCACCTGCCGGGGCCAGAGGCTCGGCATCTTCGCCGGGTCGGGCGTCGGCAAGTCGGTGCTGCTGTCGATGCTGGCCAAACAGGCGACGTGTGATGTCGTCGTGGTCGGCCTGATCGGCGAACGGGGCCGGGAGGTGCGCGAGTTCATCGAGGAGACCCTGGGCGAAGAAGGCCTGCGCCGCGCCGTCGTGGTGGTGGCGACGTCGGACGAGCCGGCTCTGAAGCGGCGTCAGTCGGCCTATATGACGCTGGCCATCGCCGAATATTTCCGGGACCAGGACCTGGAGGTGCTGTGCCTGATGGATAGCGTCACCCGCTTTGCGATGGCCCAGCGCGAGATCGGGCTGGCGGCGGGCGAGCCGCCGACCACCAAGGGCTATACCCCCACCGTCTTCACCGAACTGCCCAAGCTGCTGGAGCGGGCCGGGCCGGGGCCGATCCGGCCGGACGGCACCACGGCAGGGCCGATCACCGCCCTGTTCACCGTGCTGGTGGACGGCGGCGACCATGACGAGCCGATCGCGGACGCCGTGCGAGGGATCCTGGACGGCCATATCGTCATGGATCGCAAGATCGCCGAGCGCGGGCGGTTTCCGGCCATCGACGTGCTGAAGTCCGTCAGCCGGACCATGCCCGAGAACCAGACGCCACCCGAGCGCGAGTTGAACCGCCGGGCCCGGCAATGCCTGTCGGCCTATGCCTCGATGGAGGAGCTGATCAAGATCGGCGCCTACCGGACCGGCGCCGATCCGATCACCGACCGGGCCATCGCCCTGAACCCCGCGCTGGAGGCCTTCCTGGGTCAGGACAAGGAGGACGTCACCCGTCTTTCCGATTCCTTTACCCGCCTGGAGGCAATCCTGAACCAGGGCATGGTTCAGTGATCCCTACCCGTACCTGCTGGAGTAAGTCTGCATGACCGCCTGGGCCCATTCGCTGATCCGGATCTCGAACTACGAGGTCGAGACGCTGCAGAAACGCCTGGCCGAGATTTCCAACCGCAAGGCTTCGGCCGAGATGCGGCTGGCGGTGCTGGACGCCGAGGTCGAGATCGAGCGCGAGCGCGCCCGCGCCGACGCTCAGGCGGGCATGATGCTGCAGGCCTATCTGGCCGGCTGGAAGGCGCGCAAGGGCGCAGCCGAGGCCGATCTGGACACGCTGGACGCCGAGGAAGAAGGCGCCCGTGATGCCCTGACCGGCGCCTTCGGCGAGCTGAAGAAATTCGAACACGTCGCCGAACTGACCCGCCTGAACGCCATCGTCGCCGCCAACAAGCGCGAGACGGCGGCGTTCGACGAGATGGGGCTGCGCCGCCGCGCCGGGTAATGATCGACCGCCGCGCCCTCCTCGCCGCTCCCCTCGCCCTGGCCGCCTGCGAGCGGTTCGCCGAGGCGCAGACGCCGGCCCGCGCGGTCCCCGGCCTGAAATCCATAACCCCCTTCCCCGTCGGGACCTGCATCAAGTCCAACCAGATCGATGACCCGGCCTGGGTCGATCTGGCCGGCAAGCACGTCTCCCAGCTCACGCCCGAGTGGGAGATGAAGATGGAGTACATCCTGGCCGACGGCCTGGACCGTCCGAGGTTCGACGGGCCCGACCGGATCGCCGCCTTTGCGGCCGAGCGGGGGATGCGGCTGCATGGCCATACGCTGATCTGGTACGCGCAAGGGGAAGAGGCCTTTGCTCATCTGGACCGCGCCCGCTTCACCGCCGCCTTCGACGCCTACATCGCCACGGTCGCCGGTCGGTATCGCGGCAAGGTGGTCAGTTGGGACGTGGTCAACGAACCGATCACCGACGCGGGCGACGGCCTGCGCGACTGTCACTGGAGCCGGGCCCTGGGCCAGGACGGATACATCATCCGCGCCTTCGAGCGGGCGCGGGCGGCGGATCCCGACGCGGTGCTGTTCCTCAACGACTACAATCTGGAGAACACGCCGAGGAAGGGCGCGACCTTCCTGAAACTGGTCGAGCGGTTGATGAAGGCAGGGGCCCCGATCGGGGGCATCGGGTCGCAGGCACACCTGGATATCGAAATCCCGGCGGGCCAGATCCGGACCTTCATCCGGAACGCGGCGTCGCTGGGCCTGCCGATCCATATCTCGGAGCTGGATGCCTCGCTGCGCAGCGACCGTCGGGTGGACCTGCGCTCGCGGGAACAGCGGCTGGCGCAACAGACGGGCCGGGTCGGCGAACTGGTCGAGGCCTTCATGGCCCTGCCCGCCAGCCAGAGGTTCGCCTTCACCGTCTGGGGCCTGCGGGATACCGACAGCTGGCTGAGGCAGGGCGAGCGCGACGACGGACAGGACCAGCCCCTGCCCTTCGACGCGGGTGGCCGACCCAACCCGATGTTCGACGCGATGGTGGCCGGGTTTACGAAACGGGCGTAGCCTGCCGCCAGACGCAGCGGATCACGGTCGCGAGGATGCACAGCAGACGCGATCGCGGGCCCTCCTCACTGTCCATGGCACTTCTCTGGCTCGTCAGCGCCGTCACGATCGGGCCGATCAGCTGGATCATCGCGCCCGCCTCTGCCCTGGCCCACTACGGCCTCAGTGTTGCGGGCTTGTTCGCAACCTTCGCGGTCGTCTATTTCATCCTGGAACGTGCCCGACTGCGATTCAGTCGGGTCGGCGCCTGGGTCCATTTCGGTCTCATGACCCTGGGCACGGTGCTCATCACAGGTCCGTATTTCGTCCTGAACACCATCCCTGTTCCCACGGCAGGGCCCGAGATGATCGCCCTGTACCGCACCCTCAGCACCATCACGACCTTCGGCTATGGCTTCAGCCTGCTGGGCCTGGCGGTATTCATCGGTGCGCTTGTCCACACCGCGTGGATCGCGGTCAGGACGCGGACCTGATCCGCGCCCCGCGGGACGTTCTGCAAGGTCACCATTGGCCAGTCCCCGAAACCCATACCCAGTATTGAGCCGCAATCTCAGAGGTAGAACGGTACGGTACCGCTCAGTGACAGGAGATTTGGTCCGCGTGCCGACCGAATAGTGTCGGCAAATGTCCACCACCGTGCATCCGAAAGCAGACACGTCCGTTAAAGCTCCGCTTGGCCTAGTGGAGTGACGCTGCGAATCATGCCGACCCGTAACAGCCTGCTTGCGAGCCTGACGCCATCGTCTCGGGCAGCCTTGTCGCAATGGATGACGCCGGTTCACATGGCGGCGGGGGACATCCTGATCGATCAGGGGGCGCCCATCACCGAACTGCATTTCCCCCTGTCGGGCACCCTGTCCAATCTGGTGCTGTTCTCCGACGGACGCGCGGCCGAGACGGCCTGTATCGGGTCCGAGGGCCTGTCCGGTCTGGCGGCCTTCCTGGCCGACGCGCCGTGTGCCTGGCAGGTATCGGTGCAGATTCCGGGTCAGATGGTCCGGATCCCGGTGACCCCGCTGCGCGCGTTGGCCGAGGCCGACGACGGACTGATGAAGCGGCTGATCCTGCTGTCACACGACTACCAGGCCCAGGCGGCCCAGACGGCGGCCTGCAACATCCTGCATTCGGCGACCCAGAGGCTGTCGCGGTGGCTGCTGCTGGCCATCGACCGGGCGGGATCGGACGAGGTGCCGGTGACCCAGGCCGATCTGGGCGTCGCCCTGGGGGTGCGTCGCTCGACCGTCAGCGACGTCCTGCACGAGATCAAGGCTTCGGGCGCCGTCCGGCTGGGCCGCCGCCGCGTCCACGTCCTGCAACGTGCCCGGCTCGAACACATCGTCTGCGAATGCTACGGCCGCGACAAGGACCGGTCGCGGGACCTGGGGCTGGTCGACTGAGGCCCGTCAGATCTGACCGATGGGCTCTCCCTCGATCGACAGGGTCCGGAGCGATTTGATCATCAGGTTGCGAATCCAGCGGTGGGCAGGATCGGAATCTTAGATCGAACTCCACGCCAGGTGCACATCCATCTCCGCATCCCCCAGGTCATGTTCCACGATCGTGAGGGGCATGTAGCGCTGCATCTTGCGGGCGAAGGTGTAGGGCACCTTGATCCGCACGCCGGACTCGGCGGCGAGTATGGCCAGGACGCTGCAGTTCTGAAATCGACCTGTGATCGGCAGGCCGGTCGTATAGCTTTCGACGAACTCGGCACCCTCGCCGAAGATCGGATCAAGGCCGGGAAAGAAGACGGAGTAGGTGTCGCCGGAGTCGTCCCCGGTCGAAGCCCGCGAGGACCCGGAACCGACGACCGTCACCATCCGGTCGCTCCAGAGGCGGGCGGATCGCAGGGCGCCATAGCGAGCGTGAGCCAGGACCGACGGCAGCGACACCAGGAACTGGATCTCGTCGCTGCGCTGACCGACGCGGAACTCGCGCCACACATCGACGAAATGCAACTGAAGCCCCGGCGCGTGCTCACGCAAAGCCTCGACGAGCGGTGGTGCGATGACGGTCGCTGCGGCATCGGGCAGGGCGATGGTGATGATGCCCTGGGCGGTTCGCGGGTCGTAGGGCGCAGGATTGCAGATGACTTCAAGCGACTGGCACACGGTCTCGACCGGCTCGACGAGGGCCTGGGCCCGGGTCGTCAGTTCCCACTTGCCCTCGACCTGCACCAGCAGCGGATCCCGCAGGACCGCGCGCAGTTTCGCCAGGGCGACACTTACTGTAGGCTGGGACAGACCGAGGACGCGGGCGGCTTTCGAGACGCCCCCCTCCCTCAGCAGGGCCTGAAGGATCGGGATCAGGTTCAGGTTCACGGACCGAAGCGACAGCGGCTTCTCTATAGCCATCCTCTATGCCCCCCTTGTCTCTTTCTATTATCCTTCAATAGAGGCCGCGCCTAGCGTCACCGCGCCGGGAAGGTCGCGCGTCACCAATGGACGCCCTGTCACGCCGCGCCTGGAAGCAGGCCTGGCGGCCAGCCTTGCCGAGCAGGACGCGGCTTTCAAATCACAGACCAGACCGGATCAACCGGCTCGCAGACATGGGGAAGAAGATGAGGAACACTCTATTGTGCGGAGCGGCCCTGATGGCGATGGCCATGTCAGGCCAGGCCCTTGCGCAGGACGCGACTGCACCGTCGGACGAACTGGGCGAGGTCGTCGTCACCGCCCAGCGACGCAGCTAAAACCTGCAGCGCGCGGCCATCGCCGTCAGCGCCGTCAATGCTGAAACCCTTCAGCAGAGGGGCGTTTCGGAGGCCCAGGACCTGACCAAGCTGGTGCCGGCCCTGAAGATCACGGGCGCGGCGGGTGGCGGCACCCAGGTGACCATTCGCGGCGTCGGCAGCTTCAGCGGCAACGCCTTTGCCGAACCGGGCGTGGCGCTCAACTATGACGGCGTATACCTGGCGCGCTCGGCCGGTACCAACGGCCTGTTCTTCGACCTGGAGCGGGTGGAGGTCGTCAAGGGGCCGCAAGGCACTCTGTACGGTCGCAACGCCACGGCCGGGGCCGTCAACCTTGTCACGCGCAAGCCGGGTGCCGAGTTCGGCGGCGAGGCCGGGGTGGAGATCGGCAACTACGACCGGATCCGTGCCTATGGCGCCGTCAATCTTCCGCTGTCCGACTGGGCCGCTCTGAGGATCTCCGGCCAGACCGCCCGCAGGGACGGATATCTGTCCGACGGCTATAACGACGAAGACAACGACGCCGTCCGCGCCCTGCTGAAACTGGACCCCAGCGAAGACCTGTCGATCCTGCTTTCGGCCGACTATTCACGTGCGGGGGGCATGGGTTCGGCAGGCGTTTTCACGCCGTTCGTCGATCCGAGCAATCCGTATCTGGGCCCCAGTTCGCCGGCGTCCAACCTGATCCTGTCGCGGACGGGCCTGCCCCTGCCGCCGCTGAGGGACGACGGTTTCGTCGATCAGACCAGCTGGGGTGTGTCGGCCTAGGTCGACTATCAGATGGACTGGGCCACTCTGACGGTCGTGCCCGCCTATCGCTCGATGGACCTGTCCTACCTGCACTACGGCGCCGGCTATCCCCTGACGGAATCGCAAACCCCGGAACAGACATCCGTCGAAACCCGCCTGGCGTCCTCGTCGGACGGCCCTCTGAAATGGCTCATCGGGCTGTATTATTTCGACGAGCAGACCAACACCCGGATTTTTCCGAACCAGGGCGTCACCTATAATCGCAGCGCCATTCCCGACATCCAGACCACCAGCAAGGCCGTCTTCGGGCAACTGACATGGTCGGTCACGGACACGTTCCGTCTGACCGGCGGGCTGCGCTATACGAGCGAGGACAAGAGCGTCAACGGGTCCGTCACCGGGCCCCTGCCCGCCGTGCCGGCCGGATTCCCGGCGCCGGCCCCCGTCTTCTATGCGATCGCATGCCCCAGCCCGTCCACGGTTAACCTGGCGGCCCTGCAATGCACCTCGCCCGTCACGGGCGCGGTGACGTTCGAGAAGACCACCTGGAAGATCGGCGCGGAGTTGGACCTGACCGACCGCTCGCTGCTGTATGCGACCGTCGGAACCGGCTTCAAGGCGGGCGGATTCTATCCCTCGCTCGCGCCCAACACCTTCGAGCCCGAACTGCTGACGGCGTTTACGATCGGGTCCAAGAACCGCTTCCTGGACAACACCCTGCGGCTGAACGCGGAGGCCTTCTACTGGAACTATGAGGACAAGCAGGTCACCCACCTGGGGCCCGTGCGGCCGTCGGGCTACAATCTGATCACGGAAAACGCCGGCAAGGCCGTGATCTATGGCCTGGACGTAGAGGCGACCTGGCTGGCCACGCCGAACGACCTGTTCTCGGCGCAGGTGCAGGTCCAGGAAAGCAACTACGACAGCTTCATCTACAGCCTGACCTCGCCTTCCGGACGTCCTCCGGCCACCGGTTGCGCATTCCGGCCCACCGGCGTCGATCCCGTCGGATCCAGCATCTTCAGCGTCGATTGCAGCGGACGGCAGCTGGCCCTGGCGCCGCAATGGGTGGCCAACTTCAGCTACAACCACACCTTCGCTCTGGACGACGGCGCGGAAGTGGTCGCGGGCCTCTCAACGCGCGTGGAGTCGTCCTACTATACGGGTGAGGAATATCTGCCCGGTCAGTTGCAGGACGCCGCGATGGTGTCCAACGCCGACCTGACCTATCGGCCGGCCGGCCTGGGCTGGAGCGTCACCGCCTTCGTCCAGAACATCGAGGACGAGGCCGTGATGCAGAGCTCGTTCGTTCAGCCCGTGGTCGGCCTGCCGGTGACCGCGCTTCGTGCGCCGCGGACCTATGGCGTGCGGCTGAGCGCAAGCTTCTGAGGGCCGGATGCCGGCCGACACCCGGCCGGTCGGCGTCCGCACCTTCCTGGACCTTCGCCGTCCATGTCGGAACGAAAAACGCCCGCCGGAGCGATCCGGCGGGCGTATTTTCCTGGTGCGAACGCCGTATCAGGCGGCGGCGCTGACCGGGGCGACGGCGGTGTTTTCCGACGGGTCGCGCAGGACATAGCCACGGCCCCAGACGGTTTCGATATAGTGTTTGCCGCCCGCAGCGGTCGCCAGCTTCTTGCGCAGCTTGCAGATGAAGACGTCGATGATCTTCAGCTCGGGCTCGTCCATGCCGCCGTACAGGTGGTTCAGGAACATTTCCTTGGTCAGGGTGGTGCCCTTGCGGAGCGAGAGCAGCTCCAGCATCTGGTATTCCTTGCCCGTCAGGTGGACGCGGTGGCCGTGCACCTCGACCGTCTTGCCATCAAGGTTCACGGCGATCTCGCCGGTGTGGATGATGGCCTGAGCGTGACCCTTGGAGCGGCGGACCACGGCGTGGGTGCGCGCGATCAGTTCGTCCTTGTGGAAAGGCTTGGTCATGTAGTCGTCGGCGCCGCCGCCGAAGGTCTTGACCTTGGTTTCGATTTCCGTCGAGCCCGACAGGATCATGACGGGGGTGTTGACCTTGCCCACGCGCAGCTGGCGCAGGACTTCCAGGCCGCTCATGTCGGGAAGGTTGAGGTCCAGGAGGATGAGGTCGTAGTCATAGATCTTGCCCAGATCGATGCCTTCCTCGCCCAGGTCGGTCGTGTAGACATTGAAGCCTTCCGACTTCAGCATCAGCTCGATGCTTTGCGCGGTCGCGTGATCGTCTTCGATAAGCAGAACGCGCATTCAAGCCCCTCCAGGCAAAGCTAGACCATATGTCCCGGTCGTGAGTTCCGGGTAACCTTGTTCGAGAGTTAACCGGCGAAAACCTTAAGAACGGTTAACGCCACCCCATTGAGGCGAATCGTAGGCTGATTTGCGAATCGGCGTCGAGCGCCGTGAGTCAACGATTCTAATTTTCTTCGCGTGGCGCTGAAATCCGGACGAACTTTCCAACTCCCCGGCATCCAACCCCTTGCCCGCCAAGGCGATGCGACCGCTTCTGACGTACGGTAGGATGATCTTCCTAGCGCAAGGCGACGAGCCATTTATGGTCGGCCGTCGGATCAGCAGGAGGGACAATCATGGAAGACACGTACCGGGTTCCGGTCAAGGAAGGGGATCGGATCCGCGCGGGGCTGGCGATGCAGCTGGTCGCCGTGCCCACCGGGATCGCGCCCGAGGCCATGGTCGCCGGCGTCCGGCAGGGACCGCGCCAGGTCCAGGCGCGACGGCTGGCCATGTATCTGGCCCATGTCGGTCTGGGCTGGACGGTGGAGCGGGTCGGGCACGCCTTCGGCTTCAACCGGGCGACGGTCAGCGCCGGCTGTCGCTGGGTCGAGGATGCCCGCGACGATCCGGCGGTGGATGGTCTGATGGAGCGGCTGGAACTGGCTGTGCGACAGGTCTGCGAGACGCCCCAGCTGGAGATGACCCGCCTCGACGCCGTGGCGGTGGCGCGATGAGGACGCTGACGGAACGGGTGCGCACCCATCTGCGCCGGCCGGGGGCCTGGATCGAGGGCCGGGCCGCGCCCTATGCGCTGCGTCTGGGTGCGGATCGGCGGGCGTGGGTGGCCATGACCCTGGACGAGACGGTGTTCAGCGCCCTGGTCGCCGATCCCGGCCTGAAGGCCCGGCCCGGCGGCGGCTGGATCCCGCGACCGCCCGCGAGCGCCGATGGCCCCGAGCCCGGTCGGCCCGGCGTGATCGAGGGCGAGGTGGCGGTGATGGAGACCGACGGTCGGATGACGACCCGGCGCGCCAATCTGGGCGAGAGCCCGATCGCCTGGCTGGCCCGGCGGCGCGATCCGTCGGGGCGGCCCTGGCTGACGCCGGCCGAGATCGTGGCCGGCGAGCGGTTGCGGCGCGATGCGGAGGCGGCAACCTCGGGCCCGTCGGTGACGATGCTCTGGGACGCCCTGCCCCGTTCGGGCGGCGGGTCGGCGGCGCGGATCGAGCCCGGCGACCGGGCCATCTCGGCCGGGGCCAGGGTTGAGGCGGCCCTGCGTGCGGTCGGGCCGAGACTGAGGCCGATGGTGGTGCGCATCTGTCTGGAGAGTTCCAGCCTGCAACTGGCCGAACAGGAACTGGGCCTGCGCAGGCGTCAGGGCAAGACGGTGCTGAAACAGGGACTTCAGGCCCTGGCCGAGCACTATTGCATCGGGTGATCCGGCCCGGCCGTCAGGGACGATGGCACCTCAGCACATAGGCGGAGGCGGGGTCGTTGAAGAAGTCGATATGGGAATAGCGACCCGTATGGCCGAAGACGCCGCTTCTGACCTGGAGACGCGCGGCCAGGGGGCCACCGGAGGGCGTCAGGCGGGTTCCCGCCACCCGCATGCCGCCCGACCCGTTCATCGAGTCCTGTGGCTTGAGCGCCCAGAGCGAGTTGCTCACGGCCTGAAAGCGATAGTTGGCACCGGTGATGGTCAGAAGACCGATCGGGATATTGCCCTGGGCACTGCATCGCCAGAGCCCGGCCGGGGTCTCCTGGGCCGAAGCCTGGCCCGCCATCGCCGCGATGACCAGACCACAGGCGAGACCTGCCGATTGAATGAGTCTGCGCATGATCGTTCTCGCTAACCGCTGATCGGTGAGGTCATCACGGATGGACCTCCGGCGCGACGCAACCCCGACGCGACGAAGACGGCCCCTCGCGCGACGAACGGGGCGTCTCGGGTCCGGCCGGGGGCCACGGGATCGGCCGACGACGCAACCGCCGCAGCGCCGACCCGTTCAGAGGGCCCCGCTAACTACCGGAGCTCTGTCCCATGAAACTTCCAAAAGGCGCCCTCGTCGCCGTCGTCGACGGCGAAAAGCTGGCCCTGTTCGAGAACACCGGGCAGCAGGAGGTGCAGCTGAGCGCCCGACCCACCCCGACCATCGCCGATCGCGCATCCGGTGCCGCCGGTCGCATCTCCAGCGAGGCCAACCCCGATAACGACACCCAGGCCGAGGACGGCTTTGCGATGGGCGTCGCCGAGGTGCTGAACAAATGGGTGCTGACCAACAAGGTCGATCACCTGCTGGTCATCGCCGCGCCCAAGACCCTGGGGCAACTGCGCAAGGGCTGGCACAAGGAGACGCAAGCCAAGCTGGTCGGCGAGATCGCCAAGGACCTGACCGGCCACTCCACCGACCAGATCGCCGCCGCGATCGAAAAGGCCTGACGTCCGACAGGCGCGGCGGTTCACCGCCGCGCCATCCCGGCCTGCAACCCGGCAGGCGATCGGCGTTGACAGTCAGCCGCCCCCGCCTAGACTTCACGACATGAGCCAGGTCATCATCGTCAAAGCCGCGCATGACGCCGAGGCGGGGGTCTGGTTCACCGAGTCCAGCGATGTCCACGGCCTCCGGATCGAGGCGCCGACCCTGGAAGCCCTGATTGCCCGTGTTCCCGTGGCGATCCAGGATTTGCTGGGCGTAGAGGGCGAAATCCGCGATGTTCCAATCGAAGTCATCGCCCACGCCAGCACACGGGTAACGCTCGGCCTCGCGGCGAGAGTTACACACGGGATGTGAAACGCATCCTGACTGACGCCGGTTGTCGGTTCCATCGTCAGGGCCGTGGCGATCACGAAATCTGGATCAGCCCCCTCAGCGGCAAGCCTTTTACCGTCGATGGCGACATCAAGTCCCGCCACACCGCCAACGGCACGCTTCAGGACGCGGGACTGCCCAAAGCGTTCTGATCGGCCGCCATCGCCGCCTGGCGGATGCGGCCGACCATGGCGTTGAGGCCGTTGGCCCTCTGCCGCGTCAGGGCCTGAGGCAGGCCCAGCCGGTCCAGCGCCGCCTTGGCGTCGAAGGCGAGGATTTCGGAAGCCGGGCGGCCGGAATAGAGGGACAGCAGAAGCGCCACATTGCCCTTGGAGATCGCGCTGTCGCTATCCGCGCGAAACGTCAGACGGTCTCCGTCCCGATCATCGGCCAGCCAGACCTGGGCCGCACAGCCGGGCACCTTGTTGGCCTCGATGCGGTCGGCGTCGGGCAAGGGAGCCAGCCCCTTGCCCAGGTCGATGACGTATTCGATCCGCTGTTCCCAGTCCTCGAGCAGGTCGAAATCCGCGATCAGCTCGCCCAGGGTCTCGTCGATCGTCGATGCAGGTTCGGTCACAGCCGCCAGATAGGCCGAGCCGCCGTTAACGACAACTGCGGCGAAGGCCCCCAGACCACTGCGGCTTCTCCCCGTCGCCGGTTCGCCTGATGCGGGAGCCGCCTCGCGCCGACTCGTGTGGAGGGCTAGGCTCGGCGGCTGCGCCTCCCGCACCTTCCGCCTGGATATCCATTGACGCCCGCCGCCCCACCTTCAGCCCCCAGGGAGACCGACCGCGTGCGTCCGGTCGTGGCGTGGCACATGGGCTGGGCCATTGCCATGGCGGTGCTGGCCACGGCGGTCGTGATGCTGCGCCCCGCCCTGGACGCCGGGGTCGTGATCGCGGCCCTGATCGCCGTCCTGCCGGGCGTCGGGGGCCTGTGGCTGATGGCGCGCGACGGCTGGGCCGAGCGGGCGCTGGTGCTGGGCGGATGGAGCCTGGCGGCCGTGGCGGTCGCGGCCCTGTCAGGCGGGATGACAGGGTCCCTGGCCGGGCTGGCGATCATGCCGTTCGCCGCCGGGATCATGCTGGGCGAGTTGCGGCTGGCCCAGGCCGGGGCGGTGGGAACGGCGCTGGCGGTTCTGGTCGGACTGGTCTCGGTCTGGCTGGGTGGGCCGGCCCAGGCGGACTGGGTTCTGGCGGCGGCGGTGGCCCTGCTGTCGGCCCTGGCCCTCGCGACGGCGATCACCCTGACCTGGGGGCCGCGTGAACGGGCGCTCGGCGTCGTCGGCGACAGTTTGAACCGCGTCGAGACCCTGCTGGCGGGCCAGCCAGGGCTGATGCTGGTCCTGAGCCCCTCGGGCGGGGTGCTGGCCGCCTATGGCACCGCGCCGCCTGCGATCGATGTGGAGGCCCTGTTCGACCAGGGGCTGATTGCCGCCGTCCATGCGCCGGATCGTGGCGAACTGCTCGCCGCCCTCGCCCGCGCCGAAGCCGGGCAGGAGGCGCAGGTGTCGTTCGCCCCGCGTCAGGCGCTGGACAGGCGCGTGACCCTGGTGCTGCGCCGCTTGGACGGGGATGGCGAGACGGTGCGCCTGGTCGGTCAGGCCTTCGACGGCACGCCCCAGTTCGCGCGCGAATCCGGCCTGGAGACCGCCCGCGCCGAGGCCGAGGCCCAGAACGCCGGCAAGAGCCGCTTCCTGGCCAATATGAGCCACGAGCTGCGTACCCCGCTGAACGCCGTGATCGGCTTTTCCGACATCATGCGCCAGCGCATCTTCGGCCCCCTGCCCGACCGTTACGCGGGCTATGCCGACAGCATCCACGAGGCGGGCGGGCATCTGCTGGACCTGATCAATGACGTGCTGGACGTGTCCAAGATCGAGGCCGAGCGCTATGAGCTGGCGATCGAGCGGTTCGATGCGCGCGAGACTGTCTCGGCCGCCATCGCCCTGATCCGGGTGGCGGCGACCGACAAGGGCGTGGACCTGCGCAGCGTCCTGCCGACCGAGGCCCTGACGGTCGATGCCGACAAGCGGGCGCTGAAGCAGATCGCGCTGAACCTGCTGTCCAACGCCATCAAGTTCACCCCGGCCGAGGGGTCGGTGACGGTGACGCTGGAGGCGATCGGCCCCTATCTGGAGCTGGTGGTGTCCGACACCGGCGTCGGCATCGCGCCCGAGGACCTGCGCCGCCTGGGCCGCCCGTTCGAGCAGGCAGGCGCGGCTGAGCAGAAGGCGCAAGGGACGGGTCTGGGCCTGTCGCTGGTGCGGTCGCTGGCCGAGTTGCATGGCGGCCGGATGAATATCGACTCGACCCTGGGCGAGGGCGCGGCGGTCACGGTGCGGTTGCCGGTCGTGACCCTGGCCAAGCCGGCGGTGCCGGAAGGCGGGGCCGAGATCATCGAACTGAGGCCGGCGGGGAACTAAGCTTCAGCCTCGACCATCTTTGTCTTGAGCGCACCATGGAATGTCAACGAGAAGTGGAAAGCCGTCGCAGACCCCTCTAATCCCGACCCAACTCGGATCTGAGGGCCGATATGTCATTACAAAATCCGAACCTGGGCTTGTTCACGCCCCTTCGTCTCTGGCTCTTTGCAGCCGGGATGGTGGTCTTTTTCGGCCTGCTGTGGCTCAAGCAGGGTTACGTGGCCTCGACCCCGGCCATCGCGACAGCGCGGGCCCTGGAAAGCGAGGTCGGCGCCGATGCGGGCGAGATCCAGATCGCGGGACGTTACATGGTCGAGGGCACGGAGGGGTTCCGCAACTCGCTCGAGCTGGTCTGTGGGTCCGTGGGTCCGGAGCGGACCGGCTTCGCCACCCTGGTCCGGCGCCATGGACGCGGCCTTACGAACGCGACCTACACCGTCGAGACGCTGGTCCTGGAACCCGCACCCAACCGGGTGCCGCTCGCGCAAGAAGCGGAGTTGCTGGGGACATGCGCCAGACTGAAAGGATAGGGGCCTAAAGCGACCCCATGTCCACGAACGCCCTTCCCGCGGCGAAGTCGCCGGCCTCGAAGGTGGCGCGGGCGATACTGTCGTCGCGGAACAGGAACTCCACGGCGAAGACCTCGCGCGGGTCCAGCGCCGCGATCAGGTCGGCGGCGGCGTCCGGGAACCGCCAGGCCTGGCCGTCCTTGCGGGTCGGCTCCAGCAGGCCGGGCGCGGCCTCGCTGCTGCCGGCCGAGAAGACCGCCAGCCGCAGGCTTTCGGGCGGCAGGTCACCCGCGCGGCCGGGCAGCCAGGGCCGCGCCGACCGGTCGGCGTCGCGCAGCACGATCCGCGCCGCATAGGGGCGGCTGCGCCCCACGAAGCTGACCACGGCGGCCAGGGTCTCGCCCTGGCCCGCATCGCCGACCAGGCCGAAGGTCACGGGCGCCTGGCCGGTCGTCACCGACTGCTTCAGCCGCCAGCCCGCCTGGACCAGGCCATAGCGGTCGGCCATCCAGTCGGCCTTCGCCCCCGGAAAGGTCATGCGCGGCGTCTGGGCCCAGCCGGCGAAGGCCGTGGCCACCCGGCCCCGCACCCGGACCAGGTCGGGGTTGTCGCAGGCCGTGGCATTGGCCTTGGCCGAGGCCCGTCCGGCGGTGGCGGCCAGATCGTCGGCGCTCGCCCCGTGGCGCACCGCCGCGCCCCGCGCCTGAAGCGTCGCCGAGGTGAGGGCCCTGGCCACCATGGGCTGGAACAGCCGGCATTTCTGGTCCGCCGCCAGCATGAAGGCGCGGTCGTAATAGGGGCCGGTGGGTGCGGCCGTCAGCGCCGTCGCCTGGGCCAGGGCGGCCAGCGGCTGGCCCACCAGCAGAGCGGCGATCATGCCGACGCGGACGACGCGGGTGCTGGCAAGACGTTGATTAGGGCCTATCCTCATGCGGCGACCCTACCCGCTCCGGGTTCCGGTCCCGTTTCCGAGCAGGGTTAGCGAATTGCTTCTGAACTCCGACCTGTGGGTCTCGGCCCTCATCCGCCGCGCAGAGATCGCGGGTGCCAACGCCACCGTCGTGCGCCGCGGCGACACCCGCGCCGGCACCGTCATCGTCAAGGCCTGGGACACCTCCACCCGCCGGGCCCGGTTGTATTCCGAGGCGTTTGGCGCAGACGGCGAACGGCTGTGGATCCAGCCGGTCGAGAGCGAGTTCGAGAGCGAGCTGGACGCCTATGTTCAGCGCCAGGTCGGGTACGACCCGGACCTGTGGGTCGTCGAGGTCGAGGACCGGCAGGGGCGGCATTTCATCACCGAGGATGTGGGGTGAATCTTTCCCACGAATCCAATCCAGGGTAGCGTGGATGCGGTTCGGCCAATCATTGCGTAGCGAGATGTAGAAATGCCCAGGATCATCACGGCGGACACCACGATAGGGACCAGTGAGATCGTCAGCATTTCTCAGGAATTGAGCGGCTACGAGCTCCGCTCGACACCACAGTTGCCTGGTCCAAATCTGGTTGTCGCAGGCCGGATAAGCATGACCTCGAGTCAGCCGTACATCATGGCGCTGTTCGAGTTCACGCGCGGGACCGCGTTCACAGACAGTGTGATCACCATTACTGAATCCGGCGTCGTCGAACTCATCAAGACCGGAGACAACCCGACCTATGGGCTTTTTGGAGAGGGTGCGAACAGCGACCTCGTAAACCGCGGAAGCTTCACCGTAAGGGCGACGGCAGTTGCGTTGGGTGTATTCACTGCGGATCTGGCCTTCAGTTTTGAGAATAGCGGGACGTTTCGGGTTACTTCGGAATCGCTGATTAGCTGGGGTGCCAAGTCCCAGAACGGCGGCATATTCAGGAATTCCGGACTCGTAGAAGTGAGTGGTGGACAGACTGCGGTGGGCTTTGACCTCGGACGGACGTCGACGCTCGAAAACACCGGCACAATACGGGTAACAAACCCGACCGGCACAGCCGTAGGAATTCGTGTCGCGCATCTGGCTTCAGAGTCCAGCACGATCACCAATACCGGCCTGATCGAAGCGAATTACGCGATTTTCGACGCCAGCGAGACCTACAGTCCACCCCAAGATGCCATTCAGGTCGTCACTAATTTCGGCCAGATTCGCGGTCAAATCTATCTCGCCCGGGGAGCGGATCAGATCGTCAACGTCGGGTCGATCGTGGGTTCGATCACACTTGGCGCAGGAGACGACCTCTATCAAGGCGAACGGGGTACGCAATCAGGAGGGGTGTATGGAGGGTTCGGCGATGACCGCCTGCTTGCAGGAACTGGATCGGACATCCTCTATGGCGAAAGCGGCGAAGACATTCTTTCGGGGGCGTCCGGCGATGACTTTCTCGGTGGCGGCAGAGGATCAGATGTCCTCGACGGCGGGGCCGGAACCGATACAGCAGTTTACTCGGATCTGACCATTGCGGTCGATCTCGATCTTGTCGGTGGTAGATCTGTTTCAGCAGGACAAGATACGCTCATCAGTATCGAGAACGTCTATGGCAGCCGCTGGAACGATACCCTGCGGGGTGACACTGCTGCGAACCTGTTGTTCGGGGCCGACGGTGCTGACGTTCTGATCGGCCGAGACGGTGATGATGTCCTCGTCGGCGGAACAGGTGCTGACGTTCTGACCGGCGGGATCGGACGTGATACATTCGTTTTCGGGGCGGGCGATGGCACCGATGTGATTACGGATTTCAGGCTTGGCGGCGAACGCGACACGCTGTCGATATTTGGTTACGCCGGGTATCGCGAACTGCGTCAGACATCGGACGGTGCACTGATTGTCCTGTCCGACACCGACACTATTCTTCTGCAAGGAATCAGCGCGGCTAACGTTTCCGCAGCGGACCTGAACTTTTCGCTCGCAACGCGCCCTAGCTATGCCGTTTTTGGACCTGTTCCGGCGATGCTGGGTACCGAACCCTGGCAAGTTACCGCGAGCGAGCAGGTCTATGCGGGCGAAAGCCTTGCATTCAACAACGCGACAGGTGGCATCGTCGTCAGCCGATGGACAACCGGGGCATCAGGCTACCTGACCAACAACGGACAAATTGTTTCAACCTCGACAAGTTCAGGCACCATCGGCGTTTCAACCGATGGAGCCATATCGGGTGCAGGATTCACCAATGGTACCGGGGGAAGGCTGGATGCCTACCTGACAAACAGCACCTCTGGTCGCGCCGTCGGTGGCTATTTCAACAGCCAGAATAGTGTGTTCGACAATCGTGGCTCGATCTTTGTTCGCTCCTCTCATGAAGCGTACGGCGCTGAAGGGGCTAGGCCGGGCCTGACGGTCAGCAACAGCGGGCTCCTCGACGTTGTTGCCCAGTCATCGGCCTATGGTGTGCGCCTCGGCCAGTACGGGAGTTTCACAAACACCGGCACAATCCGGGTCGAGGGTTCGGGCCTCGCCGTCGGGATGTATGGTATCGGAACCACATCAGCGACCAACTCTGGATCCATCGTCGTCGTCAATCGGACCGGCATCAGCGTCGGCATGGAAATCCTGTCTGACAACCTGATCTTCTCGAACAGCGGCCTGATCCAGGCCGATATGGCCGTCCAGGTCGGTACCTATTTCTTCGGCCAAGGCATTTCGTTCAACAACAGCGGTGACCTCAGAGGCGGCGTGGCGCTGAGCTCGGGCGCCGACGTATTTGTCAACACCGGCCTCATCTCCGGACTGGTGGCACTGGGACAGGGTGCCGACCGCTTCGAGGGAGCGGGCACCATAGGGGATTTGAGAATCAATGGAGGTGCCGGAAACGACCAGATCGTCGCCGGGGCCGGAAATGATGTCCTCGAGGGCGGAGCAGGCAACGACACACTCAGCGGCGGCGGCGGCACGAATACTGCGATTTTCAGCGGTACGTCGACCAGCTATTCGATCACGACAAGCGGTGCGACCACGACTGTAACCGGCGGGACGGATGGAACCGACACGCTGACGGACATTGAGCTTCTGGTTTTCACCGACAGAACCGTGCAGTTCATTCTGGATCCAACCAACGTCATCAATGGTACTCCGTCTGCTGAAACCCTTGCCGGAGGGTCGAACCGCGACCTGATCACCGGTGGCGGGGGAGCAGACACCCTGAGCGGTGGAGCCGGGACAGACGTGTTCCGGTACCTGTTGACTTCGGATTCGACGGCGGCCGCCTCCGACATCATCACCGATTTCGTCACTGGCGCCGACCGGATCGATCTGACGGCCTTGAATCCGACGTCCGTATCGATCGCACGGCTGGCGGGCGGGGGAACGGTGGTCTTTGCCCAGACACCAGGGGGGGCGTTTCAGACGTTTGCGGCGGGGACGTCGTTGAACGGCGGGGATATCATTTTCAACGGCGGGTTCGGGGTGTTCGTGATCGGCTCGGAGGGGTCCGACCTGATCCAGGGAACGTCTGTTGCGGAACCCCTCGTCGGCAACGGCGGGGACGATGTGATTACTGGCGGTGCCGGGGCGGATGCGATCGCGGGCGGGGCCGGGCGGGATGTGTTCCGGTATGTGTCGCGCGGGGATTCGAACCAGCAGACCGGGTTTGACAATCTGTACGACTTCACCTCGGGCGAGGACCGGATCGATCTGACGGGAATCGGGGCGCGGTCCATCAGCATCCTGAGGACCGATAACGGGTCAAGCTTCATCTATGCGGAGACGGCGCAGGGCGTGTTCTTGACCACCGCCGCGAACCGGACGGTGCAGGCGACGGACATCACCTTTGGCGGCAATGTGAATGGTGTCGGGAATTTCGGCATCTATATGGTTGGATCGGGTCAGGCAGATACGCTGGTAGGGACCATTCTAAACGATCCGATCTCGGGTGGGGCCGGCGACGACACGATTACCGGCGGCGGCGGGGCCGATGCTCTTTTCGGCGATGCCGGCGCGGACACCTTCGTCTATCTGAGTGCATCCGACTCGTTTCAGGGCTTGTCCGACGGCATCTTCGGGTTCGTGTCCGGGACGGACAGGCTGGACCTGAGGGCGGTGCGGACGGGGGCGGCGGATACGTTCGGCATCGCATACCTGAGCGGCGGGTCATATCTGTTCGTGGACCTGGGCGGCAACGGAACCAGCGATCTGGTCATCGGGCTGGCCGGGACGACGCTGGTGGCGTCCGACATCCTGTGGAACACGGGCGCGATCGGCGAAGAGCCGGGGGTCAAGGCGGCCGGGCCAGAGGTGCTGCCGGCCGGGGATGGTGGCGATCTGTTCGACGGAGAGATGTCGTTCGAACTGTCGCCGATGACCGGGCGGTGGATGCTGGACCTCGAAGGCGCGCGCGGGTTCCACGGCCAGGACTGGTATCTGTAGCAACACGCCGACGACGATCCGCACGCGAGGTTCCCGCCGCCCGGCGTCCCGGGCCCGGTGGTAAATCCTTAACTGCGTTCGTGAACGGGACTGCAAGCGAGGGGGCGTAAGGGTTGGGCGTCGGCGAGAAACGTCGGCGGTCTGGCGAGTAATGCCCTCATGCTGTTCCTGCTCAACGACGTCGTGTTCGATCTGGACGAGGCCACCCCGGTCACGCCTGCGGACGCGCGCCGGTTCGAGCGGCTGGGGTTCGACTATGTGCTGGAACTGGGGTGCGAGCTGTTCGCCGAGGACCCGATGATGCACCGGACCGATCCGGGGCGGGCGCGGCGTCTGGCCTGGCTGATCGCCGACCGGTCGCCCGAGGTCAATGCGGCCCTGTTCGCGGCGCCCGAGGCGAACTGCAATCCCGATCTGGTCGAGCCGCGCTTCTGTGCCCTGCCCGACACCGTGATCCGCCAGCTGGGCCGGCATGACCGAAAGGGCAGGCTGGACGCCGTCGCCGCCGACCGGGCGGTGTGGAACCGCATGGCCGCCTGATCCGGCGTTCACCCCACGGTCGCGCTTGACGCCGACGGGGCCCTGGCCAAAGTAGCCTCTCTTAGGGTTGTGGGGCCAGGGATCGCCGAGATGTTGAAGATCATGGGGCGGATGCGTCCGCTGCTGGCCCTGGCCGCAGCCTGTGTCGCCGTTGCGGCGGGCCCGGCGCGTGCCGAATGGCTGAAGGCCGAGAGCCCGCATTTCATCGTCTATGGCGACGTCGGCGAGAGCGATCTGCGCAACTATGTCCGCAAGGTCGAGCGGTTCGATTCCCTGCTGCGGCTCTACTATCCGGTCGCGAACACGCGTGACAGCGGCAAGCTGGAAATCTTCCTCGCGCACGGCATCGACGACCTGAGGAAAATCTCGCCCGGGCTGTCGTCCGGGATCGCCGGCTTCTACACCGGGGACGTGGACCGCATCTTCGCGGTGGTCGATCTGTCGCGCAGTGAAGGCGACAAGACCCTGTACCATGAATACGGCCACCACTTCATGCGGGCCAACATGCCGGCGGCCTATCCCGGATGGTTCACCGAGGGGTTTGCGGAATACTATTCGACCGCCGAGCTGACGCCGGGCCGTATGCGGGTGGGACTGCACAGTCCGGGGCGGATGAACTCCCTGACCCAGGGCCGGAACAGCTGGCTGCCGATGGATGCGGTGCTGGGCGGGCGCAGCGAGGTGCCTCGCACCCAGGGCCACAGCTACTATGCCCAGGCCTGGGCCCTGACCCACTGGTTCATGAGCACGCCTGAGCGCCAGCAGATGATGAGCCGGTATCTGCGGGCCCTGATGACCGGCGGCGATCCGGTCGTCTCGTTGCAGACCGAGGTGGGCATGACGCCGGACCAACTGCATGACACCATCGCACGCTATGTCGCGGGCGCGATCAACTACTTCACCCTTCAGCAGACGTTCGAGCCGGCCGAGGTCAGCATCAGCCGGATGTCGCGCAGCGCGCGCGATCTGGTCTGGCTGGACCTGCGAATGGATCGGCTGGGTCCGGACGGCAAGGCCGAGGCCATCGCCCAGGTGCGCGAACTGGCGGCTCGCTATCCCGATGACGCCTTCGCCGCCATCGTCCTGGCCAAGGCGGAGATCCAGGACGAGAAATGGGAGGCGGCCGAAGCGGCCGTAGCGTCCCTCGTGGCCGCGGAGACCCCGAACACCGAGGCGTTGCGGCTGACGGCCATCGCCAAGATGCATCGCGGCGACGCCGAGGGGGTCGATGCGGGGCAGCGGGCGGTCCTCTATCGCGACGCCCAGCGGTTGTTGACCCAGGCCGTGGCGGCCGATCCCACCGATTATCGCATCTACCTCGGCCTGAACGAGACGCGTGAAGGCGCGCCCGGTTATCCGACCGACAACGACCTGAACATCCTGCTGGCCGCCGAGGAGTATGCGCCCCAGGTCGATACCGTGCGCTATCTGGCCGCCCAGGCTCTGGTCAACCGGGGCGTCTACCTCCAGGCTGTGGAACTGCTGGCCCCGGTCGCCAGCAATCCGCACGGCGGCGACGGCATGAAGGCGGCCCGCGACCTTCTGGCCGAGGCGCGCCAGAAGGCAGGCCTCGCCCCCACGAACGTCGCCGCGCCGCCTTCGGAAGACGAGGCCGAGGACGAAGGAGCCGGCGAATGAGCCGGTTCGGGTCGCGCCTGCTGGCCGGGGCGGCCGCCCTGACACTGGGTCTGATGGCCGCCCTGCCCGCGTCGGCGGAGTGGCGCAGGGCCGAGAGCGAGCGGTTCGTGGTCTATAGCGAGGGGTCCGAGAGCACCCTGCGCAGCTATATGCGGCGGCTGGAAATTTTCGACCGGGTGCTGAACGTCAAACTGACCAACTCGATGGGCGAGGCGCCGGGGCGCAAGCTGCCGATCTATCTGGTCGGGTCGCGGGCGGGGCTGGTCAGGGTGCGGCCGGACGTCGGCGACAACGTCGCCGGCTATTACATGACCAGCCGCGAGGATATCTTCGCCCTGGGCATCCGCGAGGCCGGGGACGAGACCCTGCTGCATGAATACGCCCACCATTTCATGTTCCAGAACTCGGCCTATCCCTATCCGTCCTGGTTCGTGGAGGGGTTCGCCGAATATTACATGACGGCCGAGTTCAAGTCCGACCGGGTGTTGCTCGGAAAGCCGAACGCCGCCCGGACGTCGTGGCTCGCGGGGTCGGGCTGGTTGGACATGCGGGCCCTGCTGTCGACCCGGCCGGGCAAGCGGGCGCGGGGCAGCAACACCTATTATCCGCTGGCCTGGCTGCTGACCCACTGGTTCTGGGGCAATGTCGAGCGACAGCGACAGCTGGACGCCTATCTGCGCGACGTGGGCGCGGGCGGCGATCCGGTCGAAGCCATGCAGCGGGTTACCGGAATGGACATCACCCGGCTGCGCCGCGAGCTGCGGCGCTACATGAACGGGAGCATCCCCTATCAGGCGGTGATCATGGACATCCCCGAGGTGCCGATGACGGTGACCGTCCTGCCGCCCTCGGCCGACGCGATGTTGCTGCTGGGCCAGCGGGTCAAGCTGCTGGACAAGGACGACGAGGATGCGGCGACCGTCCTGGCCGAGGTGCAGCGTCAGGCGGCGCGGTTCCCCGGCGACGCCCTGGCCGGACTGATCCTGGCGCGGGCGGAGCTGACGGTCGGCGATGCGGCGGCCGGTGAGCAGGCGGCGAACGCCGTGCTGGAGCGCGACCCCGACAATGTCGAGGCGATGCAGCTTCTGGCGGAACACGACATCGAGGCCGCCTATGCCAGTGACGACAACGACGAGCGCACCCGGCTGATGGTGCGGGCCCAGCGCCATCTCGGTCGCGCGTTTCAGGTCGACGGCGAGAACTATCTGACCTTCATGCTGCTGGCGCGGCTGAGATCAGGTCAGTCCGGCTATCCGAACGATAACGATCTGGCGACGCTGGAGTTCGCCCATGCTCTGGCTCCGCAGTTGCCGGATACGGTGCTGAACCTGGCCTCGGCCCTGATCGAGACGGGCCAGCAGGATCGGGCGGTGGGGTTGCTGGAGCCCCTGGCCAACAGCCCGCACGGCGGCGGCGGTGCCTCGGCGGCGCGCGCCATGATCAACGAGGTCAAGGGCATCACCACCGAACAGGACGACGCCAGCGAGGGCGAGGCCGAACCCCAGGGCGACTGACGCCTAGAACAGGGCGTTGAAGGCGAAGTGGAACGCGAATGCCGTGGCGACCAGGAAGGTGAGGCCGGCCAGGAGGCACAGGCGCGGCTTGGTGGTGCGCTCGTGATGGTCGGACCGGTGCTCGGTCGGGTTACGGTCGTTCGGATGAAGCATGGCCATGGGCGTCTCCTTGTCTCCCCTTGCGGTGCCTGGCTGCGTGGCCGGGACATCTCGCAAGGCAGACGATGACTCCAAAAGCCCTGTTTGGCGAGCGGTTATTTCAGGCTTTCCCGACGGTCCTTCGAGTGTGGAACCCGGGCGGCTCCCGAGCGCCTTCATGACAATGTCCGATTGTGCCGCTAACGGTGGGACCGGCGTCGGTGCCGCGTCGTTCGTACCTCAGCGTTTTCAAGGTCTTCATGCTGTTCCTGATCCGCCGCCTTCGCCTCGTTCTGGTCCTGGCCCTGGTCGCGATCGCCCTGCCCGCCCAGGCCGAATGGCGGCGGGCCCAGACCGATCGATTCATCGTCTACAGCGAGGGTTCGGAGGCGGATCTGCGTGAGCGGGTCATCCTGCTGCACCGGTTCGACCGGCTGGTGCGCGCACCGTTCGGGCTCAGCGACGCGCCCCCGGTGCGGCCCCTGACGGTCTTCATGCTGTCCGGCCGGGACGGGATGGAGGCGATCTATCCGGACGTGCCGGAGAATATCGGGGGCTGGTATTCGGCGACCCAGCACGGGGTCTATGCGGCCCTGAACCGAAGGTCCCAGGGCAACTCCCTGCTGCATGAATACGTCCACCACCTGACGCTCCAGAACTTTCCGGCCGCGACCCCGGCCTGGTTCACCGAAGGGGTGGCCATGTTCTATGCGACCGCCCGGATCGACGATCGGGAGACGCGGGTCGGTTATCGCGACGAAGGGCGGGCGGCGGTCCTGGCCTATCTGCCGTGGATTCCGATGGATCGGCTGCTTAGCCGGCGGGCACTGAGCGGCACGCAGCAACAGATCGCGGCCTTCTATGGCCAGTCCTGGCTGCTGACCCACTATCTGTTGAGCGACCCCGTGCGGCGTCAGGGGTTGGTCGCCTATCTGAAGGCGGTGTCGGAAGGAGTGCCGCCGATGGAGGCGGTGCAGCCGGCGTTCGGCATGACGCCGGTCGAGCTGGAACAGGCCCTGCGTCGCTACCGGTCCGGCACCATGCCCTATGCGGTCTATCCCACGCCGGCGACGGATGCGGTCGATATCCGGATCGAGACCCTGCCGCCCTCGGCCGATGCCCTGTTTGCGCTGTCGATCCGGCTGAACTATGCGCAGCGCGGCACGGATGGGCCGCCGGTCCTGGCGCGGGTGCGGGCGGCCGCCGAGCGGTGGCCCGACGACCGGCTGGCCCGCATGACCCTGGCCAAGGCCGAGGTGGCCTGGGGTACGACCGAGGCGGCAGAGGCGGCGCTCAACGCGGTGCTGGCCGCCGATCCCGCCGATGTCGAGGCCCTGCGCTGGATGGCACGACTGCGGATGACGGCGGCCCAGGCTGTGAGGACCGAGGGGGGCGGCCGCGAGCAGGCGGATACGCTGAACCGTCAGGCCCGCGCCTTCCTGAGCCGGGCCCTGACGGCCGATCCGGATGATTTCCGGCTGTATCTGGCGCTGGGCCGCAGCCGGCGAACCGCGCCCGACTATCCGACCGGGAACGACCTCAACATCTGGGCCAGGGCCATCGAACTGGCCCCCCAGGTGTCGACCATCCGGGGCGAGGCTTCGGACGTCTTCGCCCGGGCCGGCCAGATCGACACGGCGATCGCCCTGTTGCTGCCCCTGGCCAACGACCCGCACGGCGGGGCCATGGCGGCCCGGGCGCGGGCGACCATCCAGGCCCTGCGTCCCGACGCGGAAGCGCCGGACGAACCCGAGGTCGTCCCGACCGAGACGGGCGAGGACGGGGCCGCGCCCGTTGCCCCGGAGCCCGATGCGGGCTAACCGGCAGCCCCATGTCGAAACTCACTCTCGAACAGGAGGCCCTGCGCCGCAGGACCTTCGCCATCATCGCGCACCCCGACGCCGGCAAGACGACCTTGACCGAGCATATCCTGCTGTCCGGCGGGGCGATCCGGGCGGCGGGTGCCGTGCGGGCGCGGGGCGAGAACCGGCGGACCCAATCCGACTGGATGAAGATCGAGAAGGAACGGGGCATCTCCGTCTCCGCCTCGGTGATGACGTTCGAGCACGACGGCAAGATGTTCAACCTGCTCGACACGCCGGGGCACGAGGACTTTTCCGAAGACACCTATCGCACCCTGACGGCCGCCGACTGCGCCATCATGGTGCTGGACGCCGCCAAGGGGATCGAGCCGCAGACGCTGAAGCTGTTCGAGGTCTGCCGCCTGCGGGACATCCCGATCATCACCTTCATCAACAAGCTGGACCGCGAGGCGCTGGACGCGATGGAGCTGCTGGACCAGATCGCGTCCCAGCTTCAGCTCGATCCCGCCCCGATCTGGTGGCCCGCCCAGAGCGGCAACCGGTTGCGCGGCATGGTCGAGGTCGGGACCGGTACCTTCCAGCCCTATGCGCGCAAGGTTCCGGGCGCGGTCGAGGACGCGGGGCATCCGCAGGCGCTGCATCTGGACGCCGCGTCGCAGTATTTCGAGGCGGGCGAACTGCAGGAGATGCGCGACGCCGCCGAACTGGTCGAGGGGGGGTATCCGGCGTTCGACCGGCAGTCGTTCCTGGAAGGCCATATGACGCCGGTGCTGTGGGGATCGGCGCTGCGCCACTTCGGCATCGACGAACTGCTCAAGGCGATCGGCGACTGGGCCCCGCCGCCCAAGACCATGAAGGCCATGAAGGCCGCCCCGCCCGAGACCCGCAACGCCCCCGAACCGGTCGAATTGACCGTCGAGCCGGGCGCGGCCGAGGTCACCGGCTTTGTCTTCAAGGTCCAGGCCAACATGGACCCCAACCACCGCGACCGGATCGCCATGTTCCGCATGGCGAGCGGGTCGTTCAAGCGGGGCATGAAGCTGAAGGTCCAGAACACGGGCAAGTCGCTTTCGGTCAATGCGCCGATCATGTTCTTCGCCTCGGACCGCGAACTGGCCGAGGACGCGTTCGCCGGGGACGTGATCGGCATTCCCAACCACGGTGTCCTGAGGGTCGGCGACAGCCTGTCGGAGAGCGGCATGATCCGTTTCGCGGGCCTGCCGAACTTCGCGCCGGAAATCCTGCAGCGCGTCCGGGTCAAGGATCCGCTCAAGGCCAAGCATCTGAAGAAGGCGCTGGACGGTCTGGCCGAGGAAGGCGTGACCCAGCTGTTCCGGCCGGAACTGGGCGCGGACTTCATCGTGGGAGCGGTGGGCCAGCTGCAGTTCGAGGTCATGGCCGACCGGCTGGGCGAGGAATACGGGCTGGAGGTCATCTTCGAGCACAGCCCCTATGCGGAGGCGCGCTGGATCGACGGAGCGACCGCAGACGTCGAGGACTTCATGTCCAAATACCGCCCCCAGATCGCCCGCGACCTGGATCAGGCCCCGGTGTTTCTGGCCAAGTCGAGCTGGGAGACCGGATACGTCATGGAGCGGTTCCCCAAGGTGGCCTTCACCAAGACGAAGGAACGGGGATAGCGCACGCGAACGGTCCAGGTCCGACAACGAAGAGTGGACCGCTCGCAGCAAAACCGATCTAGAATGAGGCCTCTCGGGGAGGTCATCTTGTCTTCAGCTGTCCAACGTCTTCTGATCGGCTTGGCGCTGATCGCGCTGACGCCAGCATCCGCTCTCGCCGAATGGCGACGCGCCCAGAGCGAGCATTTCGTCGTCTATAGCGACGGTTCGGAGCGGTCGCTGCGCGACTATACGGCCAAGCTGGAACGCTTTGACGCGCTGTTGACCTCCCGCTTCGGTGGCGCGCGCACGGAGGCTCGAAGGCTGCCGGTCTATCTGGTGGCGGACGGGCGGGCGTTGCGGGTGGCCGTGCCTGGCCTTCCCCCTGGAATCGCGGGCTTCTATTCCAGCAGCGATCTGGACGTCTTTGCCGTCCTGGTGCGGGGCGAAAGCGACGACCTGCTGCTCCACGAGTACAGCCACCACGTCATGGCCCGGGCCGGGGACATGCGATATCCCGGGTGGTTCAGAGAAGGCTTCGCCGAGTATTTCGCTACGGCGACGGTGACCGAAGGAGGCTCGGCGTCGTTCGGCCTGCCGAACCCGGGCCGTCTGCGCGCGCTGCAGACGGAGCGCTGGCTGCCCATGGATGTCGTGCTGCGGTCCGACGGGTCGCTGGGGATCGACAGCCAGACGGGGCGTGGGATGTATTATGCCCAATCCTGGGCCCTGACCCACTGGCTGCTGGCCGACGCTGCCCGGATACGGAACCTGTCGGCCTACGTCAGGGCGGCTAACGGTGGCCAGGATCCTGTCGAGGCCTGGCAGGCGGTTTTCGGCATGACGATCGATCAACTGACTGCCGAGCTTCGCACCCATGTGCGGGGTCGCCTGACCTACGCCAAGCTCGACATTCCCCCGATCCGCCCGGTCATCACGGTGACGACCCTGTCGCCCGCGGCCGATGCGGTTATTCTGCCGGCAATCAACGCCCGGTCGCGCAATCCGGCCGGGGTCGATGGCCCCGCGCTGCTGGCAACTCTGCGGACGGCAGCCGCCCGATTCCCCGACGATCCTCTGGCCCTGGTCGCCCTGGGCCGGGCGGAAAGGCGCTGGGGAGACGCGACCGCCGCCGAAGCGGTCCTGACCCGCGCACTGGATCTCCAGTCCGACAACGTCGAGGCCCTCGTGCTAATGGCGGACCTGACCACTGAGCGTGGAGCCGACGCGATCGATGATGCAGAGCAGACGCGGCAATGGGACCTGGCGCGCGACTTCATCGCCCGGGCGCTGGCGGCGGATCCCACGGACCAGCGGGTCTATAGCGCCCAGTCGCGCCTGCGCCGGTATGTCCGGGACTGAAGCGTAGCAGAGAAGGCGGCAACCTTGCTGCGGTGCAACAGAAATTGGGGCTGAAGGCGTGTATGCCGGGAACGCACATGCACATCCTGACATTCTTCTGACCCATAACCCTGTTTCGCTGGCCCTCATGACCCTGCCCAACGACATGATCATGCCGTCTTCCCGCGCGTGGATCGCGGCCCTGGTGCTGACGACGAGCCTGGCCGGCGTGTCCTCGGCCCTGGCCCAGACGACACCCCAGACCGAGGCCCAGATCCGGGCTCGCGCGGCGACGTCGGCGCTGAACGGGGGGCCGGCGGAGAGTACCTTGAGGCCGCGCGTCAATGCCCAGCCGCCGCTGTCGGACCAGGAACTGCCCCGGCCGGTGCGTCCGGTTACGCCGCCGATGAGCCAGGCGACGGTGCGCACGCCGCCGGCCTCGACAGCGGCCTCGCCGCGCACGCCGGCGGCCCAGACCCCGACCCCGGCCCGCCCCGCACCGCCGCAGGCCCGGGCGCAGGCTCCGGCGGCGACCCCGCCGCGCGCGCCTGCTGCGTCTTCGTCCGCCGGCACGACAGCGCAGACGCGAGCGAATGCGAACACCCGACCCGCAACGGCGAGCCCGAGCCGGCGGCCTGCGGCCTCCGAACCCGAAATCCTGGCCGCCGAAAACGGTGTGACCCTGGCCCCCGGCGAGACCGCGCCGCCGCCGATCTCCATGTCCCTGGGCTATTATGTGAAGGGCGACCTGGACTGCGGTCAGGTGGTCGCCGGTCAGGGACAGATCGCCTGGTTCACCCCGACGGCCTTCACCCTCGATTTCGGCGGCTGCGAGCCGGGGGAGTTCCAGCTGACGGGCCCCAATATCTGGCGCGAGGAGCAGAAATGCCTGACCGAGCTCGGCAATGACGCCGGGTCCTATACGGTCACCTACGAGATCGTCGGGACCGACACCCTCAAGCGGGACACGGTGCTGGACATCGACGGTAGCACCGAGTCCGACGTCTGGCATTTCTGCCGGCCCGAGACCGTGCCATCGACGGCCCGGTTCACGCCCCGGACCTGATCGCACAGCTCGCGACGGCGTGTCTTCCTTCCGCCGCCGCGACGTGATTGTCTGACGACTTGCGACGCAGAGGGCGTCGTGGAGGCTGAATGTTCGCCATACTGTTGGCCACCACCGTCGCCTTCGCCGGCCAGGACGCGCCCCGTCCGGCGCTGATTTCCTATGAGGAGACGGTGCGTTGCGCCGGTCTGGCCCAGGCTGCGTCGGAACTCGAAGGCGGCGAGAGCACGGACGGCAAGGCCCTGTTCGATGCGGCCCTGTACTGGTCGCTGGCCGCCACCCAGGCAGCCTCGGCGGCCGGAAAGCCGGCTCAGGCGGCCGACGCCGACCAGACCCGGGCCCGTATTCTGGCGGTCCAGCAGCTGAACGCCGCGAACGCCCAGGCACGGGCCGAGCTGGAACGCTGCCGCGCGAGGACCCCCGATCTCGGCTGAGCCGACATCGCCCGATACCTCGCGGCCCGCCGGACGGCGAGGCGCGGGGATAACGTCTGCCTTCAACCTTTCTTCCGGCCCTGCGTTTGCGTGGAAGGGTTCGGGATCGCGATCGCGGTCCCGAACCGGGACGAGCTTGGCGAGACGCATGTTCGAATTCAGCCGCGACTTGAGAAAACTGTTCGCCCAGGCGCGCGAGAGCGAGGACCTGAGCTGGCTGGAGCTGATCGGCGTCGATCTGCTGGCGTCCGAGGCACGCGGGCAGTCGACCGATGCCGGCCGGGTATCCTGCGCCAAACCGCATCTGGCCTGGCTGCGGGCGTCGGCCCTATGGCGCGAACATGCAAGACGCAGCGGCGCGGCGGACAGCGTCACGCGCGCCATGGGTGCCGCGATCGACGCGGCCCGGGCCGCCAAATCGATCGACGAGATCGCCCGCGCCGGGGTGGAGCGGGCCAGTATCCTGTTGCTGCGTTTCGACCTGTCGGGCGGGCGCGACGTGCTGGACCAGGCGGCCGAGGCCGTGCCCGGAGCCTCTGCGGTCAAGCCGGCGACGGCGGCGCTGATCTCGGCCGTCCACGCGCGGATTCGGTCACGACTGGCCCGGTTCGACAGCGACGCGGGTGCCTTGATGCAGGCCGCCGCCCTGCTGGACGCCGCCATCCACCAGATGGAGCGGACTCGCGCCGGTGCTACCGACGACATCCGCATGGACCGGGCCGCCCTGGCGCTCGAGGCCGGGGTGACGCGGCGCGACCCGCATCTGCTGGACCAGGCGGGGCGAGAACTGCTGCGGCTGGTGGAGGGTGCCTCGCCCGATTACCGGCCCCTGACCCGGGCCCGCGCCCTGACCCTGTGTGGTGCAGGCCTGTCGGCACTGGCGGCCATGGCGGGGAACGAGGCTGCGCGCGAACAGGGCCGGATCATGTTCGAGGCCGCCGCCGACCAGTTCACCCCCGACCACAGCCCGCTCGACTGGGCCACGATCCAGATCGTGCGCGGCGGGCAGACCGGCGCCGTGTCGCTGGCCGCCCTGCGTCAGGCCGATGCCCTGACCGCCGGTCAGGGGTTGGTGCTCGGTGCCATGGCCCGCGACATGCTGATCGAGGGCGAGGTCGCGGCGGCCAGCTCGATCGGCGACCTGCCGCGCCTGACAACCGCCGAGGGCGCGGTACGGCGTCGCCTGTCGGATACGCCTGCGTCCGATCTGGACTGGGCGGTCGACCAGATCGCCATGGCCCGAATCGCCCAGGCCCGCGCCCTGCTGACCGGCGGCGACGCCAGCCTGACGGGCCTGGCCCTTGTCGAGGCCGCCGAGGTGGCGCGTGAGCGGGGACTGCCCGCCCTGGCGGTACGGGCCGATGCGATGATGAAGGCGCGGTCGGTCCGGGCCTGAACCCAGGAGAACTCTGCCGGAAACCCTTGCCGGGCGACCCGATGTCGGCGACCTTTCGTACCAGCGGAGGGAGCCGACGATGATCAAGATTCCCGCGGGAGAGGTCGAGGCCGGTGCGGACGCGACCGCCTCCGAACGGATCGACGAACGCATCCGGGCGCTGGGCGACTGGCGCGGCGAGACCCTGGCCCGCGTTCGCGCCCTGATCCATGATGCCGACCCCGAGGTGGTCGAGACCTGGAAATGGCGCGGGGTCCCGGTTTGGGAACACGCCGGCATCCTGTGTACCGGCGAGACCTACAAGACCGCCGTCAAGTTCACCTTCGCCAAGGGCGCGTCCCTGCCCGACCCAACCGGCCTGTTCAACGCCGGCCTGGACGGCGGCACGCGCCGCGCCATCGATGTGCCCGAGGGTGGGACCGTTGACGCCGAGGCGTTCAAGGCGCTGATCCGGGCTGCGGTGGCACTGAATGGATCGACGAAGACGGCGAAAGGAAGCTGACGGCTCGATGCCGAGCCTGAACCTCAATCAGTTGCCATGGAGCCTCGTCCTGTTCCGACTGGCCGCCGGGCCAGTGGTTGTCACGCTGGCGATCGCCGAGCGACGCAGCTTTTGCGCCATCCTGCTGGCGCTCGGTGTGCTGTCAGACATCTTCGACGGGATCATCGCACGACGCCTGAACGTCGCCACCGCCAAACTAAGGGTCTGGGACAGCCGTGCGGATGTCATTTTCTGGGTCTGCGTCTTGGGTGCCGTCATTTTGGCGAGACCGAGCCTTTTCGATCTCCTCTGGCTACCGGCGCTCGTCATCGTCGCGATGGAGGTCGGCAACCATCTGGTCAGCTTCGCCAAGTTCCGCCGTGAAGCGTCCCCGCATCATTATCTTTCCAAGCTGTTCGGCCTGGCTCTTTGGTGTCTGTGCAGTCTGGCGTTTCTTCACGGAGAAAATCTCGACGTCATGCGGTCGGCGATCTGGACGGTTCTGGCCATCGGCGTCCTGTCTCAGCTCGAGGCGTTCGCCATTACGATGATGCTGTCGACATGGCGTTGTGACGTGCCTTCGGTCCTGACGCTGCGACCCTGAACCCCTACCCCCCATCGCCACGAAGGCCCCGTTCTTGAAGCCGGGCTTGCCGTACATCAGGGGTGAGCCGTCATCGACGACGACGCGGCCGCCGGCGGCCTCAAGCACCGTCTGGCCCGCTGCCGTGTCCCATTCGGAGGTCTGGCCGGTGCGGGGGTAGACGTCGAAGGAGCCCTCGGCGATCAGGCAGAATTTGATCGAGGAATCCATGCCCTGCCAGGCCGTGCAGCCGTGGCGGGCCGACAGGCGTTCGGCCTCGTCGTCGGTCATCGTGTAGCTGAGCAGGGCTGCGGGCCGGTCGGGGCGGTCGCGGACCTTGATGGGGCGCCAAGGCTCGCCGAAGCGGCGCTTCCTCGCGCCGTCGGGGCCGGTGGACCAGGTGGTCTCGGTCGCAGGGGCCGAGACGACGGCGGCGACGCCGACGCCGTCCTGGATCAGGGCGATGTTGACGGTGAAGCTTTCCTTGCCGGCGATGAAGCCCTTGGTGCCGTCCAGGGGGTCGATCAGCCAGAAACGACCCTCGGCCGCATCGGGCACGCCATCGGCCGCCGCCTGTTCCTCGGCCACCGTCTGGACGCCGGGATAGAGGTCCGCCAGACGCGACAGGATCAGGGCCTCGGCCTGCTGGTCCGCCAGGGTGACGGGGCTGTCGTCGGACTTGACCTGGACGGCCGCGCCGGAACGCCAGTAGGGCAGGATCAGACGGGCGGCGTCCTCGGCGATCTCGGCGATGGCGTCATGCAGGGCACCGGAGGCGAGGTCGCGGGCGACGGGGTCTTTTGAGGTACGGGGAGGCATCCGGCGGTGGATAGACGATCCGCGCGGTTTCGCGAACCGACAAATCAGCCCAGCGTGCAGACCGCGCCCCAACGATCCCCAAGAGACCCGATGACCGACATGTCCCCGACCGCCCCGGTGCCCGCAGAGGCGAGCAGCGCCGAGCTGGCGACCTATCTGGCGGCCAAGCTGTGCCACGACTTCATCAGCCCGGCCGGGGCGATCATGTCGGGGCTGGACCTGCTGAACGACCCGGCGGCCCAGGACATGCGCGACGATGCGCTGGGCCTGATCACCGACAGCGCGACCAAGCTGGTGGCCCTGGTGCAGTTCTGTCGCGTGGCCTTCGGGGCGGCGACGACCAGCGAGCGGTTCACCGGCGAGGAGTTGCAGGGGCTGGTCGACGGCATGATCAAGGGCGGCCGGGCGACCCTGGACTGGCGGATCACCGAGACGACCTTCGACAAGCCGGCGGCGCGGGCCCTGGTCAACCTGGCCTATCTGACCACCGCCGCCCTGCCGACCGGGGGTCAGGCTGTGGTGGCGAGCCGACGCGAGGGCGATCGGCTGATCCTGACCGGCCTGGCCGAGGGGGCCCGCGCGCGGCTGAAGCCCGAGGCGGCGACGGGGCTGGCGGGACAACGGCTCAGCGAGGGGCTGACGGGCCAGTGGATCCAGCCCTACTGGCTGTGGCTGACCGTACAGGAGGCGGGCGGGAGGCTGGCCGTCGCCACCGAAGAGGGCCGTGTGGCCATCGAGGCGCGAATGCCGATCTGAGGTTGGGAATTTTCCCTTTCCCAACCCCTCGTTAACCGCGCGGACGCGATGATGGGGCCACGCGCGCGCTGGATTCGCCGTGCCGGAGACCGTTTTGGACGCCAGGACCTGCCTCATCGTCGACGACAGCCGGATCATCCGGAAGGTCGCGCGCCGCATCGTGGAAGGCCTCGGGTTCGAGGTCGACGAGGCGGCGGACGGCGCAGAGGCCCTGGCCTATTGCGCCTCGGTCATGCCCGACGTCATCCTGCTGGACTGGAACATGCCGGTCATGGACGGGCTGACGTTTCTGCGGCGGCTGCGTTCGCAGGCGGGCGGCGACACGCCCAAGGTCCTGTTCTGCACCATCGAGACCCGGCCCGAGCGGATCGCCGAAGGGCTGGCCGCCGGCGCCGACGACTATGTGATGAAGCCGTTCGACGGCGAGATCCTTCATTCCAAACTGGCGGAGGTGGGGGCCGTCTGAGCCGCCAAACATCCGCATGACCGAAGAGGATTTCGACCGCCTTCAGCAGCTCATGGCCTCCCGGGCCGGCTTTCGGCTGACCCGCGACCGGATTCATCTGGCGACCCACCGCCTCGGCCCCGTCGCCCGGCGCGAGGGGTTCGACAGTGTGGACGCCATGCTGGCCTCGCTGTGGGCCCGGCCGGTCGCTTCGCTGGGCTGGGCGATCATCGAGACCCTGTTGAACCCCGAGACCTGGTTCCGGCGCGACCGGGCACCGTTCGATACCTTTGCGCGTGAATTGTTGCCCGCCATCGGCCGGGTGCGTGAGGGTGGGCGTGTGCGGGTCTGGTCGGCCGGTTGCGGTTCGGGCCAGGAGGCCTGGTCCCTGGCTATGGCCGCCGGTGACGCCGGGGCCAACGTCGAAATTTGCGCCACCGACCTGTCGCAGCGCGCGATCGAGCGGGCCCAGGCCGGGGCCTACACCACCTTCGAGATCCAGCGCGGCCTGTCGGCCCACACCATGCTGCGCTGGTTCGAACCGGCCGACGAGCAATGGGCGGTCAAGCCGGAGCTGCGCGACCGGGTGGCTTTCAGCCGCGCCAACCTGCTGGACGAACCCGCGGCGGGGCCGCGTTTCGACGTCATCTTCTGCCGCCATGTCCTCAGCGACATGGAGCCGGCCCGGCGCGGCGGGGTGATCGAGGCGCTGGAGCGTAAACTGGTCGACGACGGCTGCCTGTTCCTGGGCGTCGACGAGCGGCTGGACGGTGAAACGGTAGCGTTCCGGCCGGTGTCGGGGCGTCGTGGCCTGTTCGTGAAGGCCCCCTCGGCGCTCAGCCGCGCGGCCTGATCGCTCGCATTTCGCGCTAGGCGGACGGCCAGGGCCAGATTAGTACGACAATTCAGCAGCGACTGGATTGGCAGGCCCAACATGTTCACACGGCGTGGAGCCATGGCGGTCGGCGCGGCGGCGGGCCTGACGGGGCTGGAGCCGATTCCCGCGTCGGCCGCGACCTCGGCAAATCCTCTGACCCTCTGGTACCGACAGCCTGCGGCGGCGTGGACCGAGGCCCTGCCCATCGGCAACGGCCGGCTGGCAGCCATGGTCTTCGGCGGCGTGGCGCGCGAGCGCTTGCAACTCAACGAGGACACCCTGTGGGGCGGCGGTCCCTACGACCCGGCCAACCCGAAGGCGCGCGAGGGCATTCCTCGCGTCCGCGCCCTGATCGAGGAAGAGCGCTGGGTCGAGGCGAGGGACTTTTCCACCGCGTCCATCATGGCCACGCCGATCCGCCAGATGTCGTACAACGCCCTCGGCGACCTCTATCTGGACTTCGAGGGGACCGACGGCGCGTCAGCCTATCGGCGCAAACTGGACCTCGACGGCGCGTTGTCGTCGGTGCGGTTCGAGGCCGGGGGCGCGACCCACGGTCGCCAGGCCTTCGTCTCGGCCATCGACCAGGTCATCGCGGTGCGGCTGACGGCGGGCACAGGCGGCGTATCCTTTTCCGCAGGCTTCGAGAACCCGCCGGGAGCCACGGCGGTTGCGCGCACCGAGGGCGCGGACACCCTGGTCTTCGCCGGCCGCAACATCTCGCAGCACGGCGTGGCGGGTGCCCTGCGTTACGAGACACGCCTGAAGATCATACCGACCGGCGGACGGACGGCGGTGCAGGATGGGCGATTGACGGTCAGCGGGGCCGACAGTGTGGTCCTGCTGATCGCCGCGGCGACCAGCTATCGCAGCTTCCGCGACGTCTCGGGCGATCCGGCGGCCCGAACACGCAAGGCCGTCGTCGATGCTGCCGCCAAGGGTTGGGACGCCCTGTTGGCCGACCATCAGCGCGAGCACCGGCGGCTGTTCCGCAAGGTCGCCTTCGACGTCGGAACTACCCCCGCCGCCGACCGTCCGACCGACGAGCGCGTCGCCACGTCCCAGACCTCGGACGACCCAGCGCTGGCCTCGCTCTATTTCCAGTATGGTCGCTACCTGCTGATCTCGAGTTCGCGCGTCGGCACCCAGCCCGCCAATCTGCAAGGCGTCTGGAACGAGAACAACTCTCCGCCGTGGGGCGGGAAATACACCATCAACATCAACACCGAGATGAACTACTGGCCCGCCGAGCCGACGGGATTGAGCGAATGCGTCGAGCCGCTCGTGGCCATGGTCAAGGACCTGGCCATCACAGGCGCCCGGACCGCGCAGGTGATGTACGGCGCGCGGGGCTGGGTCTGTCATCACAACACCGACCTGTGGCGTGCGACAGCGCCGATCGACGGGTCGCAGTATGGCGTCTGGCCGACGGGCGGGGCCTGGCTGTGCAAACACCTTTGGGACCGGTGGGACTATGGCCGCGACGACGCCTATCTGGCCGCTGTCTATCCGGTGCTGAAGGGGGCGTGTCTGTTCTTCCTCGACACGTTGCAGGTCGAAAGGGGCACCAACTTTCTGATCGTCTCGCCGTCGATCTCGCCCGAGAACATTCATCCCGGCGGCACCTCCCTGTGCGCCGGGCCGACCATGGACCAGCAGATCCTGCGCGATCTGTTCGGCAATACGATCAGGGCGGCCGAGCGGCTGGAGCTCGACCCCGGCCTGCGCGCCGAGATCGCGGCGGCCCAGGCTCGGCTGGCACCCAACGAGGTCGGACCGACCGGCCTGCTCAAGGAATGGCGCGAGGACTGGGACGCCACGGCACCGGAACAAAACCATCGTCACGTCAGCCACCTGTACGGCGTCTATCCGTCAGACCAGATCACGACACGCGGCACGCCGGCCCTGGCCGAGGCGTCCAAGGCCAGCCTGGCGGTGCGGGGCGACATCTCGACCGGCTGGGCCATCGCCTGGCGGCTGAACCTGTGGGCCCGGCTGGGTGACGGGGACCGGGCACACCGTATCCTGACGCATCTGCTGAGCCCCGACCGGACCTATCCGAACCTGTTCGACGCCCATCCGCCGTTCCAGATCGACGGCAATTTCGGCGGCGTGTCCGGCATGACCGAGATGCTGATGCAGGACCATTCCGGCGAGATCGCCCTGCTGCCCGCCCTGCCCGCCGCCTGGCCGTCCGGGTCGATCACGGGCCTGCGCTGCCGGGGCGGGTTCGGGCTGTCGCTGCGCTGGGACAATGGCGCGCTGGTCGAGGCCGAACTGACCAGCGACCTGAGCGAACCCTGCGTGATCCGTCTCGGCGACCGGGTGCTGGCGATCCACCTGCCGGCTGGCGGGCGGCGGACCCTGACGCCCGCGGATTTCGTCCAGGCCTGACCGTCAGGCGTCAGGGACGCTCGACCGCAACACGACACTCGCCGCCCAATATGGCCAGAGGGCCGACCAGTTGGGGGCGTCCACGACCTCCCAGCCAGGGTTCAGGATGCTGTCGTCGAACGCCAGGCGCGCAGTGATCGCTCCGGGCGACTCGGCCAGTTCTCCTGGTAACCATTCCTGGAAGAACTCGGTTAGGCTGTGAGCTCTACAGTATGTCCTCGAAGTGGGGACACGCCGTGCCGCAGCGCGCGAAAGCGAGAAATCAGTTCTGGGCCGTGGCCGCAGGGGGCGGAGCCGCGATCGCTGCCCTGACCGCAACGCTGCACCTGATGGCGGCGGATTACGACCGGCTGGCTCTCGATCGCGAACAGACCGTCGTCAACAACGGCATGCAGTCTCGCGCGGCCGAGGTCGGACAACAGGTCGTTCCCCAGGCCGTCTGGGACGACGCCGTCGTCAATCTGGACAACCGGTTCGACCGTGCCTGGGCCCACGACAATGTGGGGACCTATCTGCACGTCACCAACGGCTTTGCATTCTCCTGGGTGCTCGATGCCCGCGACATGCCCATCTACGGCATGTCAGACGGCGCGGACGCCGCCCTGGGGGATTACGACCGACTGGCCGGACCCGCAGCGCGGATCGTCTCCGAGGTCCGTCGCAAGGAGGCAGACCGGTCAGCACACCGCGCCAATCCGGGTGCCGAACCCGAGGCCGCGATCGTCGCCAATACCTACGACCTCATCGGCAACGACCTTGTCATCCTGTCCGCCACACTTGTGCAGCCGGATTTCGGATCAGCGAGGATCAAGGCAGGGCGTGCGCCCATCATCCTGACAGGACGGGTCGTCGATCCCGCTTTCGTGGAGTCCTTTGGCCAGCGGTATATGCTGGCCGACGCGCATCTGCACCACGATGACACCCGCCTGGAGCCCGACCAGGCCCACGCAGGCATTACAAACTCCGCCGACCGCACCGTCGCTACCCTGGACTGGACGCCGCAGCAGCCGGGCAGCCGCCTTCTGGGCAAGTTCCTGCCGATCGTGCTGGCCATCATGGCCGGCCTTCTGGCGGTGGCCCTGGTCGCCTACCGCAAGAACCACGCGGCGACCAAGGCGGTGGTCGCCAGCGAGGCACGAGCCCTGCATATCGCCTACCATGACGCTCTCACCGGCCTGGGTAATCGCCGCGCGATGGATGGGCGACTGTCCGAGGCGTTCACGGCTGTGGCGACCGGTGGACCGGGCTATGCGCTGTATTCGATCGATCTGGACAACTTCAAGGAACTCAACGACATCAGCGGCCACGCGGTCGGCGACGAATTGCTCAAGAACGTGGCGCGCCGGTTGCGGCGCGTCGCCGGTCAGCAGGGCCTGTGTTACCGCATGGCCGGTGACGAGTTCGCCCTGATTCAGTTCGAAACGGACCCGAACCAGATCGGCCACAGGGCCGAACGAACCCTGAAGATACTTGCCCGACCCTACGCCCTCAGCATCGGTCGGTTCCAGTTGACTGCGACCATCGGCGTCGCTTTCGCTCACGCTGCGGATACCGACTCCGGAGAGGCGCTGCGCAAGGCCGATCTTGCACTGTTTGCGGCCAAGCGCGACGGCCGTGGCCGATTCGCCCTGTACGAGCCGGCCATGGACGAGGACCTGCGCCGGCGCCGGGGACTGGTCGAGGCGCTGCGCCGCGACATTCAGGCGGGTGCCCTCAGCATGGTCTATCAGCCCCAGGTCGACCGGAACCG
Source organism: Brevundimonas sp. NIBR10 (assembly GCF_027912515.1). Taxonomy (NCBI): domain Bacteria; kingdom Pseudomonadati; phylum Pseudomonadota; class Alphaproteobacteria; order Caulobacterales; family Caulobacteraceae; genus Brevundimonas; species Brevundimonas sp. NIBR10. Next base: position 3,786,854 of record NZ_CP115464.1, read on the forward strand.
CTCAATGATCGGGGTCGAGGCACTGGTCCGCTGGACCTCGACGGAGTTCGGCCCGGTTTCTCCCGCTGTCTTCGTGCCCCTGGCCGAGGAGTCCGGCCTGATCGAAAGCCTGAGCGCCTTCACCCTGAGCCAATCTTTCAAGGACAGTCTGCGCTGGCCCGGCCTGAAGATGGCGGTGAACATCTCCGCCCTGCAACTGAAGGACCCCGCGTTCGCCGACCGGCTTCTCACTTTGGCCGGCGAGACCGGAGTCAGCCCCACGGGCATCGAACTGGAACTGACCGAAGGGGTTCTCGTGGACCGCGGTCAGGGGGCTTCGGCGCGGCTGGACGCCCTGCGCGAGGCGGGATTCTCGATCGCCATCGACGACTTCGGCACCGGTTATTCCAGCCTGTCCTACCTGAGCCGTTTCCCGATCGGGAAGATCAAGATCGATCGCTCTTTCGTCATCGACATGGGTCAGTCCCGGTCCGCCGACGTCCTGGTCAAGTCCATCGTCCAGCTGGGCCGGTCATTGAACATGCGGGTCATTGCCGAGGGGGTCGAAACCTCCGATCAGTGGCTGCGCCTGGCTGCCGTCGGCTGCAACGAGTTCCAGGGCTATCTCGCCAGCCGGCCTGTGCCCGCCGAGGACATCGATCGCCTGTATGCCGGAGAGCGGATCCAGGTCGCCGGACAGGACCCCGACTACGCCCCCGAACACCATCGCGTCGCGGCCTGATCCCGCAAGCCCACGCGAAGCGTCAGACGGTATGCCGATCGATCCAGTTCCGCGATAAACCCGGATCGACGCGATCACCTCTCTCGCCTAGCATCGCCGGATCGGGGGGATTCATCATGCGGCTTGGCCTGCTTATCGGTTCACTGGTCCTGGCGCTGATCCTGGGCGTCGTCAGTCTGCAGACGCCCGAGCCACGGCCGGCGACCGCATCGCCGACGACCTTCTCCGCCGCACGGGCCATGGTCGATGTGCGCGAGATGGCGCAGAGGCCGCATCCGGTGTCGTCGCCGGATCATGCGCGGGTCCAGGCGTATCTGGTGCAGAGGATGACCGCTCTGGGCCTGACGCCCGCGTTGCAGGTCGGGGAGATGTCGGCTCAGGGCCAGCGGCGGCTGACCCGCTGGGGCCTCGATCCCACCGCCCTGCCCGTCAACATCGTCGGCATCCTGCCCGGCCGCAATCCGGACGCCCCCGCCGTGCTGGTCATGGCCCACTACGACAGTGTCGCCGACTCGCCCGGGGCCGCCGACGATGCGTCGGGTGTCGCCGCCATCCTGGAAAGCGTGCGGGCAATCAAGGCCCGTGGGCCGGCCGAGCGCGACCTGATCGTGCTGCTGACCGACGCCGAGGAACTGGGGCTGGACGGGGCGGTCAGCTTCTTCAAGGCCTCTTCCCTGCCGGCCCATGTCGGCGTCGTGGTCAATCTGGAGGCGCGCGGCGGCGGCGGGCGGGCGATGATGTTCGAGACCGGGCCCGGCAATCGCCAGACCATCGACCTGTTCGCGCGCACCTCCGCCCGTGCCGACGGCGGCGCGACCTCGAACTCCCTGGCGGTGCTGGTCTATGAGCTGATGCCCAACGGCACGGACTTTACCGTGTCGAGGGAGCGCGGCATCGCCGGGATCAACCTGGCCTTCATCGGCCGGCCGGCCCAGTACCATTCGCCGACCTCGACGCCCGCTGCCCTGGACCAGGGCAGCGTCCAGCATATCGGGTCCCAGGCTCTGGAGGCCACCGACGCCTTCCTGAGGTCGTCCGCCCTGCCCCGTGCGACCGAGCCCCGCGTCTATGCCGACATTCTGGGGCACACGATCGTCGCCCATGCGCCCGCGACCGGATGGGTGCTGCTGGCGCTGGCAAGTGCGCTCGGCCTGTTCGCCTTCTGGGGCGGCCGGCACGCGACGGGGGTGACGGTCGTGGAGGTCGGGCGCGGGATGCTGGGCGGGGTCTGGGTGATCGCGACCGGGCTGGTCCTGACCCATGCGGTGCGGCTGCTGGCCGGGCCGATGTCGAGCCGGGCGGGGTCGGCAGACGCCTACTACGTCTTGCTGGCCCGGCTGCCGTGGATCGAGGCCGGGATCGGGCTGACGGTGCTGGCGATGGGCCTGAGCGTGCTCGCGGGGCGCGACCGGGTCGGGCGACGGGTGCTCGCAGGTGCCGTGCTATTGGCCGCCTTCGCCGCGACCCTGCTGGGCGGGGTCAATCCCGTGGTGCTGGGCGCGGCGGTGGTCGCCATCGGGCTCAGCCTGTGGGGGCCGGGCACGACCAGGTCGCCCTGGGGCGGGTGGCTGGGGCTGATCGCCCTGGTGCTGGTTCTGGGCGTCGTGGTGCAGATCGTGGCCCCGACCGCTGCCTTCCTGCTGATCTGGCCCGGCCTGCTGGCCGCCTGCGCCGCCGCGGTGTCGGCGCTGGTCGGAGCGCGGTTGAAGAGCATGGCTTCGCTGGTTGCCCCGGCCGTCGTCACGGCCCTGGGCGGGGCATGGATCGTCTATCTGGCCCACCCGGTCTTCCTCGGCATCGGCATGGACCTGCCGGGCGTACTGGCACCCCTGACCCTGCTGGTGCTGATGTTCGCCCGGCCCCTGGCCCCCCAGGAGGGGGCGCGCAGACTGGCGGGAGCGGCGGCGGCCTGTGTGATCCTGGCCTGCGGGGTCTCGCTGACGGCCCGGTTCGCCGAGCCGATGGAGCCCGAGCCGCCAGCCGCCCAGGGCTGAGGTCAGGCCTGCATCGACCGGATGGCCTCGACGATGGCGGCGTTGTAGCTGCGGAAGGCGTCGCGAACGAGACCTTCCCAGATCGGGATGTTGATTACGACGGCATCGCCGCGCGCGCGCTGGATCGCCTGATAGTTCTCATCGACCGTGTCGGAAAAGCTGGGCCCGCCGCGCACCGCCGCCCCGCCCTCGACCACCTCGGCGAAGGGGGTCGGGGAAAAGACGTCCTCGCGCGGGGCGAAACCGCCCGGCGTACCCGGGCCGCGCGGCGCGGGCTTGTGCGCAGTCACCTTCGACGCCGCCAGCACCCCGAAGGCGATGTTTCCACCCGCCGAGGCCACTCCGCCGAACAGGCCGGGACGTCGCGCCTCCAGTCGCGCGAAATCCAGCACCAGCGAAGGGGCGAAGGCCACCTTGTCGACCATCTGGGGCTGGCGCGCGACTGGCCCCAGGGCGTTCATCGCGGCAATGGCGCCCATGGCCGCGAAACCGGTCTGGCCCGCGCCACGCATGCTCAACAACGGGCTCAAGGCCGGCGCCGCATCCGGCCCAAAGGTGGCCCAGCCCTTCCTCAGACTGGAGCCGATCGTGATGCCCGGGCCGATGCCGGCGATCTCGACATTTCCGGGCAGTTCGGCCAGCCCCGAGGCGCGGGTCATGGCGCGGGTCTCCTCGATCGAGACCAGAGCCAGGTTCGCCGCCGTCATCTGGCTGCGCAGGTCGGCATAGGCCTCGTTGGTCAGCCGCCGCATCAGCGCCTGATCCGGCCCGACCATGACCACGGCCAGCCGCGTCCGCGCCGAAATGCTGGCCACCGATGTCGCCTGCTGGGAGGTGACGAAATTGACGTGATAGGTCGGGATGGCGAAACCCGCGCCGCGCAGGACGCCGCGATGCTGTCCCGCCATCCGGATGGCGAAGGCTTCGGCCTGGGCGGCGGGCGGCAGGGCGGCGGCGGCGCTCAGGGCCAGCGCACCGAGTCCCAGATGACGGCGGGTCAGGGTCATGATCGGCTCCATGGATCTCGCCACACACCGTTGCGCAAACACCACCGAGCCGGGAGTTACAGAACCTGACGGCGTGGACCACCCACGTCAAAATCGGTCGTACCGAACCAAATGTTCCGCTTTTATTCTCCAGAACGTCTTGGCAACTTCCGCGAGCCGTGTTCTACATCTGTTCACAGGGAGCGGGTCCGTGGCGGGTCTCTCCCAAGCATCGATGGGAATCATGGCAAGGGAGACGGGTAAGATGGCTTCGCAGGCGGCATTGAAATTGGTTGGCAAGGAAGACGGCGACAAGCAGCGCGCCCTGGAGGCCGCGATCGCACAGATCGATCGCGCCTTCGGCAAGGGCTCGGTCATGAAGCTGGGCAAGAACGGCGTGACCCAGGCGATCCCCTCGGTCTCGACCGGGTCGCTGGGGCTCGACATTGCCCTGGGCATCGGCGGACTGCCGCGCGGGCGGGTGATCGAGGTGTTCGGGCCGGAAAGCTCGGGCAAGACGACCCTGGCTCTGCACACCGTGGCGGAGATCCAGAAGGCGGGCGGTGTGGCGGCCTTCGTCGACGCCGAACACGCGCTGGACCCCGGCTATGCCCAGAAGCTGGGCGTCAATCTGGACGACCTGCTGGTGTCCCAACCCGACACGGGCGAACAGGCGCTGGAGATCGTCGACACCCTGGTGCGTTCCGGTGCCGTGGATATCGTGGTGGTCGACTCGGTCGCCGCCCTGACGCCCCGCGCCGAGATCGAGGGCGAGATGGGCGACAGCCTGCCGGGTCTTCAGGCGCGTCTGATGTCGCAGGCCCTGCGCAAGCTGACCGCTTCGATCAACAAGTCGCAGTGCATCGTGCTGTTCATCAACCAGATCCGGCACAAGATCGGCGTCATGTACGGCTCGCCGGAAACGACGACCGGTGGCAATGCGCTGAAATTCTATGCCTCGGTCCGTCTCGACATCCGCCGCACCGGCGCGATCAAGGACCGCGACGAGGTCGTGGGCAACACCACCCGCGTCAAGGTGGTCAAGAACAAGGTCGCCCCGCCGTTCCGCGAGGTCATCTTCGACATCATGTACGGCGAAGGCATCTCCAAGCTGGGCGAGATCATCGACCTGGGCGTCAAGGCAGGGATCATTGAGAAGTCGGGCAGCTGGTTCTCTTACGACTCCACCCGCATCGGCCAGGGCCGCGAGAACGTCCGCGCCTTCCTGAAGGCCAACCCCGACATGGCCGACGCCATCGAGGACAAGGTCAGGAAGTCCCAGAACAAGATCGCCGATGAACTGCTGGGTGTTCCTGAGCCGGACGAAGGCCAGGACCTGGAGGGCTAAGGCAGCGTTCCTCGCGTTTGTCGGGGAGCCACAGAGACACTCCGCCCGGCTGGTCCCCGCGACCCGCCGCCGACCCCCGCGGGGCTCGGGCCGGACGGAGTCAGGGCCGCCCGACGCAAGCCGGGCGGCCCATTCTTTTCGGGTAGTCTAAGCCTGCATCCCTCCTCCCCTTGCGGGAGAAGGAAGATGGGCTCAGTCCCCGCCGTGCCCGTGACCGGCGGCGTCCGCATCCGCCGCCGCCGGAACCGCCTCGCCCGCTGCATCGGCGAACCAGAAGGGCTGACGGGGGCGGTTGCGACGGCCGACCTCATCCATGCGGCTGTCGTAGACCCGGCCGTTGGCGACGGTGTACGCGATCGATGTGGTGTTCCTGATGTTCTCCAGGGGGTTGGCGTTCAGCACCACCATGTCGGCCAGCTTGCCGACCTCGAGCGAGCCGACGTCCTTGTCGAGGCCCAGGGCCCTGGCCCCGCCGATCGTGCCCGCGCGGATCGCCTGGAGCGGGGTCATGCCGCCCTGCGACAGGTTCCACAGCTCCCAGTGGGACCCCAGGCCCTCGCGCTGGCCATGGGCCCCGATCGCAACCATGACCCCGAGGTCCCCCAGAGCCTTGGCCTGGCTGGCGATGGCGATGTGGTTCCACTCGTTATCGGGCAGGGTCACCGGCCGCCGGGCGCGGGCGTCGAGGATGCGGCGCGGCACATACTGAGTCAGGATCGGATCGTTCCAGACCTCGCTCTCCTGGTACCAGTAGTTCTCGCCGTAGGACCCGCCATAGGCCACCACCAGCGTCGGGTTGTAGGCCACGTCGGTCTGGCTCCACAGTTGACGGACGTCGTCATACAGATGGGCCAACGGGATCGAATGCTCGATCGTGGTGTGGCCGTCGACGACCATGGTCATGTTGTGCTGGTAGAGAGAGCCCCCCTCCGGCACGACACTCATGTTCAGCTGGCGCGCCGCCTCGATGATCTGCTGGCGCTGGTCGCGGCGCGGCTGGTTGTAGCTCTTGACGCTCCATGCCCCGACCGCCTTCATCCGCCGCAGGGTGGACAGGGCGTCGTCCAGGCTCTCGACCTGGGCCGTGAACGGTGTCGCGGCCCCGTACAGGATGGTCCCGGTCGAGAAGATGCGCGGAGCCACGATCCGGCCGGTCCGGGCCAGTTCGGAGTGGGCGAAGATCTCCGACGTATCGTTGGACGGATCGTGAATCGTCGTCACCCCGAAGGCCAGGGACGCATAGTCCACGCGGCTCTGCTGCGGGATGATCTCATCATTGGCCATGGAGCCGTGCCAGTGGGCATCGACCAGGCCCGGCATGATGGTCTTGCCCGCCATGTCCATGACCAGGGCGTCCGCGGGCACGGTGACCGAGCCGCGGGGTCCGATCGCCTCGATGCGGTTCTCGTTGACGACGATGACGCCGTCCTCGATCACCTGCTCCCCGTTCATGGTGATGATCCGGGCCCCGGTCAGGGCCAGACGGCCGGTCGGCTTGTCAGCCATGGCGATGAAGCCGATCTGGATGCCGGTCTCGGGCGGCTTGGGCAGGGTCTCGGGCGCGCCCTCCACGAACTTGAAGGCGTCCGCGACGCTGCGCGAGAAATACTCAGGCCCCAGCGCCCAGGTCAGTCGCGAAGAATCCCCCGACCATTGCAGCCAGTCGCCGGCGTCGCGGGTGAACCGCGATTGCGGCAGGGCCTCGCCCTTGGCCCCGACCACGACCGGGCGGCCGGTCGCCACGAAGGGCGCGACATAGGCGTTGAACCGCTCGGTCCAGGCGACCCAACGCTCATCCGGCGACACCTCGAAATCCGAGGCCCATTCCGACGTCAAATGGGTACGCGGTTCATTGCCGTTCAGGTCGACGGACTTGAGCGCGCTCGAGGTCTCCACCCGCCCGGCGAAGAAGATGCGGTCGTTGGAGGCGCCGAACTGGGGCGCGCCGCCGTCGTCGGTGATGAAGGTCGGGGCACCACCCGCCGTCGGCACGCGATAGATACCGGGATTGCGGCTCCACAGGCCGCTGCTCAGGAAGCCGTCGGTGACGGCGCGGTAGACGATGGTCTTGCCGTCCGGGGAGAAGGCCGGCTCGATAAAGTGGCCGGGGTTCTGTGTGACCACGCGGCCGGTCCCGCCCGAGGCCGGGATCACTCGCACCGTGCCGAAATCGGTGTCCGACCAGGTGGTGTAGACGATCGACCGGCCGTCCCGCGACCAGTTGGGATAGAGCTCGAAATGATCCGACTGGCTGGTCAGGCGCCGCGCCGTGCCTGTGGGCAGGTCGCGGATCCAGAGATTCCCGAGCGCCTCGAACACCACCTTGGTGCCGTCCGGCGAGGGATGGACCCAACGCAGCATCTTCACGTCGAACTGGTCCGGCGCGACGTCGACCGTGTGGCGCACGGCGGGCTCGACACGACGGGTGTCGGTGATGCGGAAGGGGATGTCGGCGACCTCCTTGGAGGCCACGTCGATGCGGCGAATCTTGCCCCCGGCCCAGAAGACGATGGCCGAGTTGTCCGGCGTCCAGCTGATCGCCGGATAGACGCCGTGGATGGCCCAGGTTTCCTGAAGGTCGCGGTCGAGCCCGGAATAGATCGGCGTCTCGCGGCCGCTCTCGATGTCCATCACATAGAGGGTCGACTGGTAGCGAACGCGCCGGATGAAGGCGAGCGACTTGCCGTCCGGCGAAGGCGTGGGGCGGATCGAACCGCCGGGGCCGGACAGGAACTCCTCGGTCTCGCCGGTCTCGCGGTCCAGTCGGTTGATCACATAGATCTGGGTGTTGACGTCCTTGGAGTATTCGAAGGTCGCCCCCGGCGTCGCGTCGTCGGAGAAATACAGATAGCGGCCGTCGGGTGAGAAGGCGGGTTCGCCGGTGTCCTTCTGCTGGGTGCGGCGGGTGGTCAGCTGCACGCCGCCACCGCCCGACCGGTGCCACATCCACATCTCGCCGGCCCCCAGCGAGCGCGACGAGGTGAAATGTTTGCGGCCGACGATGAACTGGCCGTCGGGGCTCCAGTCGGGCTGGTTGACCAGGCGGAAGCTCTCCTTGGACACCTGGGTCGCGTTGGATCCGTCGGCGTCCATGACCCAGATATTGTCGCCGCCCGCGCGGTCGGAGGTGAAGGCGATCTGGCGGCCGTCCGGCGACCATTTCGGCTGCATGTCCCAGGCGACGCCGGACGAGATGGCCCGCGCCTCTCCGCCCGTGATCGGCATGACATAGAGGTCGCCCAGCATGTCGAAGACGATGGTCTGGCCGTCCGGGCTGACGTCCAGCGACATCCAGGTGCCCTCGGTGACGTCCAGGTTGACGGTGCGGGTCGGCCCGGGGGGATTGTTGACGTCCCATTTGGGCTTGTCGTCAGGCTTGGGCAGCGGCGGGGTGCCGGCGGTCTCGCCGGTTTCCAGCACCGGGGCAGGCGTGGGGTTCTCGGGCGTCGGGGACGGGGGGGCGGGATCGGGAGCCGGAGCGGGCGTAGGAGCCGGAGGATTCTGCGTCTGGGCCAGGGCTCCCATCGGCACCTGGGCCGCCATGGCCAGCACCGCCACCGTCGTCAACAACACGCGCTTCATCGCAGGAACCCTCGAAATCCGGACAGGGCGGCATCTAGCGGCAAGTTCGCCGGATTGGCGAGGTTACGGTTTCGTCATGTTAGGCCAGCAGGGCCAGCAGGGCGAAACTGGCCAGCCAGTGCTCGCCCATATAGTCGCCGGTGACCTGAGGCAGGGCGGCGGTCAGGTGGGTGTCGGCGGCGTCCAGCGCGACGGCGCGCGCGGCATGGCCGGCGGGCAAGGCCCCCGCGATCCCGCGCCAGCACCATGCCCGGCTCAGGTTCAGCCCGTCCAGATGGGCGATCTTGCCGTCCGACCGGTCGCTGACCGAGGCCGGACGGAACAGGGTGGCGGGGTCTCGCGACGCGACGCGGGGCAGGAAGGCCTCGAACCATGCGGCGAACCCGTCGCCCAGCACGACCCGCATCAGCTCGGCCTCCATCAGGGCGGGCGACAGGAACTCGTCCTGCGACGGCTCCCAGGCCTGGCAGTCGCGGTCGGCCGAATGCCATTCGACGGCCTTTCGCCGGCACTGGGCGGCGAGCGGGCGATCCCCGATCGCATCGGCGTATTCGATGGCGAGCCGGAGCGCGAAGCCCGAGTTGTAGTGGGTGCCGACCCGCACCGGATAGGTGGCGACCAGAAGGTAGGCTTTAAGTCTGCGCGCAAACGCATCGGCCAGGGGCTTCAGCGTCCCGGCCCAGCGGCGGCCCTCGGCCGTCGAGTGGCGGTCGAGCTCAGCCTGGAGCATCAACAGCCAGGCCCAGCCGTAGGGCCGCTCGAACCCCCGGCTTTCAGGGCGGGCCAGATAGGCGACCTCGGCGGCAATGTTGGCGGGGGTGAACAGCGCGTCGGCCAGGGCGGCGATGCGCGGGGCCTCGGCCATGTCGGGATGCAGGCGATAGAGGGTGAACAGGGTCCACCAGCCGTGGACGCAACTGTGCCAGTCGAAACTGCCGAAGAAGACCGGATGCAGGGCGCGCGGGCCCTGAGCGTCCTCCGGCCCGGCGATAACGTGATCCAGCTTGTTCGGGTACTCGCGGGTGACGTGGCCCAGCGCCGTGGCGGCATACAGGGCGGCGATCTCGGGTGTCAGGGCGGTCATCAGAAGCGGAACGCCAGGGCGTACATCAGGATGATATTGGCCCCCAGCATAGCGAGGGCGGTCGGGGCCTGGGCCCGGATCACGCCGTTGAAGGCGGCGTTGCGGTCGGGCAGCTCCAGTAGATTGGCCGGCACCACGTTGAAGTTGGCCGCCATCGGAGTCAGTAATGTGCCGCAGAAGCCCGACAGCATCCCGATGGCGCAGACGATGGCCGGGTCGCCGTCGAACTGCAGGATCACGAACGGCAGGCCGATCGCCGCCGTCATGACCGGAAAGGCCGCGAACGCATTGCCCATGATGAAGGTGAACAGGGCCATCCCCAGACAATAGGCGATCACCGCGATCAGCGGCCCGTTCATGGGGATGACGTCGGCGACCAGGCCTCCGACCACCTGGCCCACGCCCGCCAGGGCGAAGACCGCGCCGAGCGCGGCCAGCATCTGGGGCAGGATGGCGGCCCAGCCGACCGCATCCATCAGGCGACGACCTTCCTGGAGCGGGGCGGTGGCGGGCGGCCGGAACATCGCGACCCCGACGACCAGGGCCAGCAGGACGCCGAGGCCGAGCGCGATCAGGGTAGGGTCCTTGGCGTCGAACAGGGGGCGGCCGCCGATGTCGATCTTGGCGAGCACCAGCGTGCCCAGCAGGGCCGTCGCCGGGATGATCAGGGCGGGAATGAACAGCCTGTTGCCGAACCGGGCGGCGAGGGTCCGGCGCTCCTCGGGCGAGGTGGTGGCGGGCCGCCCCTGGCCCAGCCCGCCGATGCCGCCGATCAGCACCAGCCCGACCAGCAGCACCCCGTTACCGAGATCGCCGAGATAACTGCCGAACAGGAAGCTGACGGCCATCAGGCCCCAGAAGGCGGCGTTGCGCAGGCGTGTCGGATTTTCACGATCGGTCACGCTCATCCAGGCGAAGGCCATGAAGATCAGGCCCGCCAGGATATAGACCCAGGTCAGGGTGATCATGACCAGGGCTCCGTCACCTCGACGATGCCGCCGGGCCCTTCGTCGATCCGGACCTCGCGCGCGATGCGGCGGTCAAGCAGCAGGAGGCGAGTCCCGTGCACCAGCAGAGCCACCACCGCCGTCGGAATGGCCCAGACGGACAGCTCCAGCGGCTGGAGAATGATGCCGTTCTGTTCGAGGAAGCCCTTGATGAGCAGGATCGAGGCGATGGCGATGAAGATGTCCTCGCCGAAAAAGAGGGCGATGTTGTCCGCCGCCGCTGCATGGGCGCGGATGCGGAAGCGGGTGGCGTCGGGAAGGTCGCCGTGGTGGGTCTCGGCCGCCGCCTCGGCCATGGGGGCGACCAGGGGCCGGACCATCTGGGGGTGGCCGCCCAGCTTGGTCTGACCCAGGGCGGCGGTGACCTGACGCGCCACGAAATAGGCCAGCAGCAGGCGACCGGCCGTGACCCGCGCCATCTTCGCGATCAGGGCCCGCGCCTGTTCCTGAAGGCCCGACCTTTCCAGCAGGCCGATGACCGGCAGGACCAGCCAGACGATGGAGATATAGCGGTTGTCGTTGAACGCCTTGCCGAAGGCGGCCAGCGTCTCGGTCAGGGTCAGGCCGCCCGCAATGCCTGTGACCAGGGCGGCCGTCAGGATCACCGGCAACGGGTTGAACCGCAGCAGGAAGCCGGCGACGAGAACGGCAATGCCGAGAAGGACGAGCATGGAGCTACGCTAGCGTCTTGCCGGGTTCTGGCAATGCATTCCCATAACCACCCCCGCCCGGAGTCTCGACAACGAAGACGTCCCCGACGGCCATCGCCACCTCGGCGGTGGAGCCCAGAACCTCGACCGTACCGTCCACGCGCTCGACGCTGTTGATCCCGACCACGCCCGCCTCGCCGCCCGCAGCGCCGAACGGGGGCACGCGCCGACGGTTGGACAGGATGGCGGCCGTCATGGGTTCGAGGAAACGGACCCGCCGGACCACGCCGTCGCCGCCCCGGTTCGCCCCCTCCCCGCCCGAACCACTCCGGATCGAGAAGCGCTCCAACAGCACCGGAAACCGCGTCTCCAGCACCTCGGGATCGGTCAGGCGGGAGTTGGTCATGTGGGTCTGCACCGCAGAAGCCCCGTCGAATCCGGGCCCGGCGCCCGACCCTCCGGCGATGGTCTCGTAATACTGGCGCGTGTCGTCGCCGAAGGTGAAGTTGTTCATCGTGCCCTGACTGGCGGCCAGGACGCCGAGCGCACCGTAGAGGGCGTCCACCACCGCCTGGCTGGTCTCGACATTGCCGGCCACCACCGCCGCCGGATAGCGGGGGTTGAGCATGGACCCCTCCGGCACGATCAGGTCGATGGGCTTCAGACAGCCTTCGTTCAGCGGGATGGCGTCGTCGACCAGGGTGCGGAAGACGTACAGGGTCGCCGCCCGCGCGATCGACAGGGGGGCGTTGAAATTGGTCGGGCGCTGGTCGCTGGTGCCGGTGAAGTCGACGGTGGCGCGGCGGGCCTCCGGGTCGATCGAAATGGCGACGCGGATGACGGCACCGTCGTCCATCTCCAGCGCGAACGATCCCGGCTTGAGCACCGAGAGGATGCGACGCACGGCCTCCTCGGCATTGGCCTGAACGTGGGTCATGTAGGCTTCGACGGTGGCGCGGCCGAACTCGGCGACCATGCGGATCAGTTCGTCGGCCCCGCGCGCGCAGGCCGCGACCTGGGATTTCAGGTCGGCCAGGTTCATGTCGACGTTGCGCGACGGGTAGGAGCCCGAGGCGAACAGGGCGCGGGTCTCGGCCTCTCTCAGCACGCCTTGGTCGACCAGCAGGACGTCGTCGATCAGGACGCCCTCCTCCTCGACCGAGCGGCTGTTGGGCGGCATGGAGCCGGGGGTGATGCCGCCGACGTCCGAATGGTGGCCTCGGGCGGCGACGAAGAAGGCGGGGGCGTCATCGTCGTCGAGGAAGACGGGCAGGATGACGGTGATGTCGGGCAGATGCGTCCCGCCGTTGTAGGGCGCGTTCAGCATATAGACGTCGCCGCGTTTCAGGCCGCGCCCGTCTCGCGCATCCCCCCGCGCCCGGATCACGGCCGCGATGCTCTCGCCCATCGAACCCAGGTGGACCGGGATGTGCGGCGCATTGGCGATCAGGGCCCCGGCCCCGTCGAACAGGGCGCAGGAGAAGTCGAGCCGCTCCTTGATGTTGACCGAATAGGCTGTGGCCCGCAGCGCCTCGCCCATCTGTTCGGCACAGGCCATGAAGCGGGAGTTGAACAACTCCAGCAGGATCGGATCGACGTCCGTTCCGACGGCCGCGCGGGGTGCGAGGGGTTCGGTGCGGGTCAGGATCAGGTTGAGCCGGGCATCGACGGTCGCGGACCAGCCGGGCTCGACGACGGTTGTGCCGGTGGATTCCAGGATGATGGCGGGGCCGGGGATGGTCGCGCCGGGGGGGAGGTCGTCGCGGTGGTGGAGAGCAGCGACAAATTCTCCCTCCCCCCCGGGGGAGGGTGGTCGAAGCGTAGCGTAGACCGGGTGGGAAGGGCGAGGCGATACGGCGCTGCTTTGCCTTGCCGCCCCCACCCGGTCGCTTCGCGACCTGCCCTCCCCCGAGGGGGAGGGAGACGACACCGCCTCGACCTGCAGGGTTTCGACGATCAGGCCCCGTTCCGCGACGAAGCCGAACCGCTGGCGGTGCGCCGCGTCGAAGGCCTCGAGCATCGTCTCGGCCAAACCGAACGGCACGGTAAGGGGGGTGTCGGTGCCGGCGTATTTGACCTCGGCGCGGGAAAGGATCGTGATGACATCCCCGACGGCTCCCCCCGACAGTCCCGCCCGCGCGGTCTCGGCGAGGGCCGCGACACGACCGGCCAGCACGCCGTCGCGCGACCCATCGAGCGCCTCCGCCACCGTCTCCTGACGGATCGTCCGGACCTCGGCCAACCCCATTCCGTAGGCGGACAATACGCCGGCATGGGGATGCAGCATCACCGTCGTCATCCCCAGGGCGTCAGCGACCAGACAGGCATGCTGCCCCCCTGCTCCGCCGAAGCAGTTCAGGACGTGGCGCGAGACGTCGTGGCCGCGCTGGATCGAGATGGTCTTGATGGCTCGGGCCATGTGGTCGACGGCGATGGCGATGAAGCCCTCGGCCAGGTCGGTCGGCGGGGCGGGGCGGCCGGTCGCGGCAGAGACCTCTGCGGACAGGGCCTCGAACTTCGCGTGTACTACCTCGGCATCGAGCGGTTCGTCACCGCCGTGACCGAACACTGCGGGAAAATGCTCGGGCTGGAGCTTGCCGAGCAGGACGTTGCAGTCGGTGATGGTCAGAGGGCCGCCACGGCGATAGGCGGCCGGGCCCGGCACGGCGCCGGCGCTTTCGGGCCCGACCCTCAGGCGCGCGCCGTCGAAGCGGCATATCGAACCGCCGCCCGCCGCCACGGTCTCGATCGACAGCATGGGGGCCCGCAGACGCACGCCGGCGACGACGCTGTCGCTAGTCCGCTCGTACTCACCGGCATAGTGGCTGACGTCGGTGGAGGTGCCGCCCATGTCGAAGCCGATGACGTGGTCGAAGCCGGCCTCCCGCGCCGTCGCCGCCATCCCGACCACGCCGCCCGCCGGGCCGGACAGGATGGCGTCCTTGCCCCGAAAGGCGTCGGCGTCGGTCAGGCCGCCGTTCGACTGCATGAACATCAGGGGTGTCGCCGGGCCCAGTTCGCCGCGCACCCGATCCACATAGCGGCGCAGAACGGGCGACAGATAGGCGTCCGCGACCGTCGTATCGCCGCGTCCGATCAGCTTGATCAGGGCACCGACCTCATGGCTGACCGAAATCTGGGTGAACCCGACCTCGGTGGCGATCTCGGCCAGCCGGGCCTCATGCGCCGTCCAGCGCCAGCCGTGGACCAGGACGATCGCGACCGCCTCCGCGCCCTGCGCCCGCGCTGCCGCCAGATCGGTCCGGGCGCGGTCTTCGTCCAGCGGGATCAGCACCCGGCCGTCGACCCCGACCCGTTCGTCGACCTCCACCAGCCGGTCATGCAGGGGCGGGTTGAGGACGATATGGCGCGCGAAGATGTCGGGACGGCTCTGCCAGCCGATGGTCAGGGCGTCGCCGAAGCCGCGCGTGATGGCCAGGACCGTCGAGGCACCTTTGCGTTCCAGCAGGGCGTTGGTGGCCACGGTCGTGCCCATCCGCACGGTCTCGACCCGGCCCAGTGGAAGGGGGCCGGGCCCGATCCCCAGCATCCGCCGCATCCCTTCGACCGCCGCATCGGCATAGTGTTCGGGGTTCTCGCTTAGCAGCTTGGCGGTGCGGACGGTGCCGTCGGGTGCCCGGCCGACCACGTCGGTGAAGGTGCCGCCCCGGTCGATCCAGAAGCGCCAGCCGGGCGCGCTCGGTTCGGCGGGGGTATCCGGGCGTGTCGTCATGCCCCGTTAGACCGGCCCTCGCCCTCAGAGACAAGTCCCGCGACCCCACCCGCATGGCGCCGGTGTTGCGAGCCGCGCCGCACCGGCATAGTGTCCACGGCAAAGCTTCCTTATCCGACAGGGGGTCGGACGGGGCGATCAGAGTTTCCGGGGGGAAATCACAATGCCTGACAGCGTCACCAGGACGACGAACACCTCATGGTTTTCGCGCGTCGGCTCGGCCTTCGCCGGGGTCCTCGTCGGCGTCGTGCTGATCTTCGTCTGCATCGCCGGCCTGGCCTGGAACGAGGGTCGGGCGGTCAAGACCGAGCGCGGCCTGAAGGAAGGCGCGTCCCTCGTCGTCGACATTCAGGCCAGCCCGATCGACGCCGCCAATGACCAGAAGCTGGTCCACGTCTCCGGCCCGGTCGCCGTGACGGCACCGCTGGAAGACCCCGATTTCGGCGTGACCGCGACGGGCGTGCATCTGTCGCGCCAGGTCGAGATGTACCAATGGCGCGAAAGCTCCAAGTCCGAGACCCGCACCAAGCTGGGCGGCGGCGAGGAGACGGTGACCACCTATACCTATGCCAAGGTCTGGTCCGGCTCGGCCGAGGACTCCAGCGCCTTCGCCGAACCGAACGGCCACGAGAATCCCGAGTTCGCCGTCGAGGGGACCGACATCCTGGCCCAGGATGCGACGCTCGGCGACTTCCGGCTCGACGATGCCGTGGTCGGCCAGATCGGCGGCGAGGCCCCTCTCCGCCTGACCCAGGACAACCTCGAAGCGGTCCAGGCGGCTGTCGGCGACGTCGATCAGTATGTGTCGATCTCACAGGGCAAGATCCTGCTGTCGGCCAACCGGCCGCGCAGCAGCGATGTGGACGACGCCGACGACGCCGCGCCCGTGTCCGAGACCTCCGTGATTCAGGGCAGTCCGACGATCGGCGACATCCGGATTTCCTACGACCTGACCCCTGCCGGCGTGATCTCGATCGTCGGCAAACAGAACGGAGACGGGTTCACCAACTATCGCGCCAGGAACGGCGAGGAGTTCCTGCTGGTTTCGGACGGCGCGGTTCCGGCCGCCGACATGTTCCAGGGGGCCCAGGATGCGAACAAGGTCATCACCTGGATCTTGCGGGTGCTGGGCATGGTGCTGCTGATCGTCGGGTTCGGCCTGATCCTGGCGCCGCTGGGGGTGCTGGCCGACGTCCTGCCGCTGGTGGGGACGATCGTGCGGATGGGGACGGGTCTTGTGGCCTTCGTCCTGGGCTTTAGCATCGGCACGGTGACCATCGCCCTGGCCTGGTTCGCGTTCCGGCCCCTGCTCTCGATCGCCATCCTGGCGGTCGGTGGATTGATCGCGTTCGGAGTCTATCGGCTGGGTCGCGGGCGGAACAGGAAGAAGCTGGCGGAGGGGACGGCGGCGTGATCGTCCTTCTCCCCTTGCGGGAGAAGGTGGCAGCCGAAGGCTGACGGATGAGGGTCATTCGGTTTGTCTGTGAGGGTTTCCCAACGCGATGCGTAGCGATTGGTGTGACCCCTCATCCGGCCCTGCGGGCCACCTTCTCCCGCAAGGGGAGAAGGATCAGGCCAGCGCCGTTTCACCCCCGGTCGGGTTTCTGGGATCCAGCGACAAACCCGCCGCCTGACGCGCCTTCAGAACCCGCAGCCAGCCGTGCATGCCCTCGCAGTCCAGGCCGTGCATCATCAGCCGGTAGCCCGCCTGCAAGGTCGACAGGGTCACCAGAGGGTGGCCGTTCTTGACGAAATTCATGTGGTAGTCGGTGCCCAGGATTCGGGCGATGTAGATGGCAACTGTCTCGTCCAGCTGCAGGCTGTGGGAGGCCCGCATGAAGTCGGCGCGGGGCAGCATCAGGGCGTACAGAGGCGTGTAAAACTCTACCGCCGTCTGGATGTCGATCCGGTTCAGGGGGCCGGTCGGGAAGGTCTGGAACGCCGGTTCGACGTCGGAGATCATGGAGAAATCGACCACCGCCGGCGGGGTCAGTTCTCTGCCTTGCGCCTGCAATCCGATGTTCATCTCGATGATGAAGTTGAAGATGTTCAGGTCGTGCTGGAGGAAGACGTTGTCCTCCAGATCCTTCAGCGCCAGGGGTTTGAGCGGGATGGTCTTGATCGAGCCGGGATCGACGCCGCAGTTGGCCTTCATGAAGGCCAGCAGTTCGGTGCCGATGTGGAAGTGGCGCAGGATCAGGGTGTTGGCCTCGGGCGAACCGAAGATCTGCAATCCCCAGCGGATGGACTTGTGCAGCAGGCCGTTCAGGTTCGGATGACGCGGCGAGATCGCGCGCAGCACCTTCACCACGCAGAAGAACAGGAAGACCAGCGGGCGGCTGACCGGGAACAGCCAGCGCCGCGACCACGACCGGGCGCCCAGCAGCAGGGCTCGCTTGGCCTGGGGATCGATCGGCAGACTGTGATCGAGATAGAGCGCTAGCCAGGGATCGGGATCGGCGGGATCATAGGCGCGGGCGTCGAACGGATCGGCCCGCTCGCGTGGGCCTGAATCGCCGTGAGCGCCACCGTCCGACAGGCTCATGCCATGATCTCCTCGATCTGGAGGGCATAGAGGCGGGCGGTGACACGGGCGCAGGTGACGATGCGTTCGGCGACAGCGGCGTCGGGCAGGACCATCCGCAGC
The DNA here is from genome assembly GCF_027912515.1 of Brevundimonas sp. NIBR10. Classification (NCBI taxonomy): domain Bacteria; kingdom Pseudomonadati; phylum Pseudomonadota; class Alphaproteobacteria; order Caulobacterales; family Caulobacteraceae; genus Brevundimonas; species Brevundimonas sp. NIBR10. Next base: position 3,804,606 of record NZ_CP115464.1, read on the forward strand.
ATCGCCTCGAACTCCTGCATGTGCCCGACGTCGTTTTCGCCGTGATACAGCAGGAACCGCACCGCCTCGTCGGGCAGGCCCAGCCGCTCCTGCACCTTCAGTCCCCAGGGCCGGGCCTTGATCGAGCCCAGGCCCTCGATGACGAACATGGCCCCCAGCAGGCCGAACGGGTCGGGCCTGGACGCCTCGTGGAACATCCAGGCCGAGATGGCTTCGGAGCCGACGTTCTTGGGCGCGCCGCGAATGGTCTCCAGCACGCCGCCCGAGGCCACGAAATCGGCTTCCAGCAGACGGAAGTCGCGGTGTTCGGTCACGGCGTGGCGCATCAGGGTCGAGCGCAGTTCCAGATGGGACTCGCCGACGTTGGAGGCGGCCCGGCTCATCCACAACGCCCCGTCCTTCACCTGCTGGCGCAGGTTGATGAGGAAGGCGTGATAGTCGGCGATCTCGAACCGGCCGCGCGTCAGCTTGCGGATCAGGGGGGTGGCTTCCAGCCGCTGCTCGAACTCGGCGAAGACCACGGCGAGCTTGCGCAGGGTGTCGGCGACCGCGTCGTCATGGATCGGTCCATCGGCCATCACACCACCTCCAGCATCATGAACCCCACCATGGCGCGCCCGCTTTCGGGCACGATCAGCAGCACTTTCTCACCGCGTTTCACCCGCCCGCTCTTCATGAACTCGTCCAGCATGACCCAGATCGACGCTGAGCCGACATTGCCCACCGTCGCCAGGTTGGAGAACCATTTCTCCTCCGGGATCATGGCCCTGGTCGATCTCAGGATGGAGACGATCTCATCGCGCAACGACTTCGCCGAATAGTGGCACAGCAGGTGATCGACATCGTCCGGCACGATCCGGCCGTCGTCGACCTTCTTCATCCAGACCCCGATCCAGGCACGGATGACGATCTTGAGCAGGTCGAAGTCCTGAAGCAGGGCGACAGACCCGGAGACGTGGGAGGCCGTCGGCCCGACGTGGCTCCAGGCGGATTTCATGTCGGCACGGTCTGCGAAGGTCGAGCCGGCCCACATGCAGGGATCGAAGGCATGGGCCAGCGACGTCAGGTCGATCCACTCGACCTTCAGCGACAACCCGTCGGGCTTTGGCCGGGGCTCCAGCACCACGGCACCAGCACCGTCCGACAGGGTGAAGCGCAGGAAGTCCGCCTCCATCCGCGCCCGCCCCTTGCCATCAACCAGGGCGGTGCCCTCATAGAACTCGGGCCGGAACCAGCGCGACGAGAACTCGCTGCCCGTGGTGACGGCGACCTCGGCTTCTCCGGCCCGGACCTGGAGCCAGGCACCCTTCATGGCCATCAGGGCGGAGGCGCAGACGGACTGGTAGCTGGCGATTTCGATGGGGCCCATTCCGGGACAGAGGGCGGCGAGCTCGGCGTGGACCGCGCTGGCGTGACCGGGGACGAGATAGTCGCCCTGGGTCGTCGCGGTGGCCAGGTGGTTCAGGTCGCCGACCGACAGACCCGCGTTGTCCAGCGCCGCCCGCGCGGCCTCGGCCGCCATCGAGGCATTAGATTGCAGCACCGTTCCGTCCGGCGCCATCGCATAGTGGCGCGTCTCGACCCCGTTCCAGCGCAGGGCGCGACGGCCGACCGCCGAGGACCGCCCGCCGATACGGCCGATATGGTCCTCCATCGCCTCCACCCCGACCCGCCCGCCCGGCAGGAAGGTGCCGCAGCCGGTGATGTAGACGTCGCGAAGCAGGGCCGAGCTCATCGGCTCAGTCGGCACGGGGAAGACGACGGAAGCAAGGCCCGATCGCGACCTTTCGTCAGCCTTGTCCAGCCTCGCTTCACGCTATGATGCCCCGATGAAAGACCTGATCGTCTGGTTCGACGGCGACTGCCCCCTGTGTCGGCGCGAGATGTCCCTGATGCGCCGGCTGGACCGGCGGGGTGCCATCCGGTTCGTCGATGTGGCGGATGGAACCGGCGTCTGTCCGATTGACCGGGCAGAGCTTCTGGCCCGATTTCACGCTCGCGAGGACGGCCGGATTCTGTCGGGCGCGGCGGCCTTTGCGGCGATGTGGAGGGCCATCCCCCTGCTGCGTCCGTTCGGCCTGCTGGCGCGGCATCGTGGTATCCTTGCCCTGTTCGAGCGCGTCTATCTGCGGTTCCTGCGGCTCCGCCCCCGCCTTCAGGCCTGGGCCCGCCGACTGGAAGGACGCTGAACCGGGCCGGGATCAACGGACCAGGGTGAAACGCGTCGGGGTCCCGACCTGGGCCGACGGTGCCAGCCACAGGTCGAAGGTGCCGGGCTCGACGGTCATCGCGCCAGTCTCGCCGACAAACTCCAGCACGGCGCGGCGCAGGCGGAAGGTGACGGTGGTCGTGGCACCGGGCGCGATCGCGACCTTGCGATAGTTGCGCAGGCGCTGGCCCGGCTGTGTCAGACTGGCGACGCGATCGTGGATATAGAGCTGCACCGTTTCCACGACCGGCACGGTCCCGGCGTTCTGGATGGCCACCGACGCCTCGATCTCGCCGTTCCAGGTCAGGGTGTCCGACGACAGGACGGCGGCCGAATAGCGGACCTCGCCATAGGTCAGTCCGTGGCCGAACGGGTACAGGGCCGTGTTGGTCGTCTCGCGATAGCGGGCGGTATATTCCTCGGACGCCAGGGCCGGGTTGGCAGGGCGGCCCGTGGTCTTGTGGTCGTAGGAGAAAGGCTGCTGGCCCGAGCGGTGCGGGAAGCTGACCGGCAGGCGACCGGACGGCGAATGGGTGCCGAAGACGACGTCGGCGACGCTGTTGCCCATCTCGGACCCCAGGAACCAGGTGACGACGATCCCGGCCGCGTCCTTCACCGCCCCCGACAGTTCCAGCGCCCGGCCGTTGCGCAGCAGGACGACCATGGGCTTGCCGATCTCGGCGACAGCTTGAGCCAGGGCCTGTTGCGCGGGCGGAAGGGTGATCTCGACCCGGGACTGGGCCTCGCCAGAAAACCGGGCGCTTTCGCCGAGCGCGAGCACCACGACATCGGACTGGGCCGCCGCCACCACGGCCGCCGATATGCCACCGGACAGGGCAGCCTCGACCTCGCAACCCTGGGCCACGACCAGGTCCTCAGGACGGCGCATGGCCGCGCGGAACCCGGCTTCCAGAGAAACGCGGTGGCCCTCGTCGCCCCAGATGGTCCAGGGGCCGAAGACGTTATCCACGTCGCTGGCGAACGGTCCGATCAGGGCGATCTTCTGGCCCTCGCGGCGCAGTGGCAGGACGCGGCCCTCGTTCTTCAGCAGGACGATCGACTTGGCCCCCGCCTCGCGCGCCAGGGCGTAGTGTGCGGCCGCGCCCCGCACGACGCGCTCGCGCTCCGGGTCCATGCCGCGATAGGGGTCGTCGAACAGGCCGAGCGCCGCCTTGGTGGCGAGCACCCGCCGCACGGCCTCGTCGACGCGGGCCATCGGCACGTCGCCCGATGCGACCAGCCCCGGGATGTGTTCCAGGTACAGGCCCGACACCATGCTCATGTCGACCCCGGCCAGCAGGGCGATGCGGGCGGCGTCGCGGCCGTCCTCGGCGAAACCGTGGGCGATCAGTTCGCGCTCTGAGGTGTAGTCGGACACGACGAACCCCTTGAAGTCCCATTCGCCGCGCAGGACGTCGGTCAGCATCCGCCGGTTGCCCGAGGTCGGCACGCCGTTCAGGTCGTTGAAGGCGCTCATCACCGACAGGGCACCGGCGTCGATCGCCGACCAGAACGGCGGCAGGAAGACGCCCCGCAGCGTCGCCTCGCTCATGTCGGTGGTGTTGTATTCCATCCCGCCCTGGGCCGCCGAATAGGCGACGAAATGCTTGGGCGTGGCCAGCAGGGCATCGCGGTCGGCCAGGCCCCGCTCGCCCTGGAAGCCGCGCACCCGGGCGGCGGCCAGACGCTGGTTCAGCAGGACGTCCTCGCCTGCCCCCTCGACCACCCGGCCCCAGCGCTGGTCCCGGGCTACATCGACCATGGGGGCATAGGCCTGATGGATGCCCGACACCGCCCCCTCGAGCGCGGCGACCCGGGCGGTGCGATAGGCCAGGTCCTCGTCGAAAGCGGAGGCCTCGGCCAGAGGCACGGGAAACACCGTGGTCATGCCGTGGATGATGTCGGCGGCGAACAGCATCGGGATCTTGAGCCGGGTCTCCTCGACCGTGATCCGCTGGATGCGCCGACCCGCCTCTGCCCCGACGCCGTTGAACAGGGCCCCGCACAGGCCTCGCCGGATCAGGTCGGTGGTCCGGGCCGGGTCACCGAAGGCGTCCAGTGGATTGACGTTGTAGGGCCGGAAGCGGAACGGGTCGGCCAGCAGGTTCAACTGACCGGCCTTTTCGTCGATCGTCATCTGACCGATCAAGGTCTCGATCAGCGCCGCGTGCTCGGCCGAGGATCGCGTTTGCACCGGCCCTGCCTTCGCCCGGGGCGCGGAGAACCAGCTCGCACCCAGGGCGGACAGGACAGCCAGGCTGGACAGGGCGCGACGACGGGACATGGCGTTCGGTGTGTCCGAAAGGGCGGCGGTCATGAAGGGGCTTTCGTGACGGGTCACCCCTTCCCTAACCGGCCAAGCTTGCTCTGTCAGGTCAGGGATCGCTACGCGCGAGGTTCAGTCGCGGATGTAATGCGGCAGGAAGCGCGAGGTGTTGCGCGTGATCCGGCCCCGGTCCTCGCGCAGACCGATGCCCGCCGGCTCGTTTCCGACGACCCAGGAGCCGACGATCACATAGCGGTTGTCGAACTTCGGCGGCGCATGCAGGGCCTGACGAATCCAGGCCCCGTCGCCGTAGCCGCCGTCCAGCACCGACGATTTCCGCCCGTCCTTGACCAGTTCGACATTGGCCCCCTCGCGCGAGAACAGGGGCTTGCGCACATACGATGTGCCCAGCGTCGTGTGCGCCGGGTCGCTCTCGAAATAGGTCTCCAGCAGGTTGGGATGGCCCGCATGCCGTTCCCACAGAAGCGGCAGCATCCCCTTGTTGGACAGGATCGATTTCCACGCCGGCTCCAGCACCGTCACCTCGGCGTCCGGCAACGGCTTGGCGTAGTCGTCGCGCAGCATCTGTTCCCAAGGGTACAGTTTGAACATCGCCCCGATCAGGAAATTCTCGTGGTCGACGAAGCGGCCGTCGGCGTTCAGCCCGATGTCGCCGATCGCGACGAACTGGGGCTCCAGACCGGCCTGGTTGGCGCAGTCCTCCAGGAACCGCACCGTCTGGCGGTCCTCGACGAAATCGGGGTCAGAACTGAAGTGGACGAAGCCTCCATCGGGGAAAATCGCGCGGAATCGCTCGACCAGCTTTTCGTGCAGGCTGTTGAACTGGTCGGCGCCCTGCGGCAGCATCCCCGCCGCGATCTGATCCTCGAGCCACAGCCACTGGAACACGGCTGTTTCATAGACGGACGTGGGCGTGTCGGCGTTGTACTCGTACAGTTTGGCCGGCCCCGTGCCGTCATAGGCGAAGTCGAACCGGCCGTAGAGGCTGGGATCGTTTCGCTTCCAGCTGTCGGCGACATAGTCGCGCATGGCTTCGGGGATATCGAGCTGGGTCATCAGCCGCTCGGACTTTACCGCCTCGTCGACGAGGTCGAGGCACATGGCGTGGAGCTCGGCGGTCGGGGCCTCGATGCCGTCCTCGATCTCGGCCAGGGAGAATTCATAGGCGGCGGCTTCGTCCCAGTAGGTCTGGCCGGAGTCGTGATGCCAGGTGAAGCCGACGGCCTCGGCCTTGTCCTGCCAGCCAGGACGGGGGTCAAGTTTGATGCGTTGCATGGTCCACTTTCTCCTCCCCGACGGCGAAGCCGATGGGGAGGTGGATCGCCGCGCTTGCAGCGAGACGGAGGGGCTGCCGGCCCCACACTCGGTATCGCGCCTGCGGGCAGAGCCCCTCCACCGCTTCGCGGTCCCCCTCCCCGTTCGCCAAGCGGCGAACGGGGAGGAAAGGATTAAGCCGGATCCTTGTCCGCCGGGACGCTGGTCCCGATCTGCGGGGTCACCACTGTGACAGGCGACTGCGTCAGCCGCGCCAGCACGTCGTCGGCCGAGGAATGGCCGGGCAGGATGCCGGCCTCCTTCAGCTTGTGGTCGAGGTCGGCACCGGTGCGGCGGTCCTCGAGCTCCTGGCCGGCCTTGAGCTTCTCTTCCTGCACGGCCTGGCGCTGCTTGATGCGTTGCAGGCTGTCGGCGGCGGAGCCGATGCGCGAGTGGGCGCCGGCCGATTGCAGGGCGACGGAGGTCTGGGCGCGCTGCACCGACTCATTGACCTTGACGATGTCGATCTCGCGCCGGAGCGTTTCGATCTTCTGGTCGGTCGAAGAGATGGCGGTGCGAAGCCGGGCCTCGGCCTCCTTCATGCCCTCGATCTGGGGACCGCGGGTGCCGATCTCGGTCTCGAGCTCGGCGATGCGTCCGGCGACCTCGCGGGCCAGATCGATCTTGCCCTGGGCGACGGCGGCGCGGGCCGAGCTTTCGTACTTGGCGATCTGCTCGCCGAAGCTCTTGAGTTCGTTCTCGGCCATGCGGCGGCGCGCGACCAGGCCGGCGAGGTCGTCGCGGGCCTTGCCTTGCGCATTGTCGGCGTCGCGGATTTCCTGATCCAGGATCTTCAGCGCATTGGCATCGACCACCGACTGACCGGCCTCATGGGCGGTGCCGCGGAACAGGGCGGAGAGTTTGGCGAGCATGGACATTTCTATCTCTCCGGATCAGGCGGCGTCGAAGGTTTCGCGAAGCGACGTGGCGTCGATCGCATTCTCGGCCAGGGTGCGCAATTCGATCAATATGGTCTGAAGCGTCGTCTTGCACGACAGTTCGCCCATCAACTCATAGACGTCCTCGTCCGACACGCTGGTGATGGCGAAGTTGGACAGGGGCACGACGCGCTGGGCCTTCAGCAGGAACTCGTTGAACCGGGCGGCGTCCTTCTGTTCCGAAACGGGCCAGAGCAGGACGGAACAGACGATCTGGGCCCCGCCGACGCTGAGGTAGATCGGCAAGTCGCCGTATTCATGCATGGTGGCGAGCAGCACGGGGTCCGCGCCCTCGACCACGCGCAGGGTCAGTTCGCCCTCGCGGACCAGTGAGGACTCATCCAGCGCCGCCTTGATGGCGGGCACGGTCCAGGCGGTTTCGATCACGGCGTCCATTTGATGGTCAGCTCCAGGGGTGATGGCGTTTGAGGTGGGCGAGCGGCGGCGTTGCACAAGGGCCGGCGAACGCGTCGAGTCGGTGACGATGGCGCGGACGGCAGCGCGAACATCGTCGCGCGTCGCCTGGGGCACCCAAAGTTCCAGCTTGACCATGCCCGCCTCACGGCGTGCCTTTCGCCAGGCCCGGATGCGATCCGAACCGGCCGGCGATGAACTGTCGAGCGCGCTCGTCATCTGTTACATGTAACGCGTAACATGAACGCTTGACAAGAGGGTCGGCCGGGTGGATTTTCAGCCTATGCCCCGGCCGATACAGGTTCGTGATGATCTCAGGCTCGCCGCCCGCGCGGTTCGAGGCTAGAGAACGATCATGTTCAAGCGTCTGTTCGGGTCAAAGCCTGCCGACGAACCCGCCAATCGGCTGGCCACGGTGCGCAACATCACCGTCGGGCGGACGGTGTCGCTGGATCCGCTGGCCTGGCGCAGGCTGGGGGACACGACCCGGTTCACCCTGGATCGCGACGTGCTCGACATCACGGCCCAGGGCCATCTGGAGCTGGAGGGCGGCCAGCACGTCCACCGCTTCTATACCGACGACCATGTGATGCTTCAGGCCATGAGCGACGACGCCGCCGGCCAGGAGAACTATGACTTCACCCTCTTCATCCCCTGGACCTCGGCCTATCCGCCGGGCGAGCGGGAGCGGCGGGTCTGGCGCGATCGGCTGTCGGCACCGGTGTTCCAGGGCGCGGCCGAGGAACTGCCCGACTATCCGCGCTTCTGGTTCTCCGAAAGCGACGCGGTTCAGGCCCCGGTCGATCTGTGGGAGACGATCTGGGACGACCGGACATCGACCACCCCCTATTCGAAGATTTTCCAGACCTGCATGCTCTATGCCCGCGACCTTCCGGACGGGCGCGAGTTGATGCTGGCCCTGGAGATGCAGCCGCAAGGGGCCGACGGTCGGCCCGGCGACATCACCCACGAAACCATGGTCGGCATCCCGCTGGAGATGGCCGAGTTCCGCGCCTGAGGAGGCTAGACTTCAATGTTCGACTGGTTTGCATTCACCAACGGGGCCGCGGCCTTCGTCCTCGCCTTTGCGGCGGCGGGTGTCTTCACCGTGGCCTTCAAGCTGATCTATCAATGGGTCACGCCCTATCATGAACGCGACCTGATCCGGGCCGGCAATACGGCCGCCGCCATTTCGCTGGGCGGGGCCCTGATCGGCTATGTCCTGCCTCTGGCCTCGGCGCTTTCGCACACGGTCAGTTTGCTGGAGTTCGCGGCCTGGGCCCTGCTGGCGGGCGTGATCCAGATCCTGGTCTTCGTGACCATGAGCCGGCTGGCCTTCCGCAACCTGACCACTCGGATCGAGGCCGGTGAGGTCGCGGCGAGCGTCTATCTGGCGTCGATCTCGATCTGCGTCGGCCTGCTCAATGCCGCCTGCATGACGGCCTGATCGCCATGACAGACACGAACAAGCCCCTGCCCGCCTCCGATCCCCGCCCCGAGGCCGGGTCGCGAAACATGCGTCGGATGATGCGGTCCAAGACCCTGCACGTGACGGGTTTGATGGCCACAGCCAGCTTCTCGCTGGCGGCCTGTGGTGCGCCGCAGGTCGCGGCCCCGGTGCCTGCGGCGGATCCGGCCCTGGCCTATACCTCGCTGGAGGAATGCCGCGCCGCCAACGACGTCACCGACGCCGAATGTGCCACGGCCTATAACGTCGCGGACCAGCAGGCCAAGGAGAAGGCACCGCGTTACGCCTCTCAAGCCGAATGCGAAGGCCAGTGGGGGCCCGACCAGTGTCGCCCGCTGAACAACACCGGCGGTGGAAGCTTCTTCGGACCGCTGGCGACCGGCTTCATCATCGGCCAGCTGCTGAACGGCGGCGGCTATCGCGGGGGCGGGCCGCTGTATCGTGACCGGAACGGCAGCTTTTCCAACGGCTACGGCGGCGGTTATCTGAGCCGGGACTATCGCACCGGGCGCACGGTCGCCAATCGCAACGACGTCGATGTGGCGCGGCAAGCCCCCGCCCGGGCCCAGAGCCGCACCACCGTCGTCTCGCGAGGCGGCTTCGGTGGCGGCGGACGCGGCTACGGCGGCTGATTACCAGCTCGAACGGGTCTCCAGACACAAAGACGCCGCCCGTGTCTCACACCACGGGCGGCGTCGAAGTTCAGGCCTGGGAGGATAGGCCTAGAAGACGGCTTTCAGGGTCGCGACGATACGGCCGTCGGTGATCGGAGCGGCCGACAGGTCATAGTCATTGTCGTGATAGCGGACGTCCAGGGCCAGGGGCGTGCCGGCGAAGGCATAGGTGCCGCCGACGTTCCAGGTGACATAGTCGTCCGTTGTCGAGAGCCACTGCTTGCCGACCGCGCTGGTCAGGGTCAGGCCCGAAACCTGCGGCACCGCATAGGCGGCGTTGAACTCGAGGTAGGTTGCCTCGTCGTCCAGACCGAAGAAGTCGGGCGAGAAGTAGACGGCGGCACCGAAGGTGGCGGGGCCGACGGCGCGCGAGGCGGCGGCCTTCAGTTCGACGTAGTCATAGTCCTGGTTGGCGCCGGGAGCGTAGAGGTAGGTCACCACGCCGACGTCATAGGCAAAGCCGGCGGCCTCGCCACGATAACCGCCGTAGACGTCGATCTCGGCGTCGGTGTTGTCGAGGAAGTCGACGTTGGACGCCCAGACACCGGCGTAGAAGCTGCCGACGGTCAGATCGACACCACCCTGGACGGCGGCGCCTTCGTCGGTCTGGCTGATGCCGCGGAACACATAGTCCGAGGCCACCGCGACGTTGGCGGTGACCGAAACGTCCTGGGCCGAGGCGGCGCCGGCCGAGGCCAGCAGGGCGAGTGCGGCGGCGGCCGCGCAGGTGGAGAGAAGCTTCATCTTGATATCCCCTTCGATGACCTTGGTGGTCGTTGGCATGTGATCCGACGGCTCGGGAGAGAGCCAGAACCGCCGGCTAGAGAGATGCGGCCGGATGCGAGTTGAGCCTCGCACCCGGCCCGTGTCGTCAGTGGTCGAGTGACTCACCGTGCAGGACAGTGTCGAGACCTTCGGCTTCCTGAGCTTCCGAAACCCGCAGTCCGGTCGTGAACTTGCAGATGATCAGGATGACCAGGGTACCGACGGCGCTCCAAGCGATGGTCCAGGCCAGGCCGATGGCCTGGGTGCCGATGTTGGCACCTTCCGAAAGACCATTCACCGTGGCGGTGGCGAACACGCCGGTCAGCAAGGCTCCGAGCAGACCGCCGGCACCGTGGATGCCGAAGGCGTCCAGGCTGTCGTCGTAGCGCAGCAGTTTCTTGATCCACACCGAAGAGATGTAGCAGACCGGTCCGGCGATGGCGCCGATGATGACCGCGCCCTTGGGATCGACGAAGCCGGCGGCCGGGGTAATGGCAACCAGACCGGCGACGAGGCCCGAGAGCATGCCGATCAGCGAAGCCTTCTTCTTCTCGATGACCTCGATCAGCTTCCAGGTCAGGGCCGCGGCCATGGCGGCCAGCAGGGTGTTGAGCAGGGCGACCGAAGCGATGCCGTCCGCCGTCCACGCCGAGCCGGCGTTGAAGCCGATCCAGCCCACCAGCAGCAGCGAGGCGCCGATCATGGTCAGGACCGGGTTGTGCGGGTTGATCGGCTCGGTGCCGTAACCCTTACGCGGCCCAAGGAACAGGGCGCAGACCAGACCGGCCACACCCGAGTTGACGTGAACGACCGCGCCGCCGGCGAAGTCCAGCACCCCGGCCGCGCCGAGGAAGCCGCCACCCCAGACCCAGTGGGCGATGGGAGCGTAGACCAGGATGGACCACAGCGCCGTGAACAGCAGCAGGCCAGAATATTTCAGGCGTTCGGCGAAGGCTCCGGTGACCAGGGCGGGCGTGATGATCGCGAAGGTCAGCTGATAGGAAATCCAGAGGAACTCAGGCAGGCCCTTGGCCAGGCTGTGCGCCGTCTCGATGGTCACACCGTTCAGGAAGGCGGCCTGTGTAGAACCGATCACAGAGTTCACCGCCTCGGCCGGGAAGCCGAACATGGCCTGGCCGGTCCCGAATGACAGGCTGTAGCCGATGGCGAACCAGGCCAGGGTGACGACGGCGGAGACGCCGACCGACTGGGTGATGGTGGCGATCACGTTCTTGCGACGCACCATGCCGCCGTAGAACAGGGCCAGACCCGGCAGGGTCATCAGCAGGACCAGAGCGGTGGAAGTCAGGATCCAGGACGACGCCGCCGTGTCCAGTTCCAACGGAACCTGGTGGGCCAGCAGCGTCGGCGCGGGCGCAGCAGCGTCCTGAGCGAAGGCACCGCCCGCATAGAACAGCGCCGCCGTGAGTAGAAGCAGGGCAAGGACGCCCGGTACTCGATTCCAGATCTTAGCCATGTGTGTTGCAGCCCCTATGACAATCTCGCAGATGCGAAACAATCACACGGCGTTGCAAGGATGCAAGAGGCTTTGCCGTACGCTGCGCAACTTTCGTGCAGGCGTCTTATTTTAGCACGCCAGACCTGAATAATATTGCCGCCGATTGTGACCAAGGCGCAGATTCATACCTTGTTCATAAGTGTGCGCCGCAAACCTCAACCCCAGTGCATCTGAACCCTGTGTGAGGCCGCCCAGTGGATGGCCCGGATCGCGTCCAGGATCGCGTCGGTGGCGCCGCGGGTCCCCAGCTCTCCACCCAGGTCCGCTGTGACGGCACCGGCTGCCAGGACAGCGGCCACGGCGGCCTCGATGGAATCGGCCTCGTCCTCCAGCCCGAGGCTGTGGCGCAAGAGCATCGCGGCCGACAGGATGGTGCCGACCGGGTTGGCCAGATCCTGTCCGGCGATGTCCGGCGCCGAGCCGTGGATAGGCTCGAACAGGCCGGGCCCGCTGGTCCCCAGCGACGCGGAGGGCAAGAGGCCGATCGACCCACCCAGCACCGAAATCTCGTCCGACAGGATGTCGCCGAACATATTCTCGGTCAGGATGACGTCATAGTCGCGCGGGCGCTGGATCAGGTGCATGGCCATGGAATCGACCAGGGCGTGCTTCAGCTCGACCCCGGGAAATTCCTCGGCGTGGATCCGGGTCACGACCTCGCGCCACAGGCGGCTGGTCTCCATGACGTTGGCCTTGTCGACCGAGGTGACCTTGCCGCGGCGTTGCTCTGCGATCTTGAAGGCGGCACGGGTGACGCGCTCAATCTCCTCGATCGAATAGGAACAGACGTCGTAGGCGGAGCCGTCGTCCTTCCTGCCCTTTTCGCCGAAATAGACGCCGCCGGTCAGTTCGCGGAAGACGATCAGATCGACGCCTTCGACGATCTCCTTCTTCAGCGGCGAGCGGTGCGCCATGACCGGCGAGACCTGAAGCGGCCGCAGATTGGCGAACAATCCCATGGCCTTGCGGATCGCCAGCAGCCCCTGTTCGGGTCGTTGGGCCTGGCCGTCCCACTTCGGGCCGCCCACGGCGCCCAGCAGCACGCCGTCCGAAGCCAGGCAGGCGTCGATGGTCTCCTGAGGAAGGGGATTCTGCGCCGCATCGATGCCGGCCCCGCCGATCAGGTGTTCGGAGAACCGGAAATCGTGATCATAGAAATCGCCGATCAGCTCCAGCACCGCCTTGGCCGAGGCGGTCACTTCAGGGCCCACGCCGTCGCCGGGCAGCAGGACGATCTTGAAGGTCTTGCGGTTGGGCATCACGCGGGTTCCGTTACGATTTGAGGCTCGTGAGAGCGCTCGAAGGCTTCAATGGCGGGTGTGTGTTTCGACAGCCAGCCCAGGGTATCGACCCCGTCCAGAAGACACTGGCGGGCAAAGGCCTCGACGGCAAACGCGACGGGCGGATGGTTGCCGCGCCGCACCTCGTTGGCTTCCAGATCGACGGTCACCGGCTGTTCGGGATGGGCGACCAGATCGTCCCAGGTCGCCTGGTCAACCACGATCGGCAAGAGGCCGTTCTTGAGCGCGTTGGAGGTGAAGATGTCGGCGATCCCGGTCGAGATCACCGCCCGGAAGCCATAGTCGTACAGGGCCCAGGGCGCATGCTCGCGTGACGAGCCGCAGCCGAAATTGTCCCCGGCGACCAGGATGCGGTGCTCTGTCGGATCGATCCGGTTGAGAACGGCTTCCGGCCGCGCCGTGCCGTCGGTCTCATAGCGCCAGTCGTAGAAGGCCTTGGCCCCCAGGCCGGTCGTCTCGGTCGTGGTCAGGAACCGCGCAGGAATGATCTGGTCGGTGTCGATGTTGGCCTGGGTCAGGACCAGGGTGCGGGAGGTCAGGACCTTGATGGGTTCAGGCATTGACCAGCTCCGACAGATAGACCCGCGGATCGGTCAGCACGCCGGCGATGGCCGAGGCCGCTGCTGTGGCTGGGCTAGCCAGGATGGTGCGCGCGCCCTTGCCCTGACGGCCTTCGAAATTGCGGTTGGAGGTGGAGACGGCCAGCTGGCCCGGCCCCACGTCGTCGCCGTTCATGGCGATGCACATCGAACATCCGGGGATGCGCCATTCGGCCCCGGCGTCGGTGAAGACTGTGTGGAGCCCCTCGGCCTCGGCGTCGCGGCGCACGGCCTCCGAGCCCGGCACCACCAGCATCCGCACGCCCGGCTTGACCTTGCGGCCGCGCAGGACATCGGCGGCCGCGCGCAGGTCGGGCAGGCGACCGTTGGTGCAGGAGCCGATGAAGACGACGTCCACGGGTTGCGTCGTCGTCGTCTGGCCGGCCTCGAAGCCCATATAGGCGATGGCCTTTCGGTCGCTGTCGGACTGGGGTTCCGGGACCTTCGACCCGATCGGCGCGCCGGCGTCCGGCGTCGTGCCCCAGGTGGCCATGGGGCGGATAGCTCCGCCGTCCAGCACGATCTCATGATCGTAGGTCGCGCCCGGATCGCCGGCCAGAGCCAGCCACTCGGCGGCGGCGGCGTCATAGGCCGCGCCTTGCGGAACCTTGGCACGGCCGCGCAGCCAGTCGATGGTCTTCTGGTCAGGAGCTATCATGCCCGCTCGCGCGCCCGCCTCGATCGACATGTTGCACAGGGTCATCCGCCCTTCCATGTCTAAACCGGTCACGGCGCTGCCCGCATATTCGATGACAAAGCCCGTGCCGCCGCCAAAGCCCAGGGCCGCGATCACCGCCAGCGCCACGTCCTTGCCCGACACACCGGGCTGAAGCTCGCCATCGACGGTCACTCGAAGGGTCTTCGATTTCCGCTGCAACAGGCATTGGGTGGCCAGGACATGGCCGACTTCCGACGTGCCGATGCCGAAGGCCAAGGCGCCGAAGGCACCGTGGGTCGCGGTATGGCTGTCACCACAGACCACGGTCATGCCCGGCTGCGTCAGCCCCTGCTCCGGGCCCATGACATGGACGACGCCGCGCGCATCGGAATCCCAACCGGCCAGTTCGACGCCGTGGCGGGCGCAATTCTGTTCCAGCCGCGAGACCTGATCGCGCGCCTCGTCGGTGACATAGGGGCGGACGCCATCGACGGCCGGCAGGGTCGGGGTCGAGTGGTCCAGGGTCGCGAAGGTGCGATCGGGCCGGCGGACCTTCAGGCCCCGGCTCTCGATCTCGCTGAACGCCTGGGGGCTGGTGACCTCGTGGACCAGATGCAGGTCGATATAGAGGACGCCCGGCGTGGCTTCGGTCTCAGGCACGACCAGATGCCGGTCCCATACCTTCTCATACAGAGTCTTCGGCACGCTCATCGAGATCAGGCCGCCTCGGAGCGAAAGGTGGCGTCGTTGGAGATTCTCCGCGCGCCGACCAGACGGTCGATCTGCAGGCCCAGATTGTCGATCGAGCGACCGACGTCGCGGCCGCGCACGGTCAGGGCGACGGCCAGGGCCGAGCCCTCGGGTGCCATGGTCATGGCGTCGATGTGAAAGCCGCGACGCTCCACCAGTCCGATCAGGCGTTGAAGGGCGCCGTCGGCCCGGTCGATCAGGATGTGAACGGTGTCGGTCATCGTGCGCCCTCCAGCATTTCGGCGTTGTTCTTGCCCGGCGGCACCAGCGGCCAGACGTTGTCGTTCGGATCGATGATGACGTGCATCAGGATCGGTCCCTCGGTGGCCAGCAGCCGGTCGATCCCGGCCGAGACCTGATCGCGCGCATCGACGCGGAAGGCCGGGATGCCGAAGGCTTCGGCGACCTTCACGAAGTCGGGGTTGTCGGACAGATCGACCTCGGAGAAATTCCGCTCGAAGAAGAACTCCTGCCACTGGCGCACCATGCCCAGGCGAGAGTTGTCGAGGATGATGATCTTCAGCGGGATCTTGAACCGGTTGACGGTCGCCAGCTCCTGAATGTTCATCATCACCCCGCCGTCACCGGTGATGGTGACGACACAGGCGTCCGGCTCGGCCAGTTTGGCGCCGATCCCGGCGGGCAGGCCGAAACCCATCGAGCCCAGACCGCCCGAGGTGATGTGCGCCTGGGGCCGCGAGAACTCGCAGTATTGCGCGACCCACATCTGGTGCTGGCCGACGTCGCAGGCGGCGATGAAGCTGGGGCCGGCCTTCTGGGACAGTTCGTTCAGCAACTGGGGCGCGAAGACGCCTTCGCCGGGGGCATTGTAGTCGAAGGCGCATGCGATCGCCTTGGCTCGCCACTTGTCGGCCCATTCGGAGACCTCGATCGCCGGGCCGCTGGACAGGCGCGCGTTCAGGGCCTCGATATTCGGCTTCACGTCGCCGGTGACGCCGACCGCGACCTTGCGCAGCTTGCCGATCTCGGACGGGTCGATGTCGAAATGGACGACCCCGGCGTGGGGCGCGAACTCGATCAGCTTGCCGGTGGCGCGGTCGTCGAAACGGGCGCCGATGACGATCAGCAGGTCACTTTCCTGAACCGCCTCGTTGGCGCAGCGGGTGCCGTGCATGCCCAGCATACCCAGGAAATTGTCCTGGCCTGTCGGGATGGTGCCCAGGGCGTTCAGGGTCGAGACCTGGGGGATGCCGGTCATGGCGGCAAAGTCGCGAACGGCCTGGACGGCACCCGAGATCTTCACCCCGCCGCCGATGTACAGAACCGGCTTCTTCGCCGCGCGGATGGCGGCGGCGGCGTCATCGATGACGGCCGCGTCAGCGACGTCGATCGCGTTCGACAGATGGATGCCGCGCGGCGCGTCGGTCATCTCGAACTGGACGTCCTTGGGCAGGTCGATCAGGACCGGCCCCGGACGGCCCGAGCGGGCGATGTGGAAGGCCTCCTCGATCACCGCCGGAATGTCGGCGGCGCTGCGGACCAGATAGGAATGTTTCACGATCGGCAGGGTGACGCCCAGGATGTCGACCTCCTGGAAGGCGTCCATGCCCATGACGCCCTGCGCGACATTGCCGGTGATGCAGACCATGGGAATGGAATCCAGCATGGCGTTGGCGATACCGGTGACCAGGTTGGTCGCCCCAGGCCCCGACGTCGCCATACAGACCCCGACCTTGCCCGACACCCGCGCGTAGGAATCGGCGGCAAAGGCCGCGCCCTGTTCGTGGCGGCACAGGTAGTGGCGAAGCGACGACCCGGCCAGGGCGTCGTAGATCGGCATGATGGCGCCGCCGGGATATCCGAACAGCACCTCTACCCCCAGCTTCTCCAGGGTGGAGACGACGAGGCGCGCACCCGACTGGGGGGCGGTCTCGACTGCGGGTTTGAAGGTGGCGGCGGCGGCGCTCATCAGCTTGCTCTATCGATCCGGTATCAGGCGGCTTCGGCCGTCTTGGGGGCGTGCAGCCAGGCCATGCGTTCGCGCAGGGAAGCCCCGACGACCTCGATCTTCTGGGCGTTGTCCTCGGCGACCAGGGCGTCGTAGTTCGGCTTGCCGGCGTCGTTTTCGGCGATCCATTCGCGGGCGAAGGTGCCGTCCTGGATCTCGGTCAGGATCTGCTTCATCCGGGCCAGGGTCTCGTCATTGATGACGCGAGGGCCCGACTTGACCGAGCCCCACTTGGCGGTCTCGGAGATGAACTCGTTCATCTTGGTGATGCCGCCCTCGTAGAACAGATCGACGATCAGCTTCAGCTCGTGCAGGCATTCGAAATAGGCGATCTCGGGCTGGTAACCGGCCTCGACCAGGGTGTTGAATCCGCCCATGACCAGTTCCTTGGCGCCGCCGCACAGGACGGCCTGTTCGCCGAACAGATCGGTCTCGGTCTCTTCGCGGAAGGTGGTTTCCAGCAGGCCACCGGTCGCGCCGCCGTTGCCCTTGGCATAGCCCATGGCGCGGTCGCGGGCCTTGCCGGTGACGTCCTTCTCGATGGCGAACAGCGAGGGGACGCCGGCGCCCTTCTGATACTCGCGACGGACCAGATCGCCCGGCCCCTTGGGCGCGACCAGGATCACGTCCATGTCCTCGCGCGGCGTGACGCGGCCGTAGATGATCGAGAATCCGTGAGCGAACAACAGGGCCGAGCCCTTCTTGGCGAACGGTTCGATCTGGGTCTTGTAGACCTCGGCCTGGGCCATGTCGGGGGTCAGGATGGCGATGATGTCGGCGTCCTTGACCGCATCGGCGGGCTCGGCGGTGGCCAGGCCGTCGGCCTTGGCGTTCTTCCAGCCCTTGCCGCCCTCGCGGACGCCGACGATGACGTCGTGGCCGCTATCCTTCAGGTTCTGGGCGTGGGCGCGGCCCTGCGAGCCATAGCCGATGATGGCGATCTTCTGGCCGGCGATGACGCCGGGACGGATGTCGTCGTTGGTGTAGATTTTCATGGCTCAGGCTTCCTGGTGGGCTTTGGCTGCGGCCGGAACTTGAGCCGGCGGCGGGTTGGGAATGGTGACGGCGCCCTGCGAGGCCGAGGCGACGCTGGCGCGGTATTTGGCGAAGACGCCGTGGACGGGGGCCATGGCGCGGGGACTGAAACCCGCACGGCGGGTGGCCAGATCGACGTCGACGTCGATGCGGCGGTTGGTGACGTCGATACGGATGCGGTCGCCATCGCGGACTAGGGCGATGGGTCCGCCGACTGCGGCCTCAGGGGAAACGTGCCCGGCGACGAAGCCGTAGCTGGCCCCCGAGAACCGGCCGTCGGTCAGCAGGGCGACGTTGTTGATCCCCCTGCCCTTCAGCGCGGCCGTGACCTGCAACATCTCGCGCATGCCGGGCCCGCCCTTGGGGCCTTCGTAGCGGATGATGATGACGTCCCCCTCGCCGACCGAGCCGTCCTGGACGGCATGGAAGGCGTCTTCTTCCGAATCGAAGACGCAGGCCGGGCCCTCGAAGACATCGACCTTGTGACCCGTCAGCTTGATGACCGCGCCTTCGGGGGCGACGTCGCCATAGATGACGGCATAGGAGCCGCGCTCCATGACCGGGGCGTCCATCGTGGTGACGACGATCTGGCCCGGCGCTTCCTCGGCCTCGGCAGCCTCGGCGAACAGGCTGCGGCCGGTGACGGTGGGGGCGTCCGTGATCTTGCCGGCTTCGGCCAGTCGCTGAGTGACCAGACGCGTGCCACCCGAGGCATACAGGTGCGAGGCCAGAAACCGGCCGCCGGGCTTCAGGTCACAGATGACCGGGGCCTCGACGCAGGCCTGGTGGCAGTCCTCGACGCCGAAATCGACGCCCGCCTCGGCCGCGATGGCGGTCAGGTGCATGACGGCATTGGTCGATCCGCCCGAGGCCGAGACCGCGACGGCGGCGTTCTTCAGCGAGGCACGGGTGATGTATTTGCGGGCGTTGTCGCCGGCGAAGACACGCTCGACGATCAGGCGGCCACAACGTTCACCCTCGGCACCCTTGGCCGGATCGACGGCCGGAACGTCATTGGCGCCCATCGGCGAGATGCCCATGACCGACAGGGCCATGGCCATGGTGTTGGCCGTGAACTGACCGCCACAGGCGCCGGCACCGGGGCAGACGGCGCTCTCGACCGTCTTCAGCCCCGCATCGTCCAGCTTGCCCGCGCCGTGGGCGCCGATGGCCTCGAACACCTCCTGGACCGAGACCTCCTTGGTGGTGCCGTCGATCGCGGGCAGGACGCCCGGCATGATGGTGCCGCCGTAATAGACCAGGCCGGGGATATCCATTCGGGCCAGAGCCATGGCGGCGGCCGGAATGGTCTTGTCGCAGCCGACGATGCAGAGGACGCCGTCCAGCTGATGGCCCTCGACCGCCAGCTCGATCGAATCGGCGATGACCTCTCTGGAGATCAACGAGGCCTTCATGCCCGGCGTCCCCATGGAGATGCCGTCTGTGACCATGACCGTGTTGAAATCGACCGGCCATCCGCCCGCCGCGACGATGCCGGCTCGCACGTCATTGGCCAGCCGGTCCAGGTGCATGTTGCAGGGGGTGATGGTCGACCAGGTGTTGACGATGGCGATCATCGGCTTGTCGAAATCGGCGTCCGTCATGCCGGCGGCGCGCAGATAGGACCGCGCGGCGGCGCGGTTGGGGCCCTGGGTCACGACCGCACTGCGGCGATTGCCGTTCAGCGCGGTCTTGGGGTCGGCGGGTGAAGACGCTTCGGTGGTCACTGGAGGTCTGGTATCCGTATCGATCGGCGCGTGGCCGACCTGGGTAAGAAAAAACCCGCTTCCTTGCGGGAGCGGGTGTGGGCGTATGATCCTGATTTGACTTGGGTTCAGGTCAGCTGCGTCCACACCGCTCCGGAGAGCAGCACAAGGAGTACGCTGAGAATAAGGGTAGTGGCCCCGACGATCCGGGTGTCTGCACGAGCGACCGCAGCGGCCTGGGCCGCCCGGCGTCCGGGGTACTGGCGATGGGTTTGGGTCACGGCCCGCTCCTGATTTCCCCGGCATATAGCCTTAATCGGAGCCCCCGCACAAGAAGGTTATGGAATAATATTCCACACCAGCCCGGTATCGGAGCCAATCACCGCATGAACTCACCGAAAATGTCGCTCTCGGCGCAATGCGGATCGGGCCTGATCCAACCGGGCGGAACAATCTTTCAGCCAGACCGGGTTTCGAGGCATCTTCGCCGCCTTCAGCGATCGAAGCGCATGACCTGGGCCTGGGTGCCGGGTCGGAACAGGACGGTGCGGGTCACATCGCCCACCCGGACGTTGACCTGCATCTCCATGTCGTCATGGACATCGGAGAAGAAGTCCTGATCGACGCGCACCTCGCTCACCGGGCCCGCCGCACGCTCACCGGCGAAGTCGATGCGGACGTTGTCGCCGGCCAGGGTCTCGCCTGTCAGATGCAGGGCGACGGTCACGCCATCGACGTCGATCCGGAAACGCTCGCCCAGATGGGCCTGGAGCGCGGCCAGGGCCTCGGGGTCATCCAGCGAGGGCTGTTCGTTCGGAGCCAGCACGGTCAGCGCGGGCTCGACGTCGTGGGCATAGAATCGGTGCGTGACCGCAACGACACCTGTGGCCGGATCGATCTCCACCACCGTCAGTCCCGAGTTGCCGCGATGTGCAGCGGCGGGGCTGGCCAGGACCAGAAACGTGGCGGCCAGCGCTGTCGCCAGCCGCATCATGGACGCGCCGCCGGTCTCGGCGCATCACGCACGGCCGTCGAGTCAGGGCTGACCTCGACGTCCGAGTCGCGCATGCGGTTCGGCGCGGGCGGCGGCGGGGCACCGAGGGTGAAGGTCTGTTCGTCGATCCGGCGCGGGAAATAGTTGTTCACCCGCACGGCGTCGGCGGTCTCCCACAGGGGATCCAGTTCGGCCGAGACCAGGGTCTTGTTCGACACATACTGCCAGATCACCGACTGGCTGTTGCGGCGCCAGACCTCAGCGGCGACCCGCACCGTTTCGGTCGTGCCGTCGTCCCAGGTCATCTTGACGATGACCGGCATGACCACGCCGCCGACATTGCGGAAGGTGAAGCGATAGATGTTGTCGGTAAAGCCTTGGGCCCGCCGGCGATCCTCGTCGGCCTTCTTGTCGGCCGAGGCCTGGTCCCGACGCGCCTGGGCGGTGACGGTGAACTGGTCGGTCGAGTTGTAGAAGTCGCGCACGGCCGGATCACGCTCGATCACCGTCTCGATCCCGGCGTTGTTGGTGACGGTCGTTGGCGTCGGAGCCTGGGCGAAACGTTCGCGGGCGAGACGGGCGCGGACGTCCGGATCGGTCGATTGCAGCTGGGCCCTGACCACGTTCTCCAGCGAGATGTCGACATGGTCGGTCGAATAGAACCAGCCGCGCCAGAACCAGTCCAGATCGACGCCCGAGCTCTCTTCCATCGTGCGGAAGAAGTCATAGGGCGTCGGCCGCTTGAAGGCCCAGCGCTGGGAATATTCACGGAAGGCCCGGTCGAACAGCTCGCGCCCCAGGACGGTCTCGCGCAGCACGACAAGGGCCGTCGCCGGCTTGCCATAGGCGTTGTTGCCGAACTGGAGCACCGAATCCGACTGGGTCATGATCGGCACCTGATCCTGGCTGACCATGTATTCGACGATGTCGCGCGGTTCGCCTCGCGACGGGAAGTTCGGATCCCAGAGCTTCTGCGCGATGTATTGCAGGAAGCTGTTCAGCCCCTCGTCCATCCAGGTCCACTGACGTTCGTCGGAATTGATGACCATCGGGAAATAGATGTGGCCCACCTCATGGATGACGACGCCGATCAGGCCGTTCTTGGCGCGCTCGGTATAGGTCAGGCGGCCGTTGTCATCCCTGACCGGACGCGGGCCGTTGAAGGTGATCATCGGATATTCCATCCCGCCGACGGGGCCGTTGACCGACTGGGCCGTGGGATAGGGGTAGGGAATCGAGAACTGGTTGTAGACGTCGATCGTGTGGGCGATCGCCTTGGTCGAATAGGCGTCCCACAGCGGGCGGGCCTCCTTCGGATAGAAGGACATGGCCATGACGACGGGTTGGGCGGGATTGTCCTGCTCGACACCCACTGCGTCCCAGATGAATTTGCGGCTGGACGCGAAGGCGAAGTCGCGCACGTCGTCGGCCTTGAAGTGCCAGGTCCGCGTCCCCGACCGGGCCGGGGCCGCCTCCGCCGCCGCGGCCTCTGCGGCCGTCACGATATAGACGGGCTCGTCGGCGGTCCGCGCCTGGTCCAGACGCTGGCGCTGCGCCGCCGTCAGGATCTCGGGGTTCTGGAGTGCGCCCGTCGAAGAGACCTGGTGATCCGTCGGCACGGTGATGCGGACATCATAGTCGCCGAACTCGAGCGTGAACTCGCCCGAGCCCAGGAACTGGGCGTTATGCCAGCCCTCATAGTCGGAATAGACCGCCAGTCGGGGGAACCATTGGGCCGCCAGGAAGATGCAGTTGCCGTCCTCGCCCGCCTTGGTGAAACACTCATAGCCGCTGCGTCCGCCAACGACGTTCGTCTCGGGCATGGGCAGGGTGAAATCCAGGGTGAAGCTGTAGGTCTCGCCGGTCTTCAGCGGCGTCGGCAGTTCCAGCCGCAGCATGGAGTCCACGATCGTGAACGGCACGTCCGCGCCGTCCGGGCCGGTGATCTTCAGGTCGTTGAAGCCGCCTTCCCAGTCCTGCATCCGCTGGACGCGCAGCACCTCGTTGACGCTGACCTCGGTCGCCGCCGTATAGGTCCGGGTCCGTTCGGCCAGGGAGTTGCGGCGATAGTTCTGCTGGTCCAGCAGCATCCAGAGATAGCCCAGGGCGTCGGGCGAATTGTTTGTATAGGTGACCACCTGCTTGCCGGTCAGGGTCCGGCCCGGCTCGTCCAGCGCTACGTCGATCGAATAGTCGACCTGCTGCTGCCAGTAGCGATGACCGGGCGCGCCCGAGGCGTTGCGATAGTCTGTGGGGGTCGGCCAGTCTTCGCCCTCGAACTGGCGGAACTTGTCCTCGAACGTGCCCTTGGACTGATCGACCGGGCCGACGCTGACCTGGGCCAGGGCCGGAGCGGCCAGAACCGCAGCGAATGCGAACATCGTCGCCAAGACAGCCAGACGCATACCCTACCCCGTCACTCGAAAAACAGCCGGCGCGACCTTCGGGGATCGCATGCTGCAACGCAAGGCGGGTCAGGATTACAGCGACGTAATGTCCGGAGGCGGATCGGCGCGCGCGCTCAGTTGTCGATGAAGTCCTGAAGCGTCGCCGCGAGGCGACGGTGCAGGCGATCGCACTGGTCGGGCGTTAGGTTGAACCCGCCGGAAATGTCGCGACTGACCGTCAGCCCCATGATGAGACCGGCCGTAAGGCGCGCCTTGATCTCGGCGTCCTCGCCTCCGACCCACTGGGTGAAGGGGGTCATGAAGTTGCACTCGGACTGTCGCTGGATCACATCCTGCGCCTTGGGCGAGGCGATCGAACGCAGCATCAGCAACAGCCAGCGCAGCTTGAACTCCTTGCGCGGGCCATAGATCACGTCGTGGGCCACCCGCTCGCCGAAGGTGGCGCGGTCGCCGGCCATCAGGGCCGAAGCATCACCGCAGTTCTCGATGACTGACGAGAACAGCTCTTCCTTCGATCCGAAATAGCGCGATATCAGTGCCGGATCGACACCGACGTCACGCGCGATGTCGCGCATCCCGACCTGGTCGTAGCTCTCGGCCAGAAAACGCGCGTTCGCAGCCTCCAGAATGGCGGCGCGAGTCGTGGCCGCATTTCGCGGCCTGCTGCAAATATCGAAACCCAATGTGATGTCCTCACATGCCCCACAGGGGTTATGGACATGTCATCGCCTGTTGACAAGTGTTTCGCAGACAGACATTAGATAAGTCATCAGGTGTTGACCTGAGGTCGCCTCCTCCCCGATCCGCGCCTCGGTCGCCGCCTACATGCCCAATCCTGCCAGGAGTCCGCGGATGCGCAGACTGAAGATCGTCGCTGTGTCCGCCATGCTGGCGGCCGCCCTATACGGCTGTGCCAAGACCGAGGCGGCGGGTCCGCCCCCGCCCGCGCCCGTCACCGTGGCCAACCCCCTGAGTGAACGCATCGTCGACTGGGACGACTTCACCGGCCGGTTTGAGGCGACCCAGAGCGTGGACGTCCGTGCCCGCGTGGGCGGCTATGTTCAGGCCGTGCATTTCCGTGACGGCGACTTCGTCCGTCGCGGCCAGTTGCTGTTCACCCTCGACCCCCGCCCGGCCCAGGCCCAGTTCGCCTCGGCCCAGGCTCAACTGGCCCAGGCCAATGCCCAGGTCGCCCTGGCCCGCACCAACCTGACCCGGTCCGAGGGTCTGCTGACCTCCCAGGCCGTGTCCCAGGCCGAGGTCGATACCAATCGCGCGGCCCTGCGCACCGCCGAGGCCAATGTCGCAGCCGCCCGGGCCAATGTCCGCGCGCGTCAGTTGGACGTCGAGTTCACCCGCGTCACCGCCCCGGTGTCGGGCCGCGTCTCGGACCGCCGCATCGATCCTGGCAATCTGATCGGCGGCGGATCGTCGGCCGGGGACATCCTGACCACCATCGTCTCGTCCTCGCCGATCTATTTCGTCTTCGACGGCTCCGAAGCGACCCTGCTCAAATATCAGCGCCAGACCCGTGGCGGTGCCTCGGCTCCCGTCCGCGTCCGCCTTCAGGACGAGAGCGAGTTCGGCCACGCCGGCACGCTGGACTTCACCGACAACGCCATCGATTCCTCCTCGGGCTCGATCCGCCTGCGAGCGGTGATCCAGAACGCCGACGGCTTCCTGAAGCCCGGGATGTTCGGACAGGTCCGGGTCGCCGGGGCCGGTGCCTATGACGCCCTGCTGGTGCCCGATGCGGCGATCAGCGCGGGCGCCGACCAGCGCACGGTCTCGGTCGTCGCCGCCGACGGCACGGTCACGCCCCGCCCGGTCGTGCTGGGCCCGCTTGTGGACGGGCTGCGGGTCATCCGCTCGGGTATCACGGCCCAGGACCGGGTCATCATCAACGGCGGCTCGCGCGTCCAGCAACCGGGCCAGAAGGTGAAGGCCAACCCCGGCCGGATCACCCGCACCCCGACCGCAAACGCAGCGCCCGTAACCACCGCCCCCCCGGCCGCCACGGCGACCTCTGCCAGTGCCCTGTCGGGCTCCGTGGCCATCGGCGACTAAGACATGAACATCTCTCGCTTCTTCATCGACCGGCCGATCTTTGCGGCCGTGCTGTCGGTGTTCATCACCATCATCGGCCTGGCCGCCTATCCGCTTCTGCCCCTGTCGCAGTATCCGGAGATCGCGCCGCCGACGGTCACCGTGAACGCCGTCTTCCCCGGAGCCTCGGCCGAGACCCTGGCCGAAACCGTCGCCGCGCCGCTGGAACAGGAAATCAACGGCGTCGAGGGGATGCTGTACGTCACGTCGTCGTCGACGTCAGACGGCTCGGTGGCCATCACCGTGACCTTCCAGCCCGGCACCGACCTGGATACGGCCCAGGTGCTGGTCCAGAACCGCGTCGCCCTGGCCGAGCCCCGCCTGCCCGACCAGGTGCGACAGACCGGCGTAGTCGTCGCCAAGGCCTCTCAGGGATTCCTGATGATCGCCTCGGTCACCTCTCCGGACAAGAGCCTGGGCAACGACTTCCTCGGCAACTACGCGAACTCCACCGTCCGTGACCGGTTGCTGCGCATCGAGGGTGTGGGTGGCGTCAACGTCTTCGGGGGCGGCAACTATTCGATGCGGGTCTGGATCGACCCTGCCAAGGCCGCCGCGCGCAATCTGTCCGCGACCGAAATCGTCGCCGCCCTGCGCGCCCAGAACGTCCAGGCCGCCGCCGGCTCGATCGGCCAGCCGCCGTTCGCCACCAATGCCTCCGCCTTCCAGGAACCCATCCAGGTCCAGGGCCGCCTGAACACGCCGGAGGAATTCGGCCGCGTCGTGATCAAGACCAACGCCGACGGTGCCGTGACGCGCCTGTCCGACATCGGCCGCGTCGAGCTGGGGGCTCAGGACTACGGCATTCGCGGCTTCTTCGACGGCGAGCGCGGCGTGGGCGTCGCCATCGTCCAGCAGCCGGGTGCCAATGCCCTGGGCACCGCCGAACGGGTTCAGGCAGAGCTCGCGGCCATCCGCAAGGACCTGCCGCCCGGTGCCGCGGTCGAGGTCGCCTACAACCCGACCGAGTTCGTCGCCGCCTCCGTCGAGTCGGTTCAGCACACCCTGGTCGAGGCGATCATCCTGGTCGTCATCGTGGTCATGGTCTTCCTGCAGACCTGGCGCGCCGCCATCATCCCGATCGTCGCTATTCCCGTGGCCCTGGTCGCCACATTCGCGGTCCAGCTGGCGCTCGGCTATTCGCTGAACTCCCTGTCCCTGCTGGCCCTGATCCTGGCCGTGGGCATCGTCGTCGATGACGCCATCGTGGTGGTCGAGAACGTCGAGCGTCTGATCGGCGAAGGCCTGTCGCCCCGCGACGCCGCCTACAAGTCGATGGAGGAGGTCTCCGGTGCCCTGATCGCAATCGGCCTGGTGCTGGTCTCGGTGTTCATCCCGACCATGTTCGTGCCGGGCATCCCGGGCATCTTCTATCGCCAGTTCGCGGTCACCATCGCGGCAGCCTCGGTGGTCTCGCTTTTCGTGTCGTTGACCCTTTCACCGGCCATGGCGGCCCTGTTGCTGAAGCCCCACAACAAGGACCATCTCAATCGCAAGCCCGGCCTGTGGGGTTCGATCGTCTGGTACGTCGGACTGGGTGGCCGCAGGTTCAACGAGGCCTTCGACTGGCTGTCCGATCACTACGGCCGCCTTACGGCTCGCCTGATCCGCATGGTCGCCATCATTCTGGTCGTCTACGTCGGCCTGCTGGCGCTGACCGCGTGGCGACTGGTGGACACACCGTCGGGCTTCATTCCCGAGCAGGACCAGGGCTATCTGATCGGCGTGGTGCAACTGCCGGCAGGCTCATCGCTGGACCGCACCGAGGCCGTCATGCTGCGCGCCAAGGACATCATCCAGTCCAAGGAGGGCGTCGACGGAACGGTCGCCTTCGCCGGCCTGGACGGTTCCAGCTTCGCCTTCGGGTCCAACGCCGCGACCATCTTCGTGCGTCTGAATCCTTCCGAGGATCGCACGTCCAAGGAAACCAAGGCCGCGGCCCTGGCCGGGGCCATCACCCAGGCCACCGGCGGCATCGAGGAGGCCAACATCTTCGTCATCGCCCCACCGTCAGTCCAGGGTCTGGGTACCGGCAACGGCTTCAAGATGATGGTCCAGGACCGTTCCGGCGCAGGCTATCGCGCACTGGAAGGGGCCACCTTCGCCATGATGGGCGGCGCAGCCCAGAACCCGCAGCTCCAGCAGGTCTTCTCGACCTACAACACCGCCTCGCCGCGCATCGCTGCCGACGTCGATCGCGACAAGGCCCTGATGCTGGGCGTCCAGCCGTCCGAAGTGTTCTCGACGCTCGGGATCTATCTCGGCTCGTCCTACATCAATGACTTCAACATGGCGGGCCGCACCTATCGCGTCACCGCCCAGGCGGAGCCAGCCTATCGCGACGACCTGGCCGACATCGCCAACCTGAAGGTCAAGTCGACCTCGGGGTCCATGGTGCCCCTGGCCTCGATCGCCAACCTGCGCCAGGATTCCGGTCCGTCACGGATCGTGCGCTTCAACCTGTACCCGGCCGCCGAGCTTCAGGGACAGGGCGCGCCCGGCATCTCGTCGGGCACCGCCATTACCCAAATGGAGACCCTGGCGGCCTCGACCCTGCCACCCGGCTTCTCGTACGAATGGACCGAACTGGCCTTCCAGGAGAAGCAGGCGTCGGGTGGCGCGACCCTGATCTTTGCCATGAGCGTGCTGCTGGTCTTCCTGGTGCTGGCCGCCCAGTACGAGGCCTTCACCCTGCCGCTGGCGGTCATCCTGATCGTGCCGCTGTGCGTGCTGGCCGCCATGCTGGGGGTCAACGCCCTGGGCCTCGACAACAACATCCTGGTTCAAGTCGGGCTGGTCGTGCTGGTGGCGCTGGCGGCCAAGAACGCCATCCTCATCGTGGAGTTTGCCAAACAGGCGGAAGAAGACGACGGCCTCAGCCGCTGGGACGCCGCCGTCGCCGCCGCCCGGACCCGTCTGCGGCCCATCCTGATGACCTCGTTCGCCTTCATCCTGGGCGTCCTGCCGCTGGTGCTGGCCGAGGGACCCGGCGCGGAGATGCGTCAGGCGCTGGGGGCCGCCGTGTTCTTCGGGATGCTGGGCGTCACCGTCTTTGGCCTGCTTTTCACGCCCGTCTTCTATGTGATGTGCCGTGGCCTGGCCGCGCGCATCCCGCATGAGCCCAGGAAGACCCCGCCGGCGCCCACCACCGGGTACCACCACGAAGACCCTGACGCACCGCTGCCGGCCACCGGGCCACGCACGGGAGACCTGTAAGATGACCCGCCTTCCTTCCTTCAAAGCCCTCCTGTCCGTGGGCGTCGCCGGCCTGACCCTGGCGGCGTGCGCGGTCGGGCCGAAGGCGCCTGACACCGTAATCCCCCCCGCCGCGTCGGGCGCCTTCATCAGCGCCCCGGGCTCGACCGCCGTCACCGCCGCCGAGGCGCGCGATGACTGGTGGCGGCTCTATGCCGATCCCGTGCTCGACGGCCTGATCGCCCAGGCCTTCGCCGAGAACAACCAGCTGGAGGCCGCCGAGGCCAATCTTCGCGCCGTCCGCGCCAGCCTATCCGAAGCCCGCGCCGGGCGTTTCCCGACCACCGGCCTCAGCGGCTCGGCGACCCGCAGCCAGGGTTCCGCCGCCACCAGCCCGACCGGCACCCAACTGCCCGAGGCCGACACCTATTCGGTGGGTCTGGATGCCTCCTACGAGATCGACCTGTTCGGCCGCGTGGGGTCCTCGATCCGCGCCGCCCGCGCCGATGCGGACGCGCAGGCCGCGGCCCTCGATGTCATCCGCGTCTCGGTCGCCGCCGAGACCGCGCGCGCCTATGCCGACGCCTGTTCGGCAAATGCCCAGATCGCGGTGGCAGAACGCACCCTGGCCCTGCAACAGAACACCGCCGACCTGACCCAGCGCCTGCTGGAAGGCGGGGCCGGCACCGGTCTGGACACCGCCCGCGCCCAGGCGGCCCTGGCCCAGACCCGTGCCACCCTGCCCTCCCTGCGTGCAAGCCGTGACGGCGCCGTCTATCGCCTGGCCACCCTGACCGGCCGCACCCCGGTCGAGGCGTCGGAGGCCGCCCGGTCCTGCGCCCGGCCGCCGCAACTGACGCAGCCGATCCCGATCGGCGACGGCGCGGCCCTGCTGGCCCGGCGTCCCGATGTGCGTCAGGCGGAGCGCGCGCTCGCAGCTGCCGCCGCGCGGGTCAATGTCGCGACGGCGTCGCTCTATCCGACCATCAGCCTGGGCGGCTCGTTCGGTTCGACGGCGCTGGACGCCGGCGAACTCGGCGACGACGAGAATTTCCGCTTCAGCTTCGGCCCGCTGATTTCCTGGTCCTTCCCCAACATCGCCGTGGCCCGCGCGCGGATCGCCCAGACCGGTGCCCTGACCGAGGCGGCGCTCGCCACCTTCGACCAGACGGTGCTGTCCGCGCTGCAGGAGACCGAGACGGCCCTGACCAACTATGCCAACGAACTGGACCGCCGCGCGGCCCTGACCGAGGCGCGAGATCAGGCGGCGACGGCCGCACGGCTGTCACGGCTGCGGTTCGACGCCGGTGCGGACAATTTCCTGACGGTGCTGGATTCGGAACGCACCCTGGCGGGAGCGGATGCCGCCCTGGCCCAGTCCGATGCCCTGGTCACCACCTACCAGATCGCCGTGTTCAAGGCCCTGGCGGGGGGTTGGGAGGCGTAAGAGGGCAGACCCTCTCCCTCCCCCTCGGGGGAGGGTGGTCGAAGCGCAGCGGAGACCGGGTGGGAAGGGCAAGGCAATACAGTGCCGTATCGCCTTGCCGCCCCCACCCGATCGCTGCGCGATCTGCCCTCCCCCGCCGGGGAGGGAGAACACAAAAAACGGCCGGTCTCGCGAGAGACCGGCCGCTTCTGTTTGTGACCTAATCGGACCTACTGCGTGACAGGCACCCCGTTCGCGTCCACGACCTGCACCTGACCCAGGCCGAGCGCCTCGATCTTGGGCTTCATCGTGGCCACGTCGCCGACGATAACCCAGGTGGTGGGGCCGGAACCGACCACCGACCGGGCCGCAGCCGAAGCCGAGGCCGCCGTCGTGGCGTTCACGCCTGCGGCATAGCTGTCGAAATAGGTCTCGGGCCGGCCGTAGACGACCATGGTGGTCAGGTCGTTCATGACCGCGCCATTGGTCTCCCAATCGCCGGCCATGCCCTGGATCAGGTTGGCCTTGGTCGAGCTCAGCTCGGCCTCGGTCATGGGACGGTCGCCGACGATCTCGGTCAGCTCGCGCCGGACCTCGGCCGCGCTTTCGGCGGTCTTGTCGGACTGGACCTCGGCCGTGGCCGCGAACAGGCGCGGGCCGTTGCCCGCGCGGACGCCCGAGCGGGCCCCGTAGGACCAGCCCTTGTTCTCGCGCAGGTTCATGTTGATCCGGCTGGTGAAGGTACCGCCCAGCGCGGTGTTCAACGTGTCCAGCTGAGGCTCGGTGGCGGCGTCGAACGGCGCGGTCAGGCGACCGGCCATGATCGTCGCCTGGGGACCGGGCCGGTTGATCAGCAGGACCTGCGGCGTGGCCGGAGCCGCCGCCACCTGAACTTCAGGCTTGGCCGGAACCGGCGTGGCCGGGGCCTTCCAGCCCGCCAAGGCGCGTTCGAGCTGCGGCTGCAGCTCGGCCATCTCGATGTCCCCCACGACCACCAGGGTGGCGTTGTCGGGGCGGAACCAGGTGGCGTGATAGGCCTCGGCATCGGCCGGGGTCAGGGTCGCGACCGAGGCCTCGGTGCCGTTCGTCGGACGACCGTACGGATTGTTCGGACCATAGACATTGGCGGCCAGAACCCGGTTGGCGATCGCGCCGGGCGTGCGGTTGGCCTGCTGGATGCCGGCGACCTGCTGGGCCTGGGCCCGGACGAAGTCGGCCTGGCGGAAGGCCGGGTTCTCGATCACGTCGGCGAACAGATCCAGCGAGGGGGCCAAGCGAGGCTCCAGCGCCGTCATGCTGACGGTAGTGTAGTCGGTCGCCGACCCGGCGCCGAGGGTGGCCCCCAGCAGTTGCAGCCGGTCCGAGATTTCCAGCGCGTCGAGGTCGTCGGTGCCGTTGGTCATGACGGCCGGAGCCAGGGCCGCGATGCCCGCCTTGTCCGCACCATCGGTCGCCGAGCCGGCGTTGACGATCAGGTTCATGGCCACGGTCGGCACGCCGGAGCGTGACGCCAGCACGACCTTCAGCCCGTTCGACAGGGTCGCCCGCTCGATGTCGGGGAAGTCGGCCGCCGGGGCCACACCCGCGTCAGGAACGCCGCCACTACGATCGACACCGGTCGCCGCCGCCGCATAGTCGGGGAAGGGCAGGACTTCCAGCGAATAGCTGCCGTCGGTCAGCCAGGCCCGGCCCACGCCGGTGATGTCGGCCGGACGCGCGGCCAGGATGCGGTTGTAGCTGGTTTTCCAGGCTCCGGGATCGCCGTGGAAGACCTGGCTCTCGGCCAGGATGTCGGACTTGCCGCCGAAGCCGCCGATCCGTTCGGTGCCGCGCACGAAGCCAGCGCCCACCGAGGTCCGGGCGCGTTCCAGCTCGTCGGCCGTCGGACCGTCACGCATCAGCTTGGCCATCTCCTCGTCGACGATGGCCTCGATCCGCGCCAGGTCGATGCCCGGCTTGGCGGTGACCATGACCAGGAACTGGCTGCCGATTTCGCTCTCGCTGTTGAAGGCGCCGACGTTGACGGCGATCTGCTCGTCGAACACCAGCCGCTTGTAGAGGCGCGAAGACCGGCCCGAGGTCAGGACCTGGCCCAGCAGACCCAGATAGTCGGCCTCGGCCGTCCCGGCCGGCGGGGTGTTCCACACCTTGTACAGGCGGGGCTGACCGACGCGGTCGTACATGGTCTCGCGCTGAACGCCGGTCATGCGGGAGATCATCTGGTTCGGGCGGGTGACCGGAGGTCCGGGCGGGATGTCGCCAAAGTATTGCTCGACCTTGGCGCGCGCCTGTTCGGGGGTGATGTCGCCGGCCAGCACGATCGTGGCGTTCGCCGCCCCGTAGTAGTCCCGGAACCAGGCCTTGACCGTATCCAGATCGGCCGCGTTCAGGTCGTCCATCGAGCCGATGACGGTGTGGCCATAGGGGTGATCGGCCGGATAGGTGGCGTTGGTGATCGCATCCCACACCCGGCCATAGGGCTGGTTCTCGCCCCGGCGCTTCTCGTTCTGGACGACGCCGCGCTGTTCATCCAGCCGCTCCTGGGTGATCGCGCCTTGCAGGTGGCCCATCCGGTCGCTCTCCAGCCACAGGATGGAGTCCAGCGCCGAGGTCGGCACGTTCTGGAAATAGTTGGTGCGGTCGGAGTTGGTGGTGCCGTTCTGGTCGGTGGCGCCCAGCAGCTCGGTGGCCTTGAAGAAATCGTTGTTGAAATTCTCCGACCCGTTGAACATCAGGTGCTCGAACAGGTGGGCAAAGCCGGAGCGGCCGTTCGGCTCGTTCTTGGAACCGACGTGGTACCAGATGTTCACCGCCACGATCGGCGCCTTGTGGTCCTCATGGACGATCACGGTCAGGCCGTTGGGCAGGACGAATTTCGTGAAGGGAATGTCGATCGGCGGCAGGGGGGCCAGTTGCTCGCCGCGCTGGGCGACGGCGGCGGGTTCGGCGACGGCCGGCGCAGCAGGCTCGGACGCCAAGGCCGAAGTGGCGAACAGGACGGAGGCCGCGACGCCTCCCAGCAGTGCAAGGCGCAGACCGGTCGAACGCATGAAATACCTCGGGGGATGATGTGGCGGCGCAGAGTCCGCACCGTTTGCGTAACGTCACAAACCGGCCCCGGAAAGGAACGTTTTCTGAACTTTTGGTCATGTTCGAGCCGCAGGGTCCTGACAGCCGATGGACGGCGTTCCGGCGGGCCGGGTTCACCTCGGTCACTTCATGCACAAATGCCGCACTCGGCGACAAGATCATGTTGAAAGCCGTCTCCAGACCCCGATATCGCGGAAATCATTTGCCGAACGGGTCGGTTTTGGCTTTATGCGGCGTATGCAGAACAAGGGACCATCAGGGCCGCAAGGCTTCGTCGTGCAACCACGCCGTCTTCCCAAGACGGAAGCGAGCCTGCGCGTGCAGGATTTCGGCGAGATCATCGTCAAACCGACTCCCGAGAATCTCAAGGTCCAGGCCGGGCGCTGCACCGACTGCGGCGTGCCCTTCTGCCAGAACGCCTGCCCGCTCCAGAACAACATCCCCGACTGGCTGGGCCTGTCGGCCGAAGACGAGCTGCGCGAGGCCTGGCGCGTCGCGTCGGCCACCTCGACCATGCCCGAGATCTGCGGCCGCATCTGTCCGCAGGATCGGCTGTGCGAGGGCTCCTGCACCCTGAACCAGTCCGGCTGGGAAGCCGTGACCATCGGCTCGGTCGAGGCCTTCATCGGCGACACCGCCTTCGACAACGGCTGGGTCGCGCCGATCCGCCCGCTGCATGAACGCGGCGAATCGGTCGCCATCGTCGGCGCCGGCCCCGCCGGCATGGCCGCCGCCGACCGGCTGCGCGAGCAAGGCTATCAGGTCACCATCTACGACCGCCACGACCGCCCCGGCGGCCTGCTGACCTATGGCATCCCCGGCTTCAAGCTGGAGAAGCGGGTGGTCCAGCGCCGCACCGATCGCCTCGCTGACGGTGGCGTGACCTTCGTCCAGAACTGCAATGTCGGAACCGACGTCACCCTCGACGACCTGCGCGGCAAGCATGACGCCGTCCTGCTGGCCATGGGCGTCTATCAGGCGCGGGCCCTGTCGGCGCCCGGCGTCGGTCCCGGTTCGACCATCCGCGCGCTGGATTACCTGACGCATCAGAACCGCCGCGATCTGGGCGATGCCGAAGGCACCGACTGGTACTCCGCCAAAGGCAAGAAGGTGGTGGTCATCGGCGGCGGCGACACCGCCATGGACTGCGTCCGCACCGCCATCCGCCAGGGCGCGACCTCCGTCGTCTGCCTGTACCGCCGCGACAAGGACAACATGCCGGGCTCGGCCCGCGAGGTTTCCAACGCCGAGGAAGAGGGCGTAGTGTTCGAATGGCTGGGCGCGCCCAAGGCCCTGATGTCGCGTGACGGCGCCACGACCTCGATCCGTGCCGCCCGCATGGCCCTGTCGGAGCCCGAACTGGGCAAGCGCCGCGAGATCATCGCCGTCCCCGGCGGCGACTTCGACCTTGAGGCCGACATGGTCATCGAGGCCCTGGGCTTCGAGCCCGAAGCCTTCGCCGACCATCATGCAGAGCTCGAACTGACCGACTGGGGCACGGTGGTGACGCCGCAGCACCGCAATACCCAGGGCTATTCGACCAGCCTGCCGGGCGTCTTCGCGGCCGGCGACGCTGTCCGCGGTGCCTCCCTCGTCGTCTGGGCCGTCCGCGACGGTCAGGACGCGGCGGCGGAGATCGATCGCTATCTCAAGGCCCAGGCCGCGAGTGTGGCGGCATGACCCACGCCCTCACCCTCCACGCCCCCATCCTTTCCTTCCGAAAACCCAAACCGGTAAATCGCCTCGCGCGACGGATTGGGGACCCGGCCCTTGCCGGGATGAACGGATTTGGAAGTGACTGAGATGACCTGGCTGAACCAATACGAAACCGACCGCCAACGCCTGATCGACGCCGGCGCCTATGAGCCCTCGTCTGAGAAGGACGCCTGTGGCGTGGGCATGGTCGCCGCCATCGACGGAAAGCCGCGCCGCGAAGTCGTCGTCCACGCCATCCAGTCGCTGAAGAACGTCGCCCACCGCGGTGCCGTCGATCCCGACGGTCTGTCGGGCGACGGTGCCGGCCTGATGGTCGAGGCGCCCCAGGCCTTCTTCGCCGAACAGGTCCGCGTCATCGGCCAGACCCTGCGTTCCGGCCCCATCGCCATCGGCCAGATCTTCCTGCCGCGCACCGACCTGGGGGCCCAGGACCGGGCCCGGGCCATCGTCGAGACCGAGGTCCTGCGCGCCGGCTTCTATATCTATGGCTGGCGCCAGACGCCGATCGACCTTTCGGTCGTGGGCTCCAAGGCCGATGCCACCCGGCCCGAGATCGAGCAGATCATGCTGGCCGCTCCGGCCGATCTGGCGGACCCGGCGCAGGCCGAGGCCCTGGAGCGCGAACTCTATCTGTGCCGTCGCCGCATCGAAAAGGCCGCGACCGCAGAGAGCATCCCCGGCTTCTACATCTGCTCGCTGTCGGCCCGGTCGCTGATCTACAAGGGGATGGTCCGCGCCGAACTGCTGGACCAGCTCTATCCCGACCTGCTGGATCCGACCTTCGAGTCCGCCTACGCCATCTTCCATCAGCGGTATTCGACCAACACCTTCCCCGAATGGCGGCTGGCCCAGCCGTTCCGGATGTTGGCCCACAACGGCGAGATCAACACGCTGAAGGGCAACCTGAACTGGATGCGGTCGCACGAGATCCGCATGACGGCCCAGGCGTTCGGAGAGCATGACGGCGACGTCAAGCCGGTGGTCCAGGCGGGCGGTTCCGACTCCGCCGCGCTCGACAACGTCTTCGAGGTTCTGGTCCGTGCCGGTCGTCCCGCGCCCATGGCCAAGGCCCTGCTGATGCCCGAGGCCTGGGCCCGCGACGAAGGCCTGATGAAGGCCGAGCACCGCGCCCTCTATGCCTATTGCAACGCGGTGATGGAGCCGTGGGACGGCCCCGCCGCCATCTGCGCCACCGACGGCCGCTACGTCGTCTGCGGCAAGGATCGCAACGGCCTGCGCCCCCTTCGCGCCATGGTCACCCACGACGGCCTGCTGCTGGCCGGTTCGGAAGCCGGCCTGGCAGGCCTGCCCGAGAGCCGCATCGCCTATCGCCTGCCGATCGGTCCCGGCCGGATGATCGTCGCTGATCTTCAGAAGGGCGTGATCCTGAACGAGGCTGAGGCCATCGACGCCCTGGCCGCCGCCCATCCTTACCAGGACTGGCTCGACAACATGGTCGATCTGGAGCCCCTCATCGGCCCCGGACCAGAGCCCCGCGCCGCCACCGGCGAAGCCCTTACCCGTCGCCAGATCGCCGCCGGGTTCAGCCGCGAAGACCTCGACATGCTGCTGGACCCGATGATCCGGGACGGTAAGGAAGCCGTTGGCTCGATGGGCGACGACACGCCGCCGGCGGTGCTGTCGGACCTGCCGCGCCCGCTCGCCCACTATTTCCGCCAGAACTTCTCTCAGGTCACCAACCCGCCGATCGACCCCCTGCGCGAAGCGGGGGCCATGAGCCTGAAGACCCGGTTCAAGAACCTCGGCAACATCCTGGCCGAGGAAGAGGCCCAGACGAACGTCTTCGTCCTGGACTCGCCCATCCTGACCACCGGCATGTACGAGCGGATGCTCGGCGTCGTCGGGGCGGGTTCGACCGTGACGCTGGACTGTTCCTATCCGCTTCCTGCCGAAGGTGATCGACCGGGCGCCGGTCTGCGCGCCGCCATCGACCGCATCCAACTGGAGGCCGAGACCGCCGTCCGCAACGGCTCGGGCCTGGTCGTCCTGACCGACGAGCGCGCGTCCGAAGACCGCATCACCATCCCGATGATCATCGCCACCTCGGCGGTGCATCTTCGCCTGACCGACAAGGGCCTGCGCAGCTTCGTCTCGATCGTCGTGCGCTCGTCCGAGGCGCTGGAGCCGCATGGGATCGCGGTCCTGGTCGGCGTCGGTGCCACGGCCATCAACCCCTGGCTGGCGCAGGAGATGTTCCAGGAGCGTCTGGATCGCGGGGCCTATCCGGGTCTGTCGCTGCGGGACGCCTGTCTGAACTACAAGGCCGGTCTCGAGGCCGGTCTGATGAAGACGCTCGCCCGCAAGGGGATCAGCATCATCTCCGCCTATCGCGGCGGCTGCGAGTTCGAGGTGCTGGGCCTGTCCCGCGCCCTGACCGCCGAGTTCTTCCCCGGTGCGCCTTCGCGCATCTCCGGCATCGGCCTGGCCGGGCTGGAGCAGCAGGCGATGCGTCGCCATGCGGCCGCCTGGACCGAGGCGACGCCGTCTCCCGCCATCGGCGGCTTCTTCCGCATCCGCGCGGGCCAGGAGAGCCACGCCCACGACGCGAAGACGATCCACCTGCTCCAGGACGCCTGCAATCGCGGCGACTACAAGCGCTTCAAGCAGTATTCCGAGGCCGTGCGGGCCCAGCCCGACAACGCCCCGCGCGACCTGCTCGACTGGCGCGAGAACCTGTCGCCGGTGCCGGTCTATGAGGTCGAAAGCGTCTCCGAGATCAGGAAGCGTTTCCTGACGCCGGGGATGTCGCTGGGTGCCCTGTCGCCAGAGGCCCATGGCGTGCTGAACGTCGCCATGAACCGTATCGGGGCCCGCTCGGTCTCGGGCGAGGGCGGTGAGGATCCGGATCGCTACGCCACCCGCGCCGACGGCGACAACATGAACTCGGCGGTCAAGCAGATCGCCTCGGGCCGGTTCGGCGTCACTGCCGAATATCTGAACCAGTGCCGCGAGATCGAGATCAAGATCGCCCAGGGTGCAAAGCCCGGCGAGGGCGGCCAGCTGCCCGGCTTCAAGGTTACCGAATTCATCGCCCGGATGCGGCACTCGACCGTCGGCACGACCCTGATCTCGCCACCGCCGCACCACGACATCTATTCGATCGAGGATCTGGCCCAGCTCATCTTTGATCTGAAGTCGATCAACCCGGACGCCCGGGTGACGGTCAAGCTGGTGTCCGCGTCGGGCATCGGCGCCATCGCCTCGGGCGTGGCCAAGGCCAAGGCCGACGCCATCCTGATCGCCGGCCACAACGGCGGCACCGGGGCCTCGCCCCAGTCCTCGATCAAGCACGCGG
This sequence comes from Brevundimonas sp. NIBR10, assembly GCF_027912515.1. Lineage (NCBI taxonomy): Bacteria > Pseudomonadati > Pseudomonadota > Alphaproteobacteria > Caulobacterales > Caulobacteraceae > Brevundimonas > Brevundimonas sp. NIBR10. The sequence continues at coordinate 3,842,463 of NZ_CP115464.1, forward strand.
GCCTGCCGTGGGAGATCGGCCTCGCCGAGACCCACCAGGTCCTCAGCCTCAACAACCTGCGCAGCCACGTCGTGGTCCGCGCGGACGGCGGGATGCGCACCGGCCGCGACATCGTCATCGCCGCCATCCTGGGCGCCGAGGAGTTCAACATCGGCACAGCCAGCCTGATCGCCATGGGCTGTCTGATGGTGCGCCAGTGCCACTCCAACACCTGCCCCGTCGGCGTCTGTTCGCAGGACCCGCGCCTGCGCGAGAAGTTCACCGGCACGGCGGACAAGGTCGTCAACCTGTTCAGCTTCATCGCCGAGGAAGTTCGCGAATATCTGGCCATGCTGGGCGCGCGGACCCTGGACGAGATCGTCGGCCGCACCGACCTGCTGCGCCAGGTCCGGCGCGGCGGGTCGCACCTCGACGACCTCGACCTCAACCCCCTGCTGGTTCGTGTCGAGGCCCCCGAGAAGAAGGCCTGGGCCGCCAAGGGCCGCGCCGAGATTCCCGAGACCCTGGACGCCCGCGTTCTCGACGACGCCTGGGCCTTCCTGGATCGCGGCCAGACGTCGGAGCTCAGCTATTCGATCTCCAACGTCATGCGTACGATCGGCGCAGGCGTGTCGTCGGCCATCGTGCGGCGCTGGGGGCCCACCGGCCCGACCGGCGTGCTGACGCTGAAGCTCAACGGTTCGGCCGGCCAATCGTTCGGCGCGTTCGCGGCCAAGGGGCTCAAGCTGGAACTGACCGGCGAGGCCAACGACTATGTCGGCAAGGGCCTGTCGGGCGCCGACATCGTCGTCAAGCCGATCGAATGGCGCGAGCATCAACCCGCCATCGGCAACACGACCCTGTACGGCGCCACCTCCGGCCGACTGTTCGTGGCGGGTTCTGCGGGCGAACGGTTCGCGGTGCGCAACTCCGGTGCCCAGGCCGTGGTCGAGGGGCTCGGTGCCCACGGCTGCGAATACATGACCGGCGGCTGCGTCGTGGTGCTCGGCCCCGTGGGCTGGAACCTGGCAGCCGGGATGTCGGGCGGTGAGCTGTTCGTTCTCGATGACGAGGGGGCCCGCTGCAAGCTGGCGCTCAACGGCGACCTGGCCTCCTTCGCCCGGATGACGCCCGAGGCTGCGGATCGTCTGCACGCCCTGGTCCTGGCCCACGACAAGGCGACGGGCTCTCCGCTCGCGCGCCGCCTGCTGGTCACCTGGTCCGACAGCGTCACCCGCTTCGTCCGCATCGTCCCGACCCCGGTCGCCCAGGCCGAGGCCTTGGCGCAGGGGGGGCTTGCGGAAACCTTGGCCGTACCCGCATGATCCGGGTTCCACCCTTGTTTTCGCTCCCCCTGAAAGCACGACGATGAACCCACGCCTGCTCGCGCTCGCCGCCCCGCTTGTCCTTGGCCTCACGGCGCTCGGAGGCTCGGCGTCGGCGCAGCCGGCGCTTCTGGCCCATCAGGCACCGCTCGTCATCGACAATGCGGCCACGGGCTGGATCCTGACCTCGACGGCGCTCGTCCTGCTGATGACCCTGCCCGGCCTGGCGCTGTTCTATGGCGGCATGGTGCGCAAGAAGAACATCATCGCCACCATCGCCCATTCGACCATCGCCCTGATCATCGTCACGGTGCTGTGGTTCGTCGCGGGCTACAGCCTGTCCTTCGGCACGGGTCCTGATGCGACCAACCCCTTCATTGGCGGCGTCCAGGCCCTGTTCCTGGACGGGGTGACCATCGACACGGCCCACAGCCTGGCCCCCGGCCTGCCCGAGTTCCTGTGGGTCGCCTATCAGCTGACCTTCGCCATCATCACCCCGGCCCTGATCGCCGGAGCCTTCGCCGAGCGGATGAAGTTCTCGGCGTCCTTGCTCTTCTTCGGACTGTGGCACCTGATCGTCTATGCGCCGATCTGCCATCAGGTCTGGGGCGGCGGCTATCTGGGCTCACTCGGCGTGCTCGACTTCGCCGGCGGTGCCGTGGTCCACGTCAATGCGGGCGTCGCAGGCCTCGTCTGCGCCATCGTGCTCGGCCCCCGCTACGGCTTCGGGCGAGACAATATGGCACCCGCCAACCTGGCCTTCACCGCCATCGGAACGGGCCTGCTGTTCGTCGGCTGGCTGGGCTTCAATGCGGGCAGCGCCTGGGCCGCCGACGGCATCGCCTCGGTCGCCGCGCTCAACACCATCCTCGCCCCCGCCGCCGCCGCGCTCGGCTGGATGGTCGTCGAGTGGATCCAGCACAAGCGCCCGACCCTGCTGGGCCTGTTGTCCGGCATCGTCGCCGGCCTGGTCGCGATCACCCCCGCCGCCGGACTGGTCGATCCCAAGGGGGCCTTCATCATCGGCCTGATTGGCGGACCCGTCTGCTATCTCGGGGCGACCTGGCTGAAGCACACGCTGAAATACGACGACAGCCTCGACGCCTGGGGCATCCACGGCGTCGGCGGCATCGTCGGCGCCCTGCTGACCGGGGTCTTCGCCAATGCCGCGATCAACGGCGTCGCCGACGGGGCCACGATCGTGAAACAGGCCATCGGCCTGGTCGCCGTCATCGCCTGGAGCGCCATCGGCACCTTCGTGGTCCTGATGATCTGCAAGTTTACGACCGGCCTGCGCGTCACCAAGGAGAGCGAGATCGAAGGCCTCGACTACTCCCAGCACGGCGAGACGATGCACTCGTAAGGCTCAACCTTACCGTTCTGTAACTTGCCGCCCGCCCTTCGCGGTGACAAGGATACTTGACTAGCGAAGGGGCTCGCCATGCTGTCGATCAAGAATCTCGTCCACGTCTACGGCAACGGTACGCGGGCGCTCGATGACGTGTCGCTGGAGATCCCGACCGGGATGTTCGGCCTGCTCGGTCCGAACGGCGCGGGCAAGTCGACCCTGATGCGCTCGATCGCGACGCTCCAGACCCCGACCTCGGGTTCGATCGACTTCGACGGCATCGACGTGATCAAGGAGCCCGAGAAGCTGCGCCGTACCCTTGGCTATCTGCCCCAGGATTTCGGTGTCTATCCGCGCGTCTCGGCCTACGACATGCTGGATCATATGGCGGTGCTCAAGGGCATCGCCGGCGCAAAGGACCGGAAGCAGACCGTCGAATCCCTGCTCCAGCAGACCAATCTCTGGTCCGTGCGCAAGAAGGCCCTGGCCGGATTCTCGGGCGGGATGCGCCAGCGGTTCGGTATCGCCCAGGCCCTGATCGGCAATCCGAAACTGATCATCGTCGACGAGCCCACGGCGGGCCTCGATCCAGAGGAGCGCAACCGCTTCCTCAACCTGCTGGCCGAGATCGCCGATAACGTCGTCATCATCCTGTCGACCCACATCGTCGAGGACGTGGCTGACCTGTGCCCGCGCATGGCGGTCCTGGCGGGCGGCAAGATCCAGCTTCAGGGCGCCCCGATCGACCTGCTGAAATCCATGGAAGGCCGCGTCTGGAAGAAGACCATCGACAAGGCCGATCTCGACGAGGCCAAGGCAAAATACGAGGTCATCTCCACCCGCCTGTTCGCCGGCCGCACCGTGATCCACGTCCTGTCCGATCGCCGCCCGGGTGAAGGCTTCGACCCGGTCTCGGGCGGGCTGGAGGACGTCTATTTCTCGACCCTGAGCGCCTCGCGCAAAGTCGCGGCGTAAGACGATGTTCCTCAAGGTCGCCGCCTTCGAATTCCGCTACCAGCTGCGCCAGCCGGCCTTCTGGGTCATCGCCATCCTGTTCGCCCTGCTGGGTTTCGGCATCGTCGCCGCGCCCGGCAATGTGTCGCTCGGATCGGGCGGCAATGTCCTGAAAAACTCGCCGTTCAGTCTGGCGATCATGAACCTGACGATGTCGACCTTCTTCATGCTGGCGACCACGGCCATCGTGGCGAACGTGGTGGTGCGCGACGTCCAGTCGGGCTTCGGGCCGATGATCCAGTCGAGCCGGCTGTCGAAATTCGACTATCTGTACGGTCGGTTCGCGGGGGCTTTCGCCGCCGTCGCGCTGTGCTTTCTGGCCCCGTCGATCGGCGTGCTGGCCGGGACCCTGGCCCCATGGGTCGATCGCGAGACGATCGGTGCCTTCCGACCGTTCGACTATGTCTACGCCTATCTGTTCCTGGGCCTGCCCGGCGTCTTCCTGACCTCGGCGCTGTTCTTCGCCCTGGCCACGGTGACGCGCTCGATGATGGCGACCTATGTCGGGGTCGTAGCGGTGTTCATCGTCTACCTGGCGGCGACCGGCGTGCTGGGCTCGAAGCCCGAGTTCGAGACGGCCCTGGCCTGGGCCGAGCCCTTCGGTGCCGGTGCCTATTCCCTGGCGACCAAATACTGGACGGCGGCCGAACGGAACGGCGTCAACGCCCCCCTCGTCGGCGTCCTGCTGTGGAACCGGGTGATCTTCACCGCCGTCGGCCTGGGCGTCCTCGCCGCCGCCTGGGCGCTTTATCGCCCGTCCGTGCGCGGGGCCAAGGCGTCGAAGATCGACAAGCTGCGTGTCATGGAAGCCAAGGCCCCGGTCGCAGCGCCGCCAGCCGGCCCCCTGCCCGCGCCCGTCTATGGCCTGAAAAGCGCCTGGGCCCAGCTGAGCTCGCGCACGGCGTTCGAGATGGCCCTGGTATTCAAGAGCCCGGCCTTCGCCGTCCTGATCGTTCTGGGCTTCGCCTTCGCCGTGACCACGCTTCTGTTCACGGGCGAGATCTACGGCGCGCCCACACTGCTGGTCACCCGCATCGTGATCCAGGGGCTGCAGGGTGCCTTCGGCCTGATCGCGATCATCGTCTCGATCTACTATGCAGGGGAACTCGTCTGGCGGGACCGCGAGCGCAAGGTTCACGAGATCGTGGACGCCTCCTCCACCCCGGACTGGACCTTCCTGCTGCCCAAGACCCTGGCGCTCGTGCTGGTCCTGGTCTCGATCCTGATCGCCGGGGTGATCGCCGGCGTCTCGGTCCAGCTGTTCAAGGGCTACACCGACCTCGAGCTCGGCAAATACCTGTTGTGGTACGTCCTGCCCGAGGCGCTCAGCTATGCGACCCTGGCGGTGCTGGCGATCTTCATCCAGTCGCTGTCGCCCAACAAGTTCGTCGGCTGGGCCATCATGGTGGTCTATCTGATCTCGACCATCGTGGCCCGCAGCCTGGGCTTCGACCATGTGCTGTACCGCTACGGCGCTGGCATCAGCGTCCCTCTGTCGGACATGAACGGCCTGGGCGATTTCCGCAGCTTCGCCAACGTCACCGACGCCTACTGGACGGCCGGTGCCGTGATCCTGCTGGTCGTCGCCTATGGCCTCTGGCGGCGTGGGGTCGAGACCCGGCTCATGCCCCGCCTGAAGCGGTTCCCGGCGCGGCTCAAGGGGCCGGCCGGCATCGTCGGCAGCGTCGCCCTGGCGGCCTTCATCGGCCTGGGTGCCTTCATCTTCGTCAACACCAATGTCTGGAACGAGTATCGCAGCCAGGACGCGCAGGAGAAGCAGCAGGCGAACTACGAAAAGACCCTGCTCCGGTTCGAGACCACGCCCCAGCCGTCGATCGTCGACGTCAAGCTGAACCTCGACCTGCATCCCCACGCCCCCCGACTGGAGACGCGCGGGACCTATGTGATCGAGAACCGTACCGGCGCGCCGCTGTCGGAAATGCACATGCGCTGGAACGATGACCTCGACATCAGAGCGCTGACCGTCCAGGGCGCGCGCATGGTCCGCGAATGGCCCGAGTTCGCCTATCGCATCTACCGCTTCGACACCCCGATGGTGCCGGGCGAGCGTCGCACCGTCGCCTTCGACACCGTTCTGGAACAGCGCGGCTTCAAGGTCAGCGGCAACACCACCCGCCTGGCCGACAACGGCACCTTCGTCTCCAACGCCGAGTTCGCCCCCCTGATCGGCATGGACCGGTCGCAGGGCCTGCTCCAGGACCGGGCCAAGCGCCGCAAATACGGCCTGCCGCCCGAACTCCGTCCGGCCAAGCTGGAGGATCTTTCCGCCACCGGTCGCAACTACATCGGTGCCGACTGGGTCACCGCCGACGTCACCGTCACCACCGACGCCGATCAGACGCCGCTGGCTCCCGGCTATCAGCAATCCGACGTGACGAAGGATGGTCGGCGCACCGTCCGCTTCGTGACCGAGGCGCCGGTTCTCTATTTCCTGTCGGTGCAATCCGCCCGCTACGAGATCGCGCGCCAGATGCACAACGGCGTCGAGATGGTCGTCTATCATGCGCCCGGCCACGACCGGAACGTGCCCCGGATGATGCAGGCCCTGGCGACCAGTCTGGATTACTTCCAGGCCAACTTCTCGCCGTATCAGTTCCGCCAGGCCCGGATCAGCGAGTTCCCCTATGGGTCCTACGCCCAGTCGATGCCCAACACCTTCGCCTGGTCCGAGAACCTGGGCTTCATCACCGATCTCAGTGATCCGACCAAGATCGACTACGTCACCTACATCGGCGCGCACGAGTTCGCGCACCAGTGGTGGGCGCACCAGATCGTCGGGGCGAATATGCAGGGCATGACCCTGCTGAGCGAAACCCTGGCCCAGTATTCGGCCATGATGGTGATGGAAAAGACCTATGGCCCCGACAAGATCCGGCGCTTCCTGAAGTTCGAGCTGGACAACTATCTGCGCTCGCGCGGCACCGAGATCATCGAGGAACTGCCGCTGCTGCGGGTCGAAAACCAGCAGTACATCCACTACCGCAAGGGCGCGATGGTCATGTATCTGCTGCGTGACCAGATCGGCGAGGCGGCGGTCAACCGGGCCCTGCACAACCTGGTCACCCGCTATGCCTTCAAGGGCGCGCCCTACGCCCGATCGACCGACCTGATCGCCGCCCTGCGCGCCGAGGCTCCCGCCGACAAACAGGCCCTGATCACCGACCTGTTCGAGAAGATCACCCTTTATGACGTCAAGACCACCGCAACGGCGGTCCGTCAGCGCGCGGACGGCAAGTGGGAAACCACGATCACCGTCAACGCCCGAAAACTCTATGCCGACGGCAAGGGGGTCGAGACCGAGGCCCCGCTGAACGAGACCTTCGACATCGGGGTGTTCTCGGCCGAGCCGGGCAAAGGGGCCTTCGACCGCACCAACGTCCTGGCCTTCGAGCGCCGTCCCCTGCGATCGGGCACCCAGACCTTCCGTCTGGTCACCGCCACCCGCCCGACCTGGGCCGGCGTTGATCCCTACAACAAATGGATCGACCGCAACTCCGACGACAATCTGAAAAAGGTGGATTGATCTGTTCTTCCCCCGCTTGCGGGGGAAGTGGCCCGTCGAGCGCTGAGCGATCCAGGGTCGATGGGGGAAGTCTAGCGCTATCGCCCTGCGGGACACGCCCCCATCGTCGCTGCCTTCGCTTCGCTCAGGGACGCGACACTTCCCCCGCTGCGCGGGAGAAGAAGACTCAGCCCGCCTTCACACGCCGCCGGAACGCGTGCAGCAGCGGCTCGGTGTATCCGTTGGGCTGCTCCACCCCTTCGAAAACCAGGGCTCGCGCCGCCTGATAGGCCAGCCCGTCCGTGTTCGACGCCATCGGCCGGTACAGCGGATCGCCTGCGTTCTGACCGTCCACCTTGGCCGCCATCCGCAGGAAGGCGGCGTCGACCTGTTCGGGCGTGCAGACCCCGTGCAGCAGCCAGTTGGCGATATGCTGAGACGAGATCCGCAGCGTTGCCCGGTCTTCCATCAGGCCGATGTCGTGAATGTCCGGCACCTTGGAACACCCCACGCCCTGGTCGATCCAGCGCACGACATAGCCGAGGATGCCCTGGGCATTGTTGTCCAGTTCGTCGGCGATGTCCTGTTCCGACCAGTTCTGGCCGACCGCCAGCGGCGGCGTCAGCAGGTCAGTCAGGCCGGGGATCGGCCGCGTCGCGACCTCCTTCTGGACCGCGAACACATCGACCGCGTGGTAGTGCAGGGCATGCAGGGTCGCCGCCGTCGGGCTGGGCGTCCAGGCGGTGTTGGCCCCGGTCCGGGGGTGGCCGATCTTCTGCTCCAGCATGTCGGCCATCCGGTCGGGCGCCGCCCACATGCCCTTGCCGATCTGGGCCCGGCCGGACAGACCGCAGGCCAGTCCGATGCCGACGTTGCGGGCTTCATAGGCCGCGATCCAGGCCGAGCCCTTGACCTGGGCCTTGCGGATCATCGGCCCGGCCTGCATGGCCGTGTGAATCTCGTCGCCGGTGCGGTCCAGGAAGCCGGTGTTGATGAAGACGATCCGGTCCTTCACCGCATGGATACAGGCGGCCAGGTTGGCGGATGTCCGCCGCTCCTCGTCCATCACCCCGACCTTGATCGTGTGCCGCGCCAGCCCCAGCAGATCCTCGACCGCGTCGAACAGCCGGTTCGTGAAGGCGCATTCCTCTGGCCCGTGCATCTTGGGCTTGACGATATAGACCGAGCCCGCAGCCGAGTTCACGAACCCGCCCTGACGCCTCAGGTCGTACATCGCGATCAGCGACGTCACGATGGCGTCGAGGATCCCTTCCGGTGCCTCCGACCCGTCCGCCAGCATCACCGCCGGATTGGTCATCAGATGGCCCACGTTCCTCACGAACAGCAGGGACCGTCCCTTCAGGACCACCTCGCCGCCGTCCGGCCCGGTCAGCACCCGATCCGGCTCCAGCGTCCGGGTCAAAGTCTGGCCGCCCTTCTGGAACGAGGCCGACAGGTCACCCTTCATCAGCCCCAGCCAGTTCCGGTAAGCCTCGACCTTGTCCGCCGCATCCACCGCCGCGACCGAGTCCTCGAGGTCGCAGATCGTCGACAGGGCCGATTCCAGAACGACGTCGCTGATCCCCGCCGGATCGGTCCGCCCGATCGGATGGTCGGCATCGAACACCACCTCGACACGAAGGCCGTTATGCCGGAACACCCGCGATCGATCGGTCTTGCCGACATACTGGCCGGAATCCCGGATCGCGATGCCTTGATGCACGTCCGTCAGATCGGCCCACGACCCCTGCTCAAGCGGAACCGCCTCATCCAGGAACGCCTTGGCCCGCGCCACGACCTTCGCCCCGCGCGCCGCATCATAAGGCCCCGAGACCGGTGCCTCGCCGAGCGCATCGGTGCCGTACAGCGCGTCGTACAGACTCCCCCACCGCGCATTGGCGGCGTTCAACAGGAACCGCGCGTTCAGGATCGGCACCACCAGTTGCGGCCCGGCCAGGGTCGCCAGTTCGGGATCGACATTCTCGGTCGTGATCGCAAACGGTGCCGGCTCATCGACCAGATAGCCGATCTCCCTGAGGTACGCCTCGGTCGCCACGGGATCATTCGCCTGCCCCCGACGCCCGCGATACCAGTCGTCGATCCGGGCCTGCAAAGCATCGCGCTTTGCCAGCAGGGCCCGGTTCTCCGGCGCGAACCGGCCGAACACATCCGCCACCCCGGTCCAGAAACCCTCCGCTGCGATCCCAAGCCCGGGCAGCACCTCGCTCTCGACGAAGGCGGCGAGTTCCGGCGCGACGCCCAGTCCGGCGCGGTCGAGATAGTCGGTCATGTGGATGTCCCAGAGACGGTGCGGAGCGTCCCTGTAACATTCCGTGATGACGTGGGGGAAGTCGAGGATTTTCCCGCTAGCCCCCGTCGCGTCGCTACTTTGCGGCGGCTCCGCTCAGCACGGTGTCGCAGTCGCGCCCCGAATACAGGCCGTTCAGATAGTACCAGCGTTGCCGCGCGATGACCCTCTCGGCTTCGCGGCGCTCGGCTTCGCGCCGGGCCATCGCGCCCATGGCATTGCCCAGCAGCCCCAGGCCGGGCACGGCGCGTCCGGCCCCCGACATCAGCGCCCCCTGCACCGCGACACTGGTCGCCGCGTTGATCGCCTGTTCCGACGAGAAGACGCCGCCCTCGGGTGCCCCACCCAGGGTGCCGGCCAGTTCGTTGGCGTTCTGTACGATCTGCTGGCAGGTCAGATTGGTGTCCCCGACCTGGATGATCGCGCCCTGCTGCGCCACTGCCGGCGAGACGCCACCGACCAGAGTCACCGCCGCAGCCACGCCCGCCGCCCACTTCCGAGCCAAAGTCATGTCATCCTCCCGGGTCGCGCCCATCGCGACCGGTCTGAATCTAGACTGCGCCCCTGTTCGACGGCACTGACGATGCCTGACCGAGGTCGGGGCTGGCGTTTCCGCGATTGCGCGTTCACCCTTTCGGGGATGACCATCCCGCTCCGCATCCTGCGCCTTCACTGGGTTCTGCTGCTCGCCCTGGGGGTGGCCGTTGCGGTGGGGATCCTGACGCCGGGGCACTGGCGCTGGCTCACCCGCGCGGCAGCCGGATGGGACGCCGGGGTCGCCCTCTATCTCATGATCACGCTCGTCAGGGTGGCCCGGACGGGATCGACGGACGGGATCCGCCGTCGCGCCGCCGAACTGGACGACGCCGGTTCCGCCGTCCTGCCCCTCAGCCTGTTGGCAGCCATCGCCAGCATCGCCATCGTGGTCGGAGAGGCCGCGACGGCCCCGGAATCCCGTGCCGCCTCGACCGCCGCCCTGGTCCTGGCCACGGTCGCCCTGTCGTGGTGTTTCATCCACCTGATCTTCGCCCAGCACTATGCGCACGGCTTCTACGGCCCCGGCGAAACGACGGCTGACGACACCTCGCAGAGCCGGCGCGGCGGCCTGATCTTTCCGGGCGAGGACGACCCCGACTACTGGGACTTCATCCATTTCGCCCTGATTATCGGCGTGGCGTGTCAGACGGCAGACGTTCAGATCGCCGACCGTCGATTGCGCCGCATCGCCTCGATCCACAGCGTCACGGCCTTCGTCTTCAACACCGTGATCCTGGCCCTGGGCGTCAATTTCGCCGTCAGCCTGTTGGGGAGCTGAGGCCTATAGATACCAGTCCTGGCCGTGGAAGCCGCGTGCGCCCTCAAGGTCCAGCATGAACCGGCCGGTGTGCGGCGACAGGTCGAAGGCCATGTCGGTGTCGAACAGGTCGATCTCGTCGGCTCCCGGCAGGGTCTGGGGGCCGGTGTCCTTGACCGCCGGTTCCTCGCCGATCGCCCCGGTCGCCCACAGGATGTCGGACGCCACCAGCGTCGTGTTGGCCAGGCCGATGACCATGTCGGTCGATCCGTTTCCGCCCAGATCGACGAACAGGAACGACCCACCTTGCAGATAGGCGATGCCGAAGGTGTCGGCCGCCCCGGTCCGCACCAGCCGCAGGTCCAGCCTGTCGGTCCCGGACACGAAGCCGAAGATGCCGTCCGTCGCCGCCGCCGTCGAATCCGAGGCCGCCACATAGACGAAGGTATCCGCCCCCGCGTCGCCGAACATCGCGTCCGCCCCACCACCGCCGGTGATCGTGTCGTTGCCCGCTCCGCCTGCGATCGGATCGGCCAGGCTGGTCCCGATCAGGGTGTCGGCGACGCCTGAGCCCACCATGTAGATGCCGAACCCGCCCGAATAGATGAAGTCGGTCCCGTTGATCGCCCGTCCCGCCGCCGTGGTCAGGAAACTACCGCTCGCCGTCTCGGCATAGACGAAGCTGGAGCCATTGTCGGTCCTCAGGATCGAGATCGAGGTCGCACCGATCAGGTTGAGATCGATCCGGTCCTCGCCCGTGACGAAGTCGTACAGGTTGTCGAAGCCTGTCACCTGGTTGGAATCGCCCTGGGACACATAACGGAACACATCCCGCCCGGCCCCGCCCGCGATGGCGTCGGCCCCGCCGCCGCCGGTGATGGTATCGGCCCCGTCATTGCCCAGCAGGGGATCGGGGCGAGACGAGCCGACGATGGTGTCGGCATCGGCCGAGCCGATGATGAAGGCGCCGATGGCTCCGTTGAAGATGAAGTCGTTCGAGTTCACCGCGCCGTTGACATAGGCTTGGAAGGCACCGCCCGGGGTTTCGGCAAAGACCACCGACACGCCGCCGGCCAGCCGGCCCACGCTGACGCTGGTCGGGTTCAGCGCCGTCAGGTCGATCCGGTCCGTCCCGGTCACGAAGTCGGTGATCGTATCCTGGAGCGCCGCCGTCGAGTTGCCCGTCGCCAGATAGCGGAAGGTGTCGGCCCCCGCCCCGCCGGTCATCGTGTCGGCGCCGGCGCCGCCGGTGATGATGTTGTTCGCGGCATTGCCGATGATGGTGTCGGCGCCCGCGCCGCCGATCGCGTTCTCGATCGTCACGCCGACCGCGATGGAGACGTTGCCGACCAGGCCCCCGACGTTCGAGAAGGCCCCGGCCCTCAGGTCGATGATCGCGTTCTGGGCATAGCCCGAAAAGTCGAAGGTGTCGGTCCCACCGGCATCCCAGACGGCGAAGACCACGGCCTGGGCCGCCGAGGTGACGCTGTACCAGCCACGGTCTGCAGTCGAGTTGAAGCCGTAGACGGTGTCGCCGGTCCGCGTCGTCATGTTGGCGCCGTACAGGCGCTGGACCGCGACGATGTCGTCCATCATCGGCGCGGCCGGATAGATGCGTGTGCCGTTCTGGACGAAGTTCGCGCCCGTGTTGGTCTCGTCGAAATAGCTCATCAGGGTGTACTGATAGCTGTCCTCGAAATAGGTCGCGTGGGCCGTATAGGTCGGCTGGTTCTCACCGGCGTTGTATTCGGCCGGGTGGTCGATCCCCAGGGTATGGCCGATCTCGTGGACCATGGTCAGCAGCCCGTACTCGAACAGGGTGCCGGACTGGTTGTTCGTGTCCGTCGAATTGAACCACAGGTCGCCGGATGTCGACGAGGCCCCGCGAGGCCCCGGGAAGAAGGCGAAGGCGGCAGCGCCTGCCGCTCCGGCGGAATAGTTGCCGAACAGCATGGTCGCGGCACCGGAATAGGCGCCCTCGCCCGATGTGCCGGTTCCCACACGCGTGAAGGTGATGTTGGCGACGTCCGACCAGCTCTGCAGCGCCAGCAGGGTGAAGGCGATCTGGGCCTCGGTGAAGCGGGTGAAGCCGGTGGTGCCGTCAGGCATGGTCGTCGGCGCCGCGTCACGGAAGGCGAAGGTGACGGTCGTCGCCGTGCCCAGGGTTCCGCCGCCCGCCGATTCCCAGCTGACATTGGTCCGCGTCAGCTGGTTACCCGCCGCCGTGGTGGTCAGCGAGGGTCGGCCGTTGGGGCCGGTACCGCCGCGCTGGTCGGCGTTGAGCAGGCTGAACATCCCCTCGAAGTCCGCATGCATGGCCGGGCCGTAGCCACCATCCGCACCGCCGTCACCGTCGAACGGCACGAATCGCGATGAACCGACGCCTTGCAGGCCCTGAGCGCAGATGATGCACATGATTTCATTCCCCCTATTGCCGTTATTCGACGCCACATTACAGCGTGATGCAAGAGCCCATATTTTGCTGCAGGTGCGTAACCCCTTGCCATCGTTGAACTTAGCGAGCGCGCCGTGACGCGGCGCAACAAACACCCTATCTAGGGTTCATGACCATCGCCGTTGCCCAGCCGCCCATCCTCGACACCGCCGGCGTCGACCCTTCCGAAGCCCTGTCGATCCTTCAAGGCGCGCTTCACGGAGCCGACGACGGGGAGCTGTTCCTCGAACGATCCGAATCCGAATCCCTGGTCTTCGACGACGGCCGGCTGAAATCCGCCGCCTATGATGCCTCGGAAGGGTTCGGCCTGCGGGTCGTGGCGGGCGAGACCGCCGGATACGCCCACGCCAACGAGATATCGGCCGCCGCCATGCGCCGCGCCGCCGACAGCGCCTCCCTCGCCAAGGCCGGCCACGCGGGCGTCTCCGCCGAAGGGCCGCGAGCGACCAACCAGAAACTCTACGACGCCGTCGACCCCCTCGCCTCCCCCGCCTTCTCGGACAAGATCGCCCTGTTGTCGGAGATCGATGCCTGGGCCCGCGCCCGCGATCCGCGCGTGGTCCAGGTCTCGGCCTCCATCGTCGGCGAACGTCGCCAGATCGAGATCCTGAGGGCCGACGGCCTGACGGTGCGCGACCTCCGACCCCTGGTCCGGCTGAACGTCTCGGTCACGGTCGAGCGTGACGGCCGCCGCGAAAGCGCCTCCTCCGGCGCCGGCGGCCGCGCCGGGTTCGAGACCTGGATCGCGCCGGACCGCTGGCAGGGTCAGGTGGACGAGGCCCTGCGCCAGGCCCTGGTCAATCTCGACGCCGTCGACTGCCCGGCCGGAGAGATGGACGTGGTTCTGGGCGCCGGCTGGCCCGGCGTCCTGTTGCACGAGGCCATCGGCCACGGCTTCGAGGGCGATTTCCACAGGAAGGGCTCGTCGGTCTTCACCGGCATGATGGGCAAGCGGGTCGCCGCCCCCGGCGTCACCGTCGTCGACGACGGCTCGATCGCCGGCCGGCGCGGCTCCCTGTCGGTCGATGACGAGGGCACCCCGACGTCGCGCACCGTCCTGATCGAGGACGGCATCATGGTCGGGCTGATGAACGATCGGTTGAGCGCCCGTCAGCTGGGTCAGCGCGCCACCGGCAACGGTCGCCGCCAGTCCTTCGCCCACGTCCCCATGCCGCGAATGACCAATACCTTCATGGAGGGCGGCCGGGACAAGCAGGCCGACATGATCGCCTCGACCAAGCGAGGTCTCTATGCCGCCAACTTCGGCGGCGGCCAGGTCGACATCACCAACGGCAAATTCGTCTTCCAGTGCACCGAGGCCTATCTGATCGAGGACGGCAGGATCACCGCCCCGGTGCGCGGGGCCACCCTGATCGGCGACGGGGCCACGGCATTACAGAACGTCACCATGATCGGCGACGACTTCGCCTTCGATCCCGGCGTCGGGGTCTGCGGCAAGGCAGGCCAGGGCGTTCCCGTCGGCATCGGCCAGCCCTCGCTCAAGATCGGCGGCCTGACGGTCGGCGGCACCGCCGTCTGAGTTCGGGCGACGCGGATCGGTCAGGAACCGCCGCCCCGTCGCCGCATTGTGATGGCGCAGGCGTTGACGACAGGGCGGACAAACGGGCTCATCGAGCTCTCATCGGAGGCGGCGTCATGTCCCATCCCCTTCTCGACCGGCTCAGTGAGCTGAAGGTTCGCTGGTGGATCGCGGGCGGCGTCGCTGTCCTGGCACTGACTCTGGGCGGCTTTGCCCTGACCAACCGGGGCGCGGCCGACGCAGAAAGCGCCACCGGCCCGGCCCTCAACATCGCGGTCGTCCCCCCGGTCGAGCGCGAGGTCCAGCCCGGCGACGTCATGGATGTCGGGGCCCTGAACAACGGCTTCGACGGCCGGATGCCGGAGCCCGTGCCGTCCGAACAGCCCGACTTCTACGCCGAACAGCCTGCCTATGTGGAAGACGACTGGCGCGCCGAGGATCGCGAGGCCCCCCGGTACAATGACCGGGCCTATGACGACCGGGCGCGATACGCCGAACCGGCCCCGCGCCAGGAAGAACGCCGCGACGACTACCAGCCCCGACCCCTGGCCTTCGGTTTCGACGCCCCCCGCCCCGACTGGCGCGCCGAACGCGAGGCCCGTCGCGCCGACATGGAGGCCCGGATGGAAGCCCGCGCCCGCGATGACGCCGACCGCCGCGTCTATTCCTCGTCGGGTGGCCGCCTGTCGCGCGACAGCGAGTTCTACTGAACCCCGTCAGACTTCCACACCGGCCCGATCACCTCCAGCCCCTGGGCCTCCAGCTGGTCCAGCACCCCACCCGGCTCGGCGAGAATGCGCAGGGGTGCCACCGCCAGGGTGACGCCGGGCTCGCCAAGGACAGCCGTCGTGGCCTGGGCCCACTGGGTCCGCAACACGGGCGCGATCTCCGGATCGCCCGACGGCCAGCAGACGTTCAGCGCCTTGTCCAGTGGCGTGGCCAGCACTTCGGGCACCCGCAGCGACCGCCACGCCTCGATGCGCGCAGCGGCCCCCGCAGGTCCCGCCTCTGCCGCCGCGATCGCCGCCTCGATACAGGGCAGATAGATCTGGGGCGGCTGGGTGATCAGGTTGTCGATCAGCTCATCGCCGCGCACGACCCCCACCGGCTTGCCGTCGACATCGGCCTCTCGCGCCGCACGCCGCACCGCATCGGTCGCGCCTCGTCCCCGTCGATCAAGCCCCGCCTTTTCCAGCAGGTCGAACCCCAGGGCGACGAAGCTCTGGGTGCGCCACCGGTCGCCGCGCTCGCCCGCCATCACCGTCTCCAGCCGCGCCTGCAGTTCGGGCGACAGATAGTCGGCGCTGGTCGTGCCATTGGGCAGGTTGGCGATGGTCCGCATCCGCCAGACCAGCCGCAGCAGGTCGCTGATCGAGGCCTCGGCCTGGACCGGATAGAGGATCCGCTGCGACCGCGCCGTCGCCGCTTCCAGCGCCTCGGGCCGCCAGTCGAAGTCGCGCGGCACCCCGCCGATGGCTCCGACGAGGATGACGGTAGATCCGCCCTGCTCGACCTGCCAGATCGGCGACCCCGCCCGGCGGGCGGTGACGACGACATCATCGACCGTCGTGGCCTCAGGTTCCGGAACATCCTGAGCAAAAGCCGCAGTCTGCAACGCCAGAGCGCTCAGAACAGCAACGGAGACCTTAAGCCAGCCCGATGTCTTCATGACCAAATAAAGGCGGATGATTACAGAACATCCACCTTACTCCCTCTAATATGTCCGAGATTTAATCCACCTGTCCGTCTTGTAACTGGAGACGTCGCCCCTGTCCCGGCAAACCTCGGCGTGTAACGAGGGGAACCCCAGGCGATGACCAAGACCATTCTTCTGGCCGGAACGGCCATACTGTTCAGCGCCGGCGCGGCCTTCGCCGAGCCCGACCCGAAGCCCCAGGTCGCCGAGGCCCCCGTGCCGACCGGCCCGACCCAAAGCGCGCCTCTGGTGGACGCGAACCAGCGCGGCGTGCTGGTCTTCACCCCCGACTTCTTCGCCGCCCAGCGCCCGAATACGGCGCTCGACATGGTCAACCGGGTGCCCGGATTCTCGGTCGAGGACGGATCGGGCAGCCGGGGATTTGAAGGCGCGGTCGGCAACGTCCTGATCAACAACGCCCGCCCGGCGTCGAAGTCGGACACCGGCTCCAACGTACTGTCGCGCACCACCGCCGCCCAGGTCGAGCGGATCGAGCTGATCCGCGGCGGTGCGCCCGGCATCGACATGCAGGGCTATTCGGTGATCGCCAACGTGATCCTGAAGACCCAGAACAGCCACCAGTCGATCTTCTCCATCGACGGGGTCTTCTTCGACGGCGGGCGCGACATCTTTGGTGCCCGCTATCAGTATACGGCCAAGGTCGGCGAACGGTCGTGGGGCGTTACCCTGGCCGACGGCATGGGGATGAGCGATTCCAACGGCCCGGGCCGCAGCATCCGCCGCAATGCCTCCGGCGTCATCATCCGCGACGAGACCTTCCGCAACGACCAGGGCGGCGGCGGCCAGGCCATTCGCGGCAACTATTCCGGCCCCCTGTTCGGCGGCAAGATCGACGCCACCTCGCGCCTCGGCGTCAACGACTACGAGAGCTGGCAGGAACTGCGCTCCGCGACCTCGTTCCGCCGCAGCGAATACCAGGACGACGAGACCAACGGCGAGTTGGGCCTGACCTGGACGCGTCCGCTCAACCCGCGCTGGACCCTGGAAATGCGGGCGATCCACGAGTTCGAGCAGTCCGAGGACGTCTCCACCTCGAACACCCGCATCAACGGCGTCGACGATCCGGTGCAGGTCTTCGCGTCCGAGGGTGACGAGTCGGAATCCATCGTCCGCGCCCTGCTGCGCAACGAACGCTCGCCGACCCTCACGTTCGAGGGCGGTGCCGAACTGGCCTACAACATGCTGGACGTCACCCAGGCCTTCTCTATCGGCGGAACCAACGTCCCCCTGCCCTCGGCCTCGGTCAAGGTCGAGGAAACGCGCGGCGAGGCCTTCGGCAAGGGCACCTGGCGCGTACGGCCGAACCTGACGCTCGAGGCCGGCCTGCGCCTCGAAGGCTCGACCATCAGCCAGTCCGGCGACGCCAATCAGGAAAAGTCCTTCTTCTTCGCCAAACCGCGCTTCTTGGCCACCTGGACCCCCATGCCCAATAACCAGCTGCGCTTCCGCTTCGAGCGCGAACTGGGCCAGCTCGACTTCGGCGATTTCGCGGCCTCGGCCGAGCTCAGCGACGGCACGGTGTTCGGCGGCAATGTCGATCTGGAGCCGGAACAGCGCTGGATCTCTGAACTGGCCTATGAGCGCCGCTTCTGGGGCGAAGGGATCGTCGCGATCGGCTATCGCCATGACGAGATCATCGACGTGATCGACCGCCTGCCCCTGCCCGGCGGCCTGTCGGCGACCGGCAACATCGGCGACGGGACCCTGGATCAACTGTCGCTCAATGTGGTGATCCCCCTCGACAAGCTGAAGATCCCGGGCGGCCGCTTCACCTTCCGCAACGACTGGAACAAGACCAGCGTCACCGACCCGACCACCGGCGAGGAACGGCCGATCTCGGGCGTCCGCGCCAGCCAGGCCAACGTCGCCTTCCAGCAGGACATCACCAGCTGGAAGATCCAGTACGGCATCGCCTGGCTGCCTCGCCTGCACCAGGCCAGCTATGACCCGGACCAGACCAACTCGTTCCGCGGGGCCAACTATTTCGAGAGCTTCATCGAATACAAGCCGACGCCGACCCTGTCGCTGCGCGCCCAGCTGAACATCTGGAACGACTTCACGACCCACCGCGAGGTCTATGCCAGCCGCAACCCGCGCACCCTCGCTTTCACCGAAGACCGCGAGATCGACCCCAACACCTTCGTGTCGCTGCGGTTGAGGAAGACGTTCTAGAGGCCGTCGCGAGCGAAGAGCCGAATTGTCATCCCGGCCGTAGCAAAGCCAAGAGCCGCGTTGTCATCCCGGCCGTAGCGAAGCGAAGAGCCGGGACGTCGACCCAGCACATCCACATCTCCCGGAAATCGCGCCAGCGATTGTCCGGGAGAAAACATGGTCGCTCCTTTGCCGTCTCCTGGGCGGCACTTCGCGTCTGAAGGGATCAGTCTGAAAGGGGCCGCGCTGCCGCGATGAGCAATCATCCCCAGCACACCCCACGACCGCCTCGTGACGGCTCTGTGCCGCGCGAATGCACACTGCGCTGAACCGACGATGTGGGGGAAGTTGGCCGGTCCCTTCAAACGCTTGCAGCGTCTGAAGGGACCGATGGTGGAGCTTAGCGGAGTCGAACCGCTGACCTCTTGCATGCCATGCAAGCGCTCTACCAGCTGAGCTAAAGCCCCGAACCTGGGACATACCGTCCTGGGTCGGATCGTCGGGTGTCCCCGGCGAGGCGGCGATACCTATGTCAGGGCGATTTCTCGATCAACCCCGCCGAGGCAGTTTATTTTCGCTTGATCGAGATGCCGCTTGAGACCGGTTTTTCAACCGGCCTCAAGTCTCGCGACCGCGCGCTGCGGCCTCCTACAGATCGTCGTCCTTGCCGCCCTTGGCGAGGTCTTCGTCGAAGGCGTCGTCGTCCTCGTCCTCGATGAAGGGGACGGAATCGTCGTCGTCGTCGGCCAGGACGTCGTCGTCGCCGTCGGTCGAGCCCATGCCGGCCTCTTCGGACGGATCGGCGACCGCGTCATCCTCGTCGTCGGGGGTCAGGATCGGCTCGTGGCCTTCCTGATCGATTTCGGGGGTGACGACTTCCTCTTCCTCGTCCTCGTCGCCGTCGGCCTTCTTGTCGACGACCTGATCTTCGGCGTCGTCAGCGGCGTAACCGCCGGGACGACCGCGGCGGCTACGCAGCTTGATCGCCTCTTCGGGATCGAACTCGGTGTCGCACTTCGGGCAGTGGGCGGGGCGACGCGAAAGGTCGTAGAATTTGGCCTGGCAGTTCGGACAGACCTGCTTGGCGCCAAGTTGGGGATCGGCCACGGATGGGAGCCTTTGAACTGTGGGGGGGATTTCGGTCGCGTCCCTTGCCACTGTGGGAGGCCGCTGTCAAAAGCCCAGTTCCTCGGCGGCCCCGTTCGTCATGCCCCCAAAGCCCGACGGAGCAGCGCGTTGACCTCCGCTTCCCTTCTGACCGCCCGCCCCGCAGCCGCCCTGAAGGGCTCCGTGCGCGCGCCCGGTGACAAGTCGATCTCTCACCGGTCGATGATCCTGGGCGCGATGGCGAGCGGCGTCACCGAGATCGAGGGCCTGCTGGAGGGGGACGATATCCTGGCCACGGCCCGCGCGGCCGAAGCTTTCGGCGCAACGGTCGAGCGGCTGGGCGAAGGGCGGTGGCGCGTGACCGGACAGGGCGGCTTGCAGACCCCGTCCGGCGTCATCGACTGCGGCAACGCCGGCACAGGGGTGCGGCTGCTGATGGGTGCGGCGGCGGGCTATTCGATCACCACCACCTTCGACGGCGACGCGTCCCTGCGCAAACGGCCGATGAAGCGGGTCACGGGACCGCTGGCGTCGATGGGCGCGCGCTTCGCCTGGAACGCCGACGAGGACCGGTTGCCCGTGACGGTGACGGGCGGGACCCTCACTGCGATCGACTTCGTCCAGTCCGTGGCCTCGGCCCAGGTCAAGTCGGCGATCCTGCTGGCCGGGCTGAACGCGATGGGCGTGACCACCGTCACCGAGCCCGAGAAGTCGCGCGACCACACCGAGCGTATGCTGCGGGCCTTTGGCGCGACCGTCGATGTCGAGGAAGACGGCAAGGGCTGGGTCGTTCGGCTCACCGGAGGCCAGGCCCTGACCGGGACCACCGTATCCGTGCCGGGTGACCCCTCGTCGGCAGCCTTTCCGCTGGCGGCGGGACTGATCGTGCCGGGCTCTGAAGTGACGGTGGAGGGGGTCATGCTGAACCCGCTGCGTACTGGCCTGTTCGACACCTGGATCGAGATGGGCGCCGACCTGACCATCACAAACCGCCGCGTCTCGGGTGGCGAGGACGTCGGCGACATCACCGCCCGCCACTCGGCGCTGAAGGGCGTGGTCGTGCCGGAGGCGCGCGCCGCCTCCATGATCGACGAATACCCCATCCTGGCCGCCACCGCCGCCTTCGCCGAGGGGCGGACGGTCATGCGCGGCGTGGGCGAGATGCGGGTCAAGGAAAGCGACCGCATCACCCTGATGGTCAACGGCCTGCGCGCCTGTGGCGTCGCGGTCGAGGAAGAGGCCGAGGGCTTCATCGTGACCGGCGGCCCGGTCGCGGGCGGCGCGACCGTCGCCACGGCCCACGACCACCGTATCGCCATGAGCCATCTGGTGCTTGGTCTGGCGGCTCAGGCCCCGGTCTCGGTTCTTGATCCCGAAATGATCGCCACCAGTTTCCCGGGCTTCGTCGAGACGATGCGGGGTCTGGGCGGAGACGTGACGGAGGCCGGGTGACCCGCCGCCTGATAACGTCCGGGTCCACCTTCGAGGCCGAGATCGGCTACTCGCGGGCGGTGGTGGACGGCGGCTGGGTCTTCGTGTCGGGCACGACCGGCTTCGACTATGCCGACATGACGATTTCGGACGATGTGGCGGCCCAGGCTGACCAGACGCTGAGGAACATCGGTGCGGCCCTGACCGAAGCGGGTGCGTCATTCACTGACGTCGTCCGGGTCCGCTACATCCTGCCTGATGCGGCCGACTTTCCCGCCTGCTGGCCCGCCCTTCGCGCGGCCTTCGGTGACGTCCGCCCCGCCGCCACCATGATCCAGGCCGGCCTCGCCGACCCGCGCATGAAGATCGAGATCGAGGTCACGGCGCGGATCAGGGCGGATTGACACAATGTCGCCTATAGACGACAATCGGTCTATCAACGTCGAACTCTCACCTCGTTTTGTCGCGTGGCGAGACGGCCTGCGTGATCGGTTGGCCGTGGCGAAGATCGCCTCACGGATCTTGGGGCTCAAGCGCGGCCATTGGGGAGACGTGAAGCCGGTTGGAGGCGGTGTAAGCGAGTTGAGAATCCATTCCGGCCCCGGCTATCGCATCTACTTGACCCGTCGTGGCGCGGACTGGATCGTTTTGCTGTGCGGCGGCGACAAGGACAGTCAGGCCCGTGACATTGCAGCGGCAAAATCCATGGCCTCGGAGTTTAGAGATGCCGATTGAAACCATCCCTTTCGACGCCGCCGACTGGCTCGAGACGCCAGAAATGGTTGAGGCGTTTCTGATCGAGTCATTTGAAAGCGCTTTTGAGCTCGATGACCCCGGCATGATTTCCGAGGCCCTCGGCGTCGTCGCCCGCGCCAGGGGCATGACCAGGATGGCCGAGGATGCGAACCTGTCCCGTACGGCCCTTTATCGCGCGCTCAGCGATCAGGGACGGCCCGAACTGGCGACCATCTTCAAGGTGATGCAGGCCCTGGGTCTGCGACTCGCCCCCGTGCGGGTGGACACCGCCGCCTGATGGATTTCGTGATCGCTGTCGATGGACCCGCCGCGTCGGGCAAGGGGACCGTCGCCGCGCGACTGGCGCGGACCTATGAGCTACCGTTCCTGGATACGGGCCTGCTGTACCGTGCCGTCGGCATGGGGGTGCTCGATGCCCATGGCGACCTTGACGACCCGAACGCGGCCGAAGGCGTGGCGCGAGCGCTGGACGCGGCAGGTCTTTCGGACGACGCCCGCCTGACCACCGGCGAGGCCGGCGAGGCAGCCAGCCGGATCGCAGGCTATCCGGGTGTCCGCGCGGCCCTGCTGGACCTGCAACAGGCCTTTGCCCATCAGCCGGGCGGCGCGGTCCTGGACGGCCGCGACATCGGCACGGTGATCGCGCCGGCTGCTCCGGCCAAACTGTTCGTCACCGCGACACCCGAGACCCGCGCCACCCGTCGCTGGAAACAGCTGACGGCCAAGGGCGACGACATCTCCTATGAGGCGATGCTGGCCGATATCCTCAAGCGCGACGAGCGGGACGCCGGGCGGGGCGCGGCCCCCATGGTCCAGGCCGATGACGCGGTCTTGCTGGACACGACCGATATGGATATAGAGGCCGCCTTCGATGCGGCCCGCCGTATCGTCGAGGCGGCGCGCGTCCGACACGGCTTCTAGGCCCGTCAGGCAAATCCAACGCTCCCATCCTCGGCTTCCGCGGGCGTTCTGCTTCATCTGTTTCGGGTGAGACTCGCGTCGATGCGACTTGATTTCCAACTTCTCCTTTACCTCGCGCGGGGCCATCCGGTCACGCGCCATAGCCCTTTCGGAAACGCCACAGCTTCATGTCTGATACCCTCAACCCCACCCGCGACGATTTCTCGGCGCTGCTTGACGAACAACTGCAAGGCCGCGATCTCGGCGAAGGCCAGGTCGTTCACGGCCGCGTCGTCGGCATCGAAAAAGACATCATCATCATCGACGTCGGTCTGAAGACCGAAGGCCGTATCCCGGCCCGCGAGTTCGGCATCGGCGAAGGCTCGGTGATCCCCAAGGTCGGCGACGACGTTGAAGTCTATCTCGAGCGCGTCGAGAACGCCCTGGGTGAGGCCGTCATCAGCCGCGACAAGGCCCGTCGCGAAGAAGCCTGGACCCGTCTGGAAGTCGTGTTCGCCGAGGGCGTGCCGGTCAACGGTGCCATCGTCGGTCGCGTCAAGGGCGGCTTCACCGTCGACCTGGGCGGTGCCTCGGCCTTCCTGCCGGGTTCGCAAGTGGACATCCGCCCCGTGCGCGACGTCGGCCCGCTGATGGGCAAGGAACAGCCGTTCCAGATCCTGAAGATGGACCGCCCGCGCGGCAACATCGTCGTCTCGCGTCGCGCGATCCTGGAAGAAGCCCGCGCCGAACAGCGCACGGAGCTGGTCGGCCAGCTGCAAGAGGGTGAAGTCCGCGACGGCGTCGTCAAGAACATCACCGACTACGGCGCGTTCGTGGACCTGGGCGGCATCGACGGCCTGCTGCACGTCACCGACATGAGCTGGAAGCGCGTCTCGCACCCCTCGCAGGTGCTGGCCGTCGGCGACACCGTCAAGGTCCAGATCGTCAAGATCAACCCCGACACCCAGCGCATCAGCCTCGGCATGAAGCAGCTGCAGTCCGATCCGTGGGACGGCGTCGAAGCCAAATATCCCCCCGGTGCCAAATACACGGGCCGCATCACCAACATCACCGACTACGGCGCATTCGTTGAGCTGGAAGCCGGCGTTGAAGGCCTGGTGCACGTCTCGGAAATGTCCTGGACCAAGAAGAACGTCCACCCGGGCAAGATCGTCTCGACCTCGCAGGAAGTCGACGTCGTGGTTCTGGATGTCGACGCCTCCAAGCGCCGCATCTCGCTGGGCCTCAAGCAGGCCCAGGACAACCCGTGGGATGCGTTCGTCGCCGCCAACCCGATCGGCTCGACCGTCGAGGGCGAAGTCAAGAACGCCACCGAGTTCGGCCTGTTCATCGGCCTGGACAACGACATCGACGGCATGGTCCACCTGTCCGACCTGGACTGGAACGTCTCCGGCGAAGAAGCCATCCAGCGTTACCGCAAGGGCGAGATGGTCAAGGCCAAGGTCCTGGACGTCGACGTCGAGAAGGAACGCGTCTCGCTCGGCATCAAGCAGCTGGGCGGCGATCCGATCGCCGAGGGCGACACCTATCGCAAGGGCCAGACGGTCACCGTGACCGTCACCTCGATCGAGTCGGGCGGCATCGAAGTCAAGTTCGGCGAGGATGACGCGCCGGTCACCAGCTTCGTGCGCAAGTCGGACCTGAGCCGCGACCGCAACGAGCAGCGCACCGAGCGTTTCGCCGTCGGCGACCGCGTCGATGCCCAGATCACCGCCGTGGACAAGGCCTCGCGCCGCATCTCGGTGTCGATCAAGGCGCTGGAAATGAAGGACGAGGCCGAGGCCATCGAACAGTTCGGATCGTCCGATTCGGGCGCTTCGCTGGGCGACATCCTGGGCGCCGCCCTGCGCGAGAAAGCCAAGCAGGACTGAATTGTCGTAGAGCCTACGTTCGGCTCGCGGAGCCTCACGACTTGAGGCTCGCTACGATGAGATGAGACAGAGGGCGGCCGGAGCGATCCGGCCGCCCTTTTTCTTTGCCGCCGAAAAATTTCCACTGTGTACGGTGGGTGACATTCACCATCTTTGGAACCTTATGTGACCTTTCCGGGCTTTTTCGCGCGCCCGGCGAAGGTTAGGGTGTTTTCGTGGGCGCAGGGGACGGCGACCACACACGCTCCTGGAGGGCTGGCAAGGTGAGGTCCTGCGCATGATCAAGTCAGAGTTGATCGAAAAGCTGGCGGCTGAGAATACGCACCTGACCCATGCCGAGGTCGAGCGCGTGGTCAATATCGTGCTGGGCCGGATGACCGACGCCATGTCCGAAGGCGGACGGGTTGAGCTGCGCGGCTTCGGTGCCTTTTCCGTGCGCTCGCGTCCGGCGCGTGCCGGGCGTAACCCCCGCACCGGCGAGACGGTCGATGTCCCGGCCAAGTCCGTGCCCTTCTTCAAGAGCGGCAAGGAGCTGCGCGAGCGGCTGAACGCCTCGGGCGACGCCTGATTGCAGGGACGGCCCAGGTCTTTGGGTTGAACGGCAGGGCGAACTGGCTTTCAGTGAGCCCATCACTCACCCAAGGGCATAGAGAATGAGCCTCGTCTCCGAGTTTCGCGAGTTCGCGATCAAGGGCAATGTCGTCGATCTGGCCGTCGGGGTCATCATCGGCGCGGCGTTCAACGGCATCGTCAAGAGCTTGGTCGATCAGGTCGTCATGCCGCCGATCGGCCTGCTGACCGGCGGCATCGACTTCTCCAAGCTGGAATGGGTGCTGCGGCCCGAGAACGGGGCGACCGAGGAGATCGAGAAGGTCTCGGTCATGTACGGTGCCTTCCTGAACACGGTGATCCAGTTCGCCATCGTCGCCTTCGTGGTCTTCATGATCGTCAAGGGCATCAACAAGCTGCGTCGCCAGGAGGCCGAGGCCCCCGCCGCCCCGGCCGCGCCCACGGCGACCGAGGCCCTGCTGATGGAAATCCGGGACGAGCTGAAGGCCCGGCCTCAGGTCTGACGGACAGGGACTGGCGTCCGTTCGCCGCGCTTTTTCCGCACCGGCACGGGTCGCTGGCAGAAGGCGTGGTCGGCGTCGAACGGCGTCGGCGACCAGGCGTGATGGTCGGGTCCGCCCGCGTTGAACCGCACATGGCTGTGACCCCAGCCGCCTTCGCGCCGCGCGCCGGTCGCCCAGGGCCCCAGACGGCGCAACAGGTCCTCGCCCAGAACCTGTAGCCTGACCTTGGCGGCACCCAGGGCCCGGCCCTCGGCCATCAGGGCCTGCATCAGGGCGGGAATCGCCTTGGCGTCGCCTTCCAGGGCGACGAGGTCCAGGATTTCCAGGATTGCAGGCTCGATCGGATTGGCCTTGGCCATCAGGGCCATCGCATAGCCGGTGATGACGCCGTCGCGCCGGAAGGCGACCATCACCGGCGGGGTCTTCTGATCCGGATCGGCCATGCGCCAGCGCAGGATCTCGGGGCTGCGGTCGGCGATCAGCCGGCCCTCGGCCCTCAACGCCTCCCAGAAGGCCGCATAGTCGGAGCGGTCACCGAGATCGGTGACCGGCGAGACCTGCGACGGCAGGCGGGGCGTGCGCGGCGAGCCCAGGCGGCGGTGCATGAACCGCTCACGATAGGGGTCGGTCAGGTGTGGCGCGCGCTTGACCGCCTCGCGCAGGATACGTCCGTGCAGACAGTCGATCGGATCGATGATCCAGGACAGTTTCAGGTCATGGGTGCGCGGCGGCCAGGCGACCATGTCGTGGCGGCCATAGAGGGGTGCCGAACGGCTGTTGGCGTTGAAGGTGTAGGCGGCGAAGACGTGGGGCTGTCGATTGAACACCTTCAGCAGGTGACGGCTGGCCCCGCGCGCGCTGGGCGGCACGATGATCGAAAAGCCGGTCGCGCCGTGGAACAGGACGTCATCCTTCCAGAAGCGCTGGATCAGATTGCCGACGAAGGCCACCGGCGCATTCGCCGCATCCGTCACGACCCACCCCGTCGGGGCATCGATATCGGCGCGGGCCGGGTTGGCGTCGAGCCAGGCCCAGCCGGCCTTTGAACGCTCCGGCCACCAGACGGACCGGTGCAGGGCGTTGACGGCGTCGATGTCGGCGGGGGCGAAGGGTCGGGTCGTCATGGGGGATCCATTTCCTGTCCTGGGACAGGGCGGGGGTTCAGGCGGGTGTCACTGCATCGATCGGACCAGAACATCGCGACACGTAAAGGTTGAATTCTGATTTCCGGCAGGAAGCGGAGCGATTCAGGTTTGACTCTGCGGCGACCGGAACAAATAATGAACATTCAGGTTTCGAGCCCATGATGACCGTTCCGTCCCTCGCCCCGGATGTCGCCTGCCCGCCCCATTGCGAGGGACTGGAAGAGGTGTGCGCGGCGGGCGTGCGGGACATGGCGGGGGCCCTGGCCTTTGCCCTGGTGCGATTGCCGCACGCGGATCGAAGGCCTGTCTTGATGGCGCTGGGGCGGACGTGGCGGAGCGAGCATGGCCGGCCTTACGGGCCCGGATTGTCGAGCGTCGGGACAGGCAACAGGGCGTCCGGCCTGATCGTCGCCCATGTCGCCGGCGAGGCCGAGGGGCTGTGGGTCATGGAACAGGCACTGCGATCGGGTGCGGTCTCGGCCGTCCTGGCCACAGTGGAAGACGCGACCCTGGCCCAGACGCGGCGGCTGGAGTTCGCGGCCCGCGACGGGGCCTCGGCCGGTATCCTGCTGCGGCGGACGCAAGGGGGATTGAGCGCGGCCCGGCGGCGGTGGCGGATCACAACTCTGGCGAGTTTCGGGGCGACCCATGACGCCCGCGCGCCGGGCGGGTTTCGTCTCGATGCGGAACTGACCCGCAGCCGCCAGGAACGGCCGGGCGTCTGGCGACTGGAGCAGGATGATGAGACGTATCGTCTCCGTCTGGCTGATCGACTGGCCGGTGACGGTCTGGGCGAACGGGGCCGGACGGGTCTCGCCGCCTGAGCCCCCTGTCGGAACTCACGAGGGCCCACCCTTCGCCCTGATCGGACGCACCAGCCGGGGCGCGGTGATCCATGCCCTGAACGCGGCGGCGCGCGCGGCCGGCCTGTCGCGCGGCCAGACCCAGGCCGACGCCCGCGCCATCCTGCCCGCGCTGGAATGCCGTCCGGCCGACCCCGACGCCGACGAACGGGCGCTGCGGGCCCTGGCCGTCTGGGCCGAGCGGTGGTCGCCCTCGGTCACGGTCGATGCCTCGCCGGACGGGCTGGAGGGCCTGTTCATGGACGTGACCGGGGCGGCGCACCTGTTCGGCGGCGAAACGGGGCTGCTGGAGCAGGTCGAGCGCCGCATGGGCCAGGCCGGGGTCCGGGCCCGTGCCGCCATCGCCCCCACGCCCGGCGCGGCCTGGGCCGTGGCGCGCCATGGTCCGGCCGCCCGCGCGGCGCGGGTGGTCGCCGACGCCGCCTTGCGCGACGTCCTGTCCGGACTGCCGGTCGAGGCCCTGCGCATCGACGCCGCGACCCTGAAACAGGCCCGGCGGTTCGGCCTGTACCGGATCGGAGATCTCTATCCGATGCCCCGGGCCGGACTGGCGCGGCGGTTCCGCGAGGTCGACGGCGCAGGTCTGGTGCGACGTCTGGATCAGGCCCTGGGTCTGGCGGCCGAGGCGATGGAGCCGACCCGGCCGCCCCCCCGCTATCGCGCCTGGGAGGCCTATGCCGAGCCCCTGGGCGACACCGGGGGTGTCGAGGGGCGGGCTCCGGGCCTGATGGCCGATCTGGCGGCGGCGCTGGAGAAGGACGGCCAGGGCGCGCGGGCCCTGACCCTGACCGGGTTCCGCACCGACGGCCAGACGCGGGGCCTGTCGATCCGGTTGGGAACGCCCGGCCGCGACGCCGGAATATGGATGCGGCTGTTCCGCGAGCGGGGCTTCGAACGGATCGACCTGGGCTTCGGCATCGACGCCCTGATGCTGAGCGCCGACATGACCGAGCCCATGACGGCACGCCAGATCTCCACCGAGGACGAGGCCGCCGCCCGCCACGCCGAAAGCCTGGCCGCCCTGATCGACCGGCTGTCGGCCCGACTGGGCGAGGCCTCGATCCAGGTCGCCGAGCCGGGCGGCTCCTGGCTGCCCGAGCGGGCGGAACGCTGGCGACCGGCGCTGGGGGCGCGCCGGGCCCCTGCGCTCGCCGACGGCTGGGATCGTCGCGCCCGTCCCCTCCTGATGCTCGACCCGCCCGAGCCGATCGAGGTGGTCGCCGAATTGCCGGATCGGCCCCCGGCCCAGTTCACCTGGCGTCGCGTCGCGCGGCGGGTCACCCGCGCAGACGGCCCCGAACGCCTATCGCCCGAATGGTGGCGAACGCCTGCGGACAGCGCCGGGCCGCTGGAGCGCCGGCCGCGCACTCGCGACTACTACCGGATCGAGGACGACCAAGGGCTGCGTTACTGGCTGTTCCGCGAGGGTCTGTATGGCCGCGAATACGCCGGTTCGGCCGAGGAGCGCGCCCCCTCATGGTGGATGCACGGGATGTTCCCGTGATGGCCTGGTCCGGCGACTACGCCGAGCTCGGTGCCATGACCAACTTCAGCTTTCTGGAGGGGGCGTCGCATCCCGGCGAGATCATGTTCCAGGCGAAATCCCTGGGGCTGGCGGCGGTGGGGGTGGCGGACCGCAACACCCTGGCCGGGATGGTGCGGGCCCTGATGGGGAGCGAGGACGCGGACATCCCTCTGGTGGTCGGGTGTCGGCTGGGGTTCCTGGATGGGAGCGAACTGATCGTCTTCCCGCGCGACCGGGCCGCCTATGGCCGGCTGTGCCGCCTGCTGACCCTGGGCAAGAGCGAGATTCTGTCGGACCCGACCGCCCCCACGACGAACGTGGTCGCCCTGCGGCCCGACACGCCGTCGGCCACCGACACCCCCGAGCGCATCACCAAGGGCGAGACCCGGCTGACCTTCGACCAGGCGGTGGCTCATGGCGAGGGCATGATCGCCCTGGCCGTGGCCCCGATCGATCCGGATGCGGCCTTCGAGGCGCGGCTGAAGACATGGCGCGAGGCCTGGCCCGACACCCTGTACCTGGCTGCCCAACCCCTGTGGCGTGGTGACGACCGGGCGCGGCTGAACCGGCTGGCGGCCATGGCGATCCGGACGGCTGCGCCGATGATCGCCACCAATGCGGTGATGTACCACCACCCCGACCGCCGCCCCTTGCAGGACGTCCTGACCTGTATCCGCGAGGGCACCACCATCGACGCGGCGGGCCTGAGGCTTCAGGCCAATGCCGAGCGGTTCCTGAAGCCCACGCAGGAGATGGCCCGTCTGTTCAAGGGCCACGAGGCGGCGCTGGAGCGGACGATGGAGGTGGTACGGGCGTGCCGGTTCTCCCTGCGCGAACTCAGCTACGACTATCCGGACGAACCCGTGCCGCCGGGCTGGTCGCCTCAGCGGTGGCTGATCCGGCTGACCTGTCTGGGGGCCCGCGAGAAATGGCCTCGCGCCAGGGGGCCGGTTTCAACCCATGTCGTGCGGACCATCAGGAAGGAACTGCGGCTGGTGCGCCAGCTGAAGTACGCCCCCTATTTCCTGACCGTCCACGACATCGTCGCCTGGGCCAGGGATCCGGAGCGCGACATCCTGTGTCAGGGGCGGGGGTCGGCGGCCAACTCGGTGATCTGCTTCTGTCTGAAGATCACCAATGTCGATCCGACCAGCCAGAACATGCTGATCGAGCGGTTCATCTCGGCCGACCGGTCCGAACCGCCCGACATCGACGTCGATTTCGAGCACGAGCGGCGCGAGGAGGTGATGCAGTACGTCTATCGCCGCTATGGCCGCGACCGGGCCGGGATCGTGGCGACCATCATCCACTATCGGCCGCGCTCGGCGATCCGCGATGTGGGCAAGGCCCTGGGCCTGACCGAGGACGTCACGGCGCGGCTGGCCGACACCGTGTGGGGCTCCTACGGGTCCGAGGTAAAGGACCGGGACGTGGACCGGGCCGGGTTCCGGCGCGACGACCCGCGGTTCCAGATGGCGCTCGACCTGACCGCCGAACTGATCAAATTCCCGCGCCACCTGTCCCAGCACGTCGGCGGCTATGTGCTGAGCCAGGGTCCGCTGTGCGAGATCGTGCCGATCGGCAACGCGGCCATGGCGGACCGCACCTTCATCGAATGGGACAAGGACGACATCGATCATCTGAAGCTGATGAAGGTCGATGTGCTGGCACTGGGGATGCTGACGGCGCTGAAGCGGGCGTTCGACATGATCGCCGTCGATTACCGGCGGCCGCTGGACCTGCATTCGGTGCCGAGAGAGCGGGGCAAGGTCTATCGAATGCTGTGCAAGGGCGACTCCCTGGGCGTCTTCCAGGTCGAGAGCCGGGCCCAGATGGCCATGCTGCCGCGTCTGAGGCCCGAGGTCTTCTATGACCTGGTGGTCCAGGTCGCGATCGTCCGGCCCGGCCCGATCCAGGGCGACATGGTCCATCCCTATCTGAAGCGCCGGGCCGAGCGGCGGGCTGCGAAGGCGGCGGGGGTTCCCTTCGTCATCGACTATCCCAGACCGGCACCCGAACACGGCCCGCCGGACGAGCTGAAGCTGGTCCTCGACAAGACCCTGGGCGTGCCCCTGTTTCAGGAGCAGGCGATGAAGATCGCCATGGACGCGGCGACCTTCTCGCCCAGCGAGGCCAACGGCCTGCGCCGGGCCATGGCGACCTTCCGGCACATGGGGACCATCGGCCATTACGAGACCATCTTCGTCGGCCGGATGATCGCGCGGGGGTATGACCCGACCTTCGCCCAGAGATGCTTCGACCAGATCAAGGGGTTCGGCGAGTACGGCTTCCCGGAAAGCCACGCCTGTTCCTTCGCCCATCTGGTCTACCTCTCGGCCTGGGTGAAATGCCTGTATCCCGAGGTGTTCGCGGCCTGTCTGCTGAACAGCCAGCCGATGGGCTTCTATGCCCCGGCCCAGATCGTGCGCGACGCGGTGGAGCACGGCGTCGAGGTGCGGCACCCGGACGTCAACGCCAGCGACTGGGACTGCAGCCTGGAGCGGCGGCGAAAGGGGCGGCGGCGCGCCCTGCGGCTGGGCCTGAGGTCCATCGACGGCTTCCGGCGGGACTGGGCCGAGCGGATCATGCTGGTTCGGGCCGAGGCACCCTTCAACGATCTGGAGGACCTGCGGCTGCGGGCGAAGCTGCCACCGGCGGCCCTGGATCGGCTGGCGGAGGCGGACGCCTTCGGGTCGCTGAAGCTGTCGCGGCGGCAGGGGATGTGGGCGGCGAAAGGGGCACCACCGGCGTCCTCGGCCCCCCTGTTCGAGGCCATGGGGCTGGACGAGGCGGACGGCCGCCCGCCCGAGGCCCTGCCGAAACTGACCGCCGGCGAGGAGGTGGTCGGCGACTACCAGACCATCCGCCTGTCGCTGAAGGGCCACCCCGTCGCCTTCCTGCGCGAGCGTCTGGCCCAGGCGGGGGCGATGACGGCGCTGGACTATCAGGCGGCGCGCGAGAACCGGCGGGTGGCGGTCGGCGGGGTCGTGCTGGTGCGCCAGCGGCCGGGGTCGGCCAAGGGGGTGGTGTTCCTGACGCTGGAGGACGAGACGGGGGTCGCCAACCTGGTCGTCTGGCCCGACGTGTTTGAGCGGCTTCGGCCCATCGCCATGGGCGCTCGCATGATCCTGGCACGGGGCCGGGTCCAGCGGGCCGAGGGGGTGACCCATCTGGTGGTCGAGGACCTGATCGACTGGACCCCGATGCTGGGTCAGCTGTCGATGAGCCAGACGCCGGGATCGGGCCATGCGCCGTCGGGGGCGGGTACGGGTACGGGCACCGGTCGCGGTCGGCACCCGCGCGACGTCCGCATCCTGCCCGGATCGCGGGATTTCCACTGATCCAGAGGGATTGAGACACCGGGGTTACGCTTTCGATTCATCCTTAAGACTTGTCGGGCCTTTGCGGCCGTGCTGGTTATGCGCTCAAAGCGCGCCGGGCTGGCGCTGCATGAGGGAGTGAGCGTTTGAGCACGACGGATATGGGGGGGCTTTCGCCTCGCAAGACCTTTCTGGGACACCCCCGGGGTCTGGTGATCCTGTTCTTCACCGAGATGTGGGAGCGTTTCTCCTTCTACGGCATGCGGGCCATGCTGACGGTCTATCTGATCCAGCATTTCCTGTTCGGCCCCGAGGAGGCGCAAGGCATCTACGCCGCCTACGCGGCCCTGGTCTATCTGATGCCCGTCGTCGGCGGGCTGATCGCCGACAAGTATCTGGGATCGCGCAAGGCCGTGATCATCGGTGCCGTGCTGCTGGTGCTCGGTCACTTCACCATGGCCTTCGAGGGGACCGGCGGTCGCGAGCGGATCACCATCGGCGACACGACCTATGCGATCGAGGTCGATGGCCGGAATCAGGACCGCAAGCTGTTCGCGGTCAACGGCGCCGAGCGTGTCGAGATCGAGGTCACGCCCGAGGGCGTCAAGCGCATCGGCGCCCCGGACACCCGCACGGCACCCGCGCAGGTCGAGCCCGGCGGTGCCCCCGGCGCGCCCGTCGCGCCGGTGACGGCAGTCGAAACCCCCGCCGGCGGCTTCCCGGCCTTCACCCCCGTCGGCGGCTATTCGCTGGAGACGACGCGCGACACCCAAGTCGGCGAACCCCTGCTGTTCCTGGCCCTGTCGCTGATCATCGTCGGCGTGGGCTTCCTGAAGGCCAATATCTCGACGGTCGTGGGCGCGCTCTATGAAGAGAACGATCCCCGTCGCGACGGCGGCTTCACCATCTTCTATGTCGGCATCAATCTGGGCTCGTTCCTGGCCACGATCGCCTGTTCCTATCTCGGTTACACCTACGGCTGGGCCTACGGGTTCGGCCTGGCGGGACTGGGGATGCTGGCGGGTCTGTTGACCTTCATCCTGGGTCAGCCCTGGCTCGAGGGCCGGGGCGCGCCGCCCAACCCGGAGAAGCTCGCGGGCACCAAGGTGCTGGGCGTTCCGCTGGAGGTCGTGTTCTGGATCGGTGGCCTGGTCGCCGTCTTCCCGACCTGGCTGCTGATCCGCCGGCACGAGATTATCGAAGCAGTCCTGCCCTGGGCTGCCGGTGCCATCTTCGTCGCGGTCGTCGGCTATACGATCACCCGGCTGAAGGGCACCGACCGCTCCCGCATGCTGGTGGCCCAGGTGCTGATCTTCTTCTCGGTCCTGTTCTGGGCCCTGTTCGAACAGGCCGGATCGTCGCTCAGCCTGTTCGCCGACCAGTCCACGGCCATGCCGTCCTGGTTCAACGTCGGCTATACCCAGTCCTTCAACCCCGGCATCATCATCCTGCTGGGGCCGCTGGTAGCCGGCCTCTGGGTCGCCCTGGGCAAGCGCGGTCTGGAGCCGTCCACCCCGGTGAAGTTCGCGACGGCGCTGGCGCTGGTGGGTTCGGGCTTCCTGCTGCTGGCATGGGCGTCCCTGAACGCGGCCAACGTCGACTTCCGCGTGCCGCTGATGTTCCTGTTCCTGACCTACTTCCTGCATACGGTCGGTGAACTGTTCCTCTCGCCGGTCGGTCTGTCGATGGTGACCAAACTGTCGGTGGAACGGGTCGTGGGCCTGATGATGGGGGTCTGGTTCCTGTCCAGCTCGGTGGCGCACATCGCCGCCGGCGTCATCGCCAAGGCCACGGCGACGGCGACCGTGGCCGGGGTCGTCACCGATCCCGCCCTGGCGCTGCAGACCTATGCGTCCCTGTACAACACCATCGGCTGGGTGGGCGTGGGCGTGGGGGTTCTGCTGCTGGCGATCTCGCCCGTCCTCAAGAAGGGCATGGCCGGCGTCAACTGACCCCGACGCGGAAAAACGTCAGACGGATGAAGGGCGGCGGTCGCGAGACCGCCGCCCTTTCTCGTGGCCCATGCCTTTAAAAAAAGTCCGGAATCCTTCCGTGGAACGGGCGGCGCGATGTCAAAGACCCAGAGGCCCGGCAATATACCCGCTGTCGGGACCAAGCTGGGAAGCTTGGGCCGAGAACCCCCCAATCCCTTCCAGGAAAGGGCATTGGTCGCCCGCAGTGGCGAACCTGGAGCCTTCCGGACAGCCGGCTACGGCGTCGTTCCGGCCGCGCGGATTTCCTCGATGTCGTCGGCTGTTTCCTGATCCAGGCCGGCGACCTCATTGCGCGCGCCGTCGGTGGCCAGGATCAGTTCGTCGAGCTTGGCCTGAAGGGCGGCGGTGTCGCGATTCTGGCCGCGCTGAATGACCAGGGTCATGGCGACGGCGATCAGGGTGGCCACGGCGTGGAGATCGAAACTCTCCGGCTCGATCCACCGCCAGATGACGGCGAAGATCAGCAGGACCAGGAGACTGGCGGGATGGCCCAGGGCCGCCACGACGGCGGTCATGGCACGGTGCAGGGAATGATTGCGCATCCTCGTCAGCGCGCGGCCCGGATCGTGGTTCCGGCTCGCCGACCCTGACCGACCGTCACAGCCGCCAGACCTCCCCCCTGCCCCCCGCGTCGCCCAGGGCCGTGGCGACCCAGGTGCAGATTTCGGCCCCGACCGCATCGGTGCCTGCGGGTGGGTTGACCACCACCATGGCACAGCCGTTCATCTTCATCGGGTCGGTCAGGGGCCGCAGCCGCGCCTCGGCAACCAGCACCGGCCCTGCCCCGTCCAGCCGCCTCAGGAAGCCGTCGAAAGTCTCCAGGTCCTTGAGCGGGGTCCAGATGGCCACGGTCGCACCGGGGTCGGCACGGACCAGGGCCACGGCGGTCTCGGCCGCCCTCAGATAGTCGTCGGCACGCTCGAACGGGGGATCGATCAGGATCAGGGGCGCATCCGCATCCGCCGCCGCCGCGATGACCGCCCCATAGCCGTCGGCCGTCGCGCTGTCCGCCTCCGGAAAGGGAGCCAGGGCGTCGGCCAGCAGGGCCTGAACCGCCTCCACCATCTCGAACCCCAGATAGCGATCGTCGCCGGCCAGGGCCCGCGCGATCAGAACCGGCGAGCCGGGATACCAGCGCACATCGCCGTCGGGGTTCAAGGCCTGTACCTCGGCCGCCAGGACCTGGAGCGACGCCGGCAGGTCCGTCGCCGTCATCAGCCGTGCGACCCCGGCCTCGGCCTCGCGCGAGCGGGTCGCGTCGCCGTGCAGGTCATAAAGGCCCGCCCCCGCATGGGTATCCAGCACCGCCACCGGCCCCGAGGCCTGCCGCCCCTTCACCAGCCACAGCACCAGGGCGTGCTTGACCAGATCGGCGAAATTCCCGGCGTGGAAGCTGTGGCGATAGTTCATGGCCGCTCGTCCCGCGTCGGACGGCGCGCGTCAAGCGCGTCCGCCGGCCCATCCGGAAAACTGCAAACGCGCTTCAGTAAAACTCTACTGTACAGATAGGTTTTTAATGACACCCTGATCTCGCCGCATTTCGCGAACGCAGGAACCGTCATGTCTACATCCCTCCCCGCCCTTCGGACCGGCCTTCTGGCCGCGGTGTCGACGGTCGCGATCTGCTACGCCGCGCCCGCGCTGGCCGATGTCGCCGCGCCTGAATCCGCGCCGACCGCGCCCGTCGCCGAACTCACCCCGCCGGAGGACGCGCCCCAGTCCACGCTTGACCCCGGCTTCGCCTCGCTCGGCGACATCGTCGTCACTTCGCGGCGGCGCGAGGAACGGGCCCAGGACGTGCCGATCGCCCTGACCGTCATCAACGAAGAACTGCTGAACCGCACCGGGGCCTACAACGTCGGCCAGGTCACCCAGCTGGCCCCCAGCGTCCAACTGCTCAGCCCCAATGCCAGAAACACCGCCATCACCATCCGGGGCCTGGGGGCCAGTTACGGCCTGGCCAACGATGGGCTGGAACAGGGCGTCGGGATCTATATCGATCAGGTCTATTACAGCCGCCCGGCCACGGCGACGCTGGACTTCGTCGACATCGACCGGATCGAGATCCTGCGCGGGCCGCAGGGGACGCTTTTCGGCAAGAACACCACCGCCGGTGCCCTGAACATCACCACCCGCGCGCCCTCCTTCACCCCCGATGCCCAGGGCGAAGTCACCATCGGCGACTACGGCTTCCTCCAGGCCAAGGCCTCGATCTCCGGTCCCCTGATCGACGACAAACTGGCCGCGCGCCTGTCCTTCGTCTCGACGCGGCGCGACGGCTTCCTAGACAACGTCACGGTCGGCCGCGAGCAGAATTCGCAGGATTCCATCAGCCTGCGCGGCTCGCTGCTGTTTCAGGCCACCGACAACCTGACCGTTCGCCTGTTCGGCGACTATTCGGACCAGACGCCGGATTGCTGCACCCAGCTGTATGTGCGGGTCGGGGATACGTCCAAGCCGGTGAACCTGCGTTTCCCGGCCCTGGCCGCCGGGCTGGGCTATGTGCCCGGCAGCACCAATCCCTATGACCGTATCGCCGACGTCGATGGGGCGATCGGTGCCGACCAGATCCAGCGCGGATTCTCCGCCATCGTCGATTACGACTTCGGCTGGGCCACCCTGACCTCGATCTCGGCGTGGCGGGCGTGGGATTGGCGGCCGGCCAACGACCGCGACTACACCGCGCTCGACATCACGCGACAGTCGGCCAATCCGTCGGATCAGGACCAGTGGAGCCAGGAGTTCCGCCTGTCCTCAACTGGCTCGAATCGTATCGACTGGACCGTCGGTGCCTATGCCTTCCATCAGGCGGTGGAGACCCACGGCGTCACCGAATACGGCCGCAACGCCTCCTACTGGCTGACCACGGTGAGCGTGGGCGGCGTGCCCGTCCCCGGCACCAACCCCGGTCTGCTCGATGGCTACACCGTGTTCAACGACAGCCGCATCGAGACGGACTCGCTCGCCGTCTTCGGCCAGTTCACCTGGAACATCACCGACCGGCTGCACCTGACGCCGGGCCTGCGCTACACCCACGAGGAAAAGAGCGGCGTCTATGCCTCGACCGTCAGCGGCGGCGGCCCGGGCACGGCCGCCGACCTGACACGGCGCCTCGGCGTCGCCCGGCCCCAGAGCTATGCCGCCGACATCTCGGACGGCGACCTGTCGGGCCAGGTGTCGCTGGCCTATGACGTCTCCGACGACGTCCTGGTCTACGGAAGCTATGCGCGGGGCTTCAAGTCGGGCGGCATCAACATGGCCGGCATCCCCAACCTGCCGAACGGCAGCCCGTCCCTGACCAACGCGACCGTCGAGCCCGAGGCGGTGACGACCTGGGAGCTGGGTCTCAAGACCCAGCTGTTCGACAAGCGGCTGACCGCCAACCTCGCCGCCTATCGCACCGACGTGGAGGACTATCAGGCCAACGTCGTCGACACCGGCCCCGGGGCCCTGCGCGGATACCTGGCCAACGCCGACAAGGTCGAGATCCAGGGCATCGAACTGGACGCCTTCGCCCGGCCGGCGGCCTGGATCGATCTCTACGGCAACGTCTCATGGACCGATGCCAGCTACGCCGACTTCACCAACGGGCCCTGCCCGCTGGAACGGATCGGCACCAGCACCATCGCCTGCGACCTGTCGGGCAAGGAGCTTCCCGGCGTATCCCCTTGGGCCGGGTCGATCGGCGGAGAGGTCCACGCCGACACGAGGGCCCTCGGCCAATCCGGCGAGGCCTATTTCGGTGCCGACGCCAGCTATCGCTCGACCTACAACGCCGACGCCTCGGTCTCCCGATACACCGAGATCGAGGGGTACAGCCTCGTCAACCTGCGCGCCGGCTTCCGGTCAGAAGCCGGCTGGGAGGCATTCGTCTTCGTCAAGAACGCGCTGGACGAGGACTATCTGCAACTGCTGACGGTCCAGGCCGGCAACTCGGGCCTCGTGCTCGGGACCCCGGGCGATCCCCGCACCGTGGGGCTGACCATCAGAGCGCGGTACTGAAGGCTTCTCCTCCCCGTGCCGAAGGAATGGGGAGGTGGCGCGGCCCTCCTTCAGGGCCGTGACGGAGGGGGCGACACGCTATCGAAAGTGAGGGCTTTCAAGCCCCTACAGGACAGACCGAGTTGCCCCCTCCGTCATGGCTCGAAGGCGAGCCGCGCCACCTCCCCATCGCTGCGCGACGGGGAGGAGAGCGTTCCCACCAGATCCGCCAGCGTCCGACGTTCCAGCACCTCCGCCAACGCATCCCGCCCCTCCAGCAGCACGAACCGAATCCGGCACGTCTCCACATCCGCGCAATCCTCGCACGCTTCGAACCGCGTCCGTGACGCGCACGGCGCGAGCGCTAGCGGCCCATCCGTCGCGCGGATGATGTCGGCGACCGAAATCTGATCCGCCGGCCGCGACAGGGCATAGCCGCCGGATCGCCCCCGCAGCGACACCAGCAACCCGTCCAGCTTCAACCGCAACAGGATGGACTCCAGATACTTCCTCGGAGCCGACGCGGCCGTTGCGACCTCCAGGATCGAGGCGTGGCCATCTCGCTCGGCCAGCACCATCATCGCCCGCATGGCGTATCGGGCGGTGTCCGACAGCACGGCGTCAGGCGGCCTTCTGCCAGTCCAGCACGACCTTGCCCGACTGACCCGACTTCATCGCCGCGAACCCCTCGCGGTACTGGTCGTACGCCAGCCGATGCGTGATCAGCGGTTCGAGGTCGAGGCCCGCCTTCAGCAGACCCAGCATCTTCCTCCAGGTCGTGAACATCTCGCGCCCATAGACGCCCTTGATGGTCAGGGCCTTCAGGATGATGGCACCCCAGTCGGTCTCCATGGGTTTGGACGGAATGCCCAGCATGGCCAGGCCGCCGCCCATGATCAGGGTGTCGACGCACTGTTTGAACGCGATCGGCGATCCCGACATCTCCAGCGCCACGTCGAACCCGACCTTGAGGCCCAGCTCCTTCATCACGTCGCGCAGATCCTCGCGCGATGTGTTCACGGTCCGCACGCCCGGCGCGACCTTCAAAGCCAGTTCCAGCCGATAGTCGTTGATGTCGGTCAGGACGACGGTGCGGGCACCGGCATGCCGCGCCACGGCGGCCGCCATGATGCCGATCGGCCCCGCGCCGGTGACCAGCACGTCCTCGCCCAGCAGGTCGAATTGCTGCGCCGTGTGAACCGCATTGCCGAACGGATCGAGCATGGAGGCCACCTCGTCCGACACGTCGTCGGGCAGTTCAATGACGTTGAACGCCGGCGCGACCACGAACTCGGCAAAGGCCCCCTGGCGGTTCACCCCGATGCCGCGCGTATGCGGATCCAGATGGAAATGCCCGGCCCGTGCGGCCTCGGAGTTCAGGTCGATGACATGGCCCTCGGCCGAGACCCGCTGGCCGATCTTCAGCGGCCGATGCACGTCTGACCCGACAGCGACGATCTCGCCACTGAACTCATGGCCCGTGATCATCGGCGTTGGCACATTCTTCTGGGACCACTCGTCCCAGTTCCAGATGTGGATGTCGGTGCCGCAGACGGCGGTGCGATGCACCCGGATCAGCACGTCCTCAGGCCCCGCCACCGGGATCGGCGCATCGATCAGCTCCAGCCCCTCGACGGGACCGGTCTTGGCCAGGGCCTTCATGGTTTGCGTCATCAGATTACTCCCAACTCTTTACCGGCCTGTTTGAACGCCGCGACCGTCTGATCGATGTGGTCGAAGGTATGCGCCGCCGACATCTGCGTCCGGATCCTTGCAGCCCCCCTCGGCACGACCGGGAACGAGAAGCCGATCACATAGACCCCCAGTTCCAGCATCCGCGCCGCCAGATCCTGGGCCAGCTTGGCGTCGCCCAGCATCACCGGAATGATCGGATGCTCGCCGGGCAGCAGGTCGAAACCCGCCTCCGTCATCGCCGCCCGGTACCGCTGGGCATTGGCGGTCAGCTGCCCCCGCAACGCATCGCCCTCCGCCCCCTGCGCGATGCGGATCGCCTCCATCGAGGCCCCGCAGACGGCCGGTGCCAGGGCGTTGGAGAACAGATAGGGCCGCGCCCGCTGCTTCAGCAGTTGCACCACAGCGGATGTCGCGCAGATGAACCCGCCCATGGCCCCGCCCAGCGCCTTGCCGAACGTCCCGGTCAGGAAGTCGATCTCGACCCCATGATGCGCGAACGACCCCCGACCCTGCGGCCCCAGGAATCCCGTCGCATGGCAATCGTCGACCATGATCAGGGCGTCGTACCGGTCGGCCAGGGCCCGGATGTCCTTCAGCTTGGCGATATAGCCGTCCATCGAAAACGCGCCGTCGGTGGCGATGACGATGTCGCGCGCGCCGGCGGCCCGCGCCGCCTTCAGCTGGGTCTCCAGATCGTCCATGTCGGAGGTGGCGAACCGGTACCGCTTGGCCTTGCACAGCCGCACCCCGTCGATGATCGAGGCGTGGTTCAGGCTGTCGGAGACGATGGCGTCGGCCTCGCCGAACAGGGGCTCGAACAGCCCGCCGTTGGCGTCAAACGCGGCGGCGAACAGGATAGCGTCCTCGAACCCCAGATAGGCCGCGACCTGGGCCTCCAGTTCCTTGTGGATGTCCTGGGTGCCGCAGATGAACCGCACCGAAGCCGTGCCCGCCCCGCGCCGCGCCGTCGCCGCCCGCGCAGCCTCGACGATCCGGTCGTCGCCGGCCAGCCCCAGATAGTTGTTGGCGCAGAAGTTCAGGACCTTGCGTCCGCCGACCTCGATCACCGGACCCTGCCGGCTGGCGATCACCCGCTCGGGCTTGGTCAGACCCTGGCTGTCGATGTCGGCCAGTTCGGTGGAAACGCGATCATGAAAGGCGGTCGGCATGGGGCCTCGGGCGATGGCTTGCGGAGGCTCTGCGGGTTACGCCGTTTTCAACGACGACGCCAGACGTCGCCGGCTCGCCCTAGCCACCGGCCCCATCCGACGCTGTCGCGCGGAACGGTCGCACGCGGATGCGCCCCCCACACGGCGCAAACGCCTGGGCCAGGGTCACCACGGACGTATCGCCAGGTGCAGCCACCCGTACCGTCGCCGCATCGGGGCAGGCCCGCTCGCCGATCGCCTCATTGGGCACGACCGACCAGGCGATGTCGAAATAGGCCTTGGCCTGGGGCGCGAGCGTCACCGGCGTCGGCTCGGTGGCCCCGCCGAAATAGTTGCCCGGCTGCTGCTCTGCCCGGATCTCGGTCAGCGACCGCCCCTGCCCATCCAGCAGGGTGACGGTCGGATAGCCGTCCAGGCTGCACGGCTGAGCTCCGACATTCTGTGCCGCCAGCACCGCCACACGATTGCCCGCCCCCGCATCCCCGCCCTCGGCCGACAGCCTCAGCTGCCGGCTCCGGCATGCAGAAGCCCGTGGGCCGGTCTCGGAGGTCGTACCGTCCGGCACCGACATTGGCCGGGTCGGAGCCTGTGGCTCGGCTGCGGGCGCTTGAGCGACATGGATCGCAGCCGCCGGGTCTTGGTCACAGGCGCTCAGGTTGAGGGCGGCAGCGAGACCGACGAGGGTCATGGCTTCAATCGGACGCATGGTTTCTTCCGGGCGGCTGGCCCGACTTAACGTCGTCCGCCGTCAAAGGGTCCGCCTGGGCGGCTGTCGCGCCGCCTCGCCGATGTGGGCCGCGCCGCGCCGGTCGGCGATCTCCATCTGGCGGCGGCGTTCGGCATAGCTAGCCTGCTGCTCCGGCGTCCGGTCGTCGAAACAGCGGTCGCAGCAGACCCCCTCGACGAAGCGCGACGAGGCCTGGCCCGCAGGACTGACCGGCATCCGG
Organism: Brevundimonas sp. NIBR10; assembly: GCF_027912515.1. Taxonomy (NCBI): domain Bacteria; kingdom Pseudomonadati; phylum Pseudomonadota; class Alphaproteobacteria; order Caulobacterales; family Caulobacteraceae; genus Brevundimonas; species Brevundimonas sp. NIBR10. Next base: position 3,884,915 of record NZ_CP115464.1, read on the forward strand.
CAACCGCGACAGAGCACGTGGTCGCCGACCGCGAGGCCGTGCCCGACCGAGACCCGCTCGTCGAAGACGAAGCATTCGCCGTGCCACAGGCTCTGGGCCTCCGGTACCGTCTCAAGATAGCGCAGAATGCCGCCGTGCAGGTGGCGCACGTCGTCCACGCCATCCGCCTTCAGCAGGGCGCTGGCCTTCTCGCAGCGGATACCGCCCGTGCAGTACATGGCCACCCGGGTCGGTTTTCGCTCGGCGATCAGCGCCCGGCCCTCGGCCTCGAACCAGGCCGGAAAGTCACGGAAACCTGACGTGTTCGGCTGGACAGCGTGGGCGAAGGCCCCGATCTCTCCCTCGTAGGCGTTTCGGGTGTCGATCACCAGCGTGTCGGGATCGGCGATCAGGGCGTTCCAGTCCTCGGCGGCGACATAGGTGCCCGCCCCATTGGCCGGATCGATGTCCGGCCGACCCATGGTGACGATCTCGGCCTTCAGCCGCACCTTCAGCCGATGAAAGGGCATGAGGTCCGCCCGGGCGTACTTGATCTCCGGCGCGGCGAGTCCCGGCTGGGCCCGGATCAGTTCCAGCACGGCCCCAACGCCCTCGTTCGGACCGGCGATCGTTCCGTTGACGCCTTCATGCGCGATCAGAAGGGTACCGCGAACGCCGCCGGCGCGACACACCTGTTCCAGGTCCGCGCGAAGCCCCTCCGGGTCCGCGATCCGGCTGAAGCCATAGACGGCGGCGACTTGGATGCCGGACGCAGCCATCGTTCCATCGGGTTTGGTCGTTTCGGTCATCGAATATCTCGCTGAGCGACAGTCTGAACGCAAAAACGCCGCCCTGTTGGGGGCGGCGTTTGTGATTTGGGTGCGGGAGCAGGATTTGAACCTGCGACCTTCAGGTTATGAGCCTGACGAGCTACCGGGCTGCTCCATCCCGCGGCAGATGAGGCTTTGTGAAGGAAGATGTTCGAGAGATATCAAATAACTGCTGTCCGACTGGTAGACCCGGCGGCGACCTACTCTCCCGCGCCTTGAGACGAAGTACCATTGGCTCTGGAGGGCTTAACGACCGAGTTCGGAATGGGATCGGGTGGGGAACCTCCGACATAACCACCAGGTCAACCAGGCGGACAGCGAATTATTTGAGAAGACATTGTCGTATTCAAAGATCGAATGAGTTTTGCTGAGAAACGATCAAACCGATCGGATTATTAGTACCAGTAAGCTTCACGCGTCGCCGCGCTTCCACACCTGGCCTATCAACGTGGTAGTCTTCCACGATCCTCAGCGAAGCCTTGTTTTGAGGTTAGTTTCCCGCTTAGATGCTTTCAGCGGTTATCTATTCCATACTTAGCTACCCTGCTGCACAGCTGGCGCCATGACAGGTCCACCAGAGGTATGTCCATCCCGGTCCTCTCGTACTAGGGACAGATCCTCTCAAGCTTCGAACACCCACGGCAGATAGGGACCAAACTGTCTCACGACGTTCTGAACCCAGCTCACGTACCACTTTAATCGGCGAACAGCCGAACCCTTGGGACCTGCTCCAGCCCCAGGATGTGATGAGCCGACATCGAGGTGCCAAACTTTGCCGTCGATATGGACTCTTGGGCAAAATCAGCCTGTTATCCCTAGAGTACCTTTTATCCGTTGAGCGATGGCCCTTCCACTCGGGACCACCGGATCACTATGGCCGACTTTCGTCTCTGCTCGACTTGTCAGTCTCGCAGTCAGGCGGGCTTATGCCATTGCACTCGACGACCGATTTCCGACCGGTCTGAGCCCACCATCGCGCGCCTCCGTTACACTTTAGGAGGCGACCGCCCCAGTCAAACTACCCACCACGCCATGTCCCGGGACCGGATAACGGCCCTCGGTTAGACGTCAACGACAGTAAGGGTGGTATTTCAAGGATGGCTCCACCAGAGCTGGCGCCCCGGTTTCATAGCCTCCCACCTATCCTACACATACGGTCGCTAACGCCAAGGCGAAGCTATAGTAAAGGTTCATAGGGTCTTTCCGTCTGACCGCGGGAACCCCGCATCTTCACGGGGAATTCAATTTCACTGAGCCTGTGCTGGAGACAGTGGGGAAGTCGTTACGCCATTCGTGCAGGTCGGAACTTACCCGACAAGGAATTTCGCTACCTTAGGACCGTTATAGTTACGGCCGCCGTTTACCTGGGCTTCAGTTCGTCGCTTTCACAACTCCCTTTAACCTTCAGGCACCGGGCAGGCGTCAGACCCTATACGTCGCATTGCTGCTTCGCAGAGCCCTGTGTTTTTGCTAAACAGTCGCTACCCCCTGGCTTGTGCCACTCTCACCTGCTTGCGCAAGGAGAGTCACGCTTATTCCGAAGTTACGCGTGCAATTTGCCGAGTTCCTTCAGCACAGTTCTCTCAAACGCCTTGGTATACTCTACCTGACCACCTGTGTCGGTTTCGGGTACGGTCTCTGCTGGAGTTATTTCCAGGGACAGCTTCGCTGCCGGGAACAATCCAATAAGCCCCGACAACTTACACCATCCGTCACTTCCAGCTGGTGCAGGAATATTTACCTGCTTCCCATCGACTACGCTTTTCAGCCTCGCCTT
>NZ_CP115464.1:3892500-4006378 GCF_027912515.1 Brevundimonas sp. NIBR10
CCACGCTCATCCCGATCACCCGCCGATCGGTCAGGGGGCGAGGCCGCCCTTCCGTCCCCAGCAGACGGATCGCTCCGCCCAGCAGCCCCATCACCGCTCCGGACGCCCCGACCAGGGTCGCGGTACTGGCCGGATGGACCAGGCCGTAGCCCAGCGTTCCGGCCAGTCCACATACAATATAATAGCCGAGAAAAATGACTCCGCCTTTCAGCCCCGGAAACAGCCGCGCCACCGCCGGTCCAAAGGCGAAGGCGAACCCCGCATTGATCAGTGCATGGGTCCAGCCGCCGTGCAGGATCATCGAGGTCAGCACCCCGGGCCACCATCCGCCCTCGAACAGGCTGACCGGTCGAAAGGCCCAGCGCAGCCCCGCGTCGGGCAGCTGCATCTGAAGGGCGTAGAGACCCGGAATCGACAGGGCCAGCAAGATGGCCGCGATCGGCGCATTGAACACCGGCTCACGCGCGGGCGGCACTGCGGTCGAGCTTGGGGTGAAGCTCGCGAATCGGTCCGGGTCGGAGGCCATACCCGGCAAATGTGCGCCTAAGCCCCCGATCTCAAGCGGTTCTTAATAACCATGACCCATTTTGGCACGCGGGTTGATTGCCGACCCGCCACCAGTTTCGCTTGCGGAGTCCCGCGCATGATTCGTCACACGATCCCCCGGACGGCCCTGCTGGGCACGGCCTGCGCCCTGGCCATGGCCCTTCCGGCCGCAGCCCAGAGCACCGGTTCGTCCGGTCTGTCCAGCTTCCAGGCGGGTTACGGCGGCGCGCGCTATTCGACGGCGACGGCCCAGAGCGGCTCGACCCGCGACGCCCAAGGCAACCGGCTGATCGTCGACGGCATCATCCAGGCGGGTGCCTCCAGCTATCAGAGCCAGAATTCGGGGGTCTCGTCCTCCTATGCCGGTGCCGGCTCGTCCTCGGACGGTGGCACGGTGATCGGCGGGGCCACCGCCATCGGCAACAGCCTGAACGTCGTGGTCCAGGGCAACCACAACACGGTCATCGTCAACTCGCGTCAGACGAACACCGGCAACATCACCGCGGGTACGGCGCTGAACGGGACCTTGAACCTTGGCAACTGATCGTATTCTGAAGCGGGCCACCCTGAAGCGAAGCCGCATCGCGGTGGCCGCCGCCGCTGCGGCCGCCATGCTGGCCGGTTGCGTCAGCCCCGTGGCCGGGCCGAACGGCATGTACGCCACCCCCATCGGCAATGCGCCGGTGACGGCCAACCCGACCCCCTATTCGCCGGCCCTGTATTGCCTCGCCGACTATGCGCGGCGCTACAACCTCCCCTCGCCGCGCATCGCGATCGGCCGGATCAGCGACTACACCGGCTCGGTCGCCACCGACGGCGGCCGCCAGATCACCCAGGGTGCCTCCCTGATGGCCTATTCGGCCCTGGCCAAGTCCGGCGCCCGGATGGTCGAACGCTACGACACCTCGATCTCCGAGCTTGAGCTCCGTTACGCCAACAACAAGCTGATCGGCGATGAGGCCGAGGGGCCCAACGGCAACAACTACCGCCGCATCCTGGCGGGACAGGTTCCGGGTTCGGACTTCTACCTCGTCGGCGGCGTGACCGAGGTGAACTACAACATCCGCTCGGCCGGCTTCGATGCGGGCCAGGGCGAGCTGAACTCCGAACGCCCGGGATCGGCCCTGCTCCAGGGCAAGATCTTCGTCATGAACGTCGCGCTCGACCTGCGCCTGGTCCAGACGACCTCCATGGAGGTCGTCGACGTCGTCTCCTACCAGAAGCAGATCATCGGCCGCGAGATCTCGGCCGGCGTGTTCGACTTCCTGGGCGGCAACGTCATCGACATCTCGGCCGGCACGGGCGGGATGGAGCCGGTCCAGCTGGCGGTTCGCTCGCTGATCGAACGCGCCACCCTCGAGATGATGGCCAATCTGTACGGCGCACCTGGCCCCCAGGTCTGCCTCGACGCCTCGCGCGACCCCCTGGGCACGGTCGGCCCCACCGGCGGCTATTATCCCGCCTACGCCAACACGGACACGAACAATGGCTCGACCCGCGCAGAACCGAATCGCTGGCACGCTGGCCGCGATGGCGATGTTCGCCGCGGCCGCTACTGAAGCGTCCGCCCAGGAACAGCTCGTCCTCAACAACCAGCTCCAGCTGGGCGACGTCATCAGCGGCCAGACCCTGAACGTCGAGGATGCCGGTGAACAGGTCACCGTCTCGACCGCCGCCACGGGCAACAGCCTGTCGGGTGGCGTCCAGGGAGGCTCCCTGACCCTGCGCAACGTCCAGCGCGTCAACGGCGGCGTCTCGTCCGCCACCACCCTGAACCTGCGCGGCGACACCGAAGGCGTGGTCAATGCCACGACCCAGTCGAACGGCAACTATGTCGCCGGCGGCGCCTATGGCGCGAACCTGGCCATCGATTCGGACCAGAGTGTCGGCCCCGGCGAGATCGTCGCCTCGTCGACCATCCCGGGCGGCACGGCCCGGCTTCTGTCGGGGGCCTCCGTCGGCGTCGCGGCCAGCGCCAACACCATGGCCCTGGGTGGCACCGGCACCGACATCTCGGGCGCGGTCCACCAGACGTCGGATTCGTCCGTCCGCGCCGGCAACCTGGCCCAGACCCAATATATCCCCGCGACCGCCATCTTCGGCGCCCAGGCGCTGGGCAACGCCACGGCCATCAACGGCGAGAGCGTCTCCAGCCAGAACATCTATGTGGGCCAGCGATCGACCGGCGACATCGTCACCGCCGACGTCAGCGCCAATGCCGGCAACGCCTGGGATCTGACCGGAACCGCGACCGCCAACGCCAACCAGGCCGTGCTGGCCAATCACGGCGGCTCGGTCGTCGCCCGCACCCAGCAGGAGAACGCCAGCGCCGTCGCCTCCACCGCCCGCGTCACCAGCTATGATTTCGGCGCGGCCATGGCCTCGGCTCAGGGCGGCGGCAACGTCGTCTCGGTCGGCACCGAGTCGGACTACCTCGAACTCGACAACAGCCAGCTCAACACCGGCGGCGTCGAAGTCCAGGCCACCTTCGCCGGCACCAACGGCTATGACGCCTATGTCTCGGCCGATGCGTTAGGCAACTCTGTCACCGGCTATGCCTGCGCCGCCTGCGAGGCGACCCTGACGGCCAACAATGTCCAGCATAACGAAGGCAATGTCTCGGCGTCGGCCTCCACCACCGTCTACGGCCAGGGCCGCGCCGCCATCACCGGCACCAATGCCGTCGGCAACGCCGCGACCTTCTACGTGAGCCGCCCCGGGTCGGGGCAGTAAACCCTCCTTCCCCCGTCCTTCACGGGGGAAAGCGGTCCGTCGATCGCGCAGCGATCCAGGACCGATGGGGGAAGTCTTCCTTCTTCTCCCCCTTCACACGGCCCCCATCGACCCTGGTCTCGCTGCGCTCGACGCCGGGGATGGTTTCCCCCGCTACGCGGGAGAAGAAGAAATCCGGCTTGTCCGACGCCTCGAAGTTGCGAACTTCGAGCCACCAATCCCTTGCCCTGCAACGGATTGCAGATTTCTCGGTCCCTCGAACGCGCCCAGGTCTCCAGCCCCGTTATACTGCTCTTCGTCCCGTCGCGGGGAAGGGCGCAAGGCCTTGCGATCTTGTTGCGGCGGGGGTGTGTGGAGCGGGATCGGACCGGGGGAGGCCGGCGCAGTTCTTTCGAGAGCTGCGTCGCCCCGGACCGTCAAAGGGTCTGGCGCAGAGAGTCGGATCGTTCAGGGGCTCGTGTCGCAAGGGCACGACCTTCCCGCCGGGGGCGCGGTAGCGGCAAGGGGTTAACACCCCCGCTGGTTCGGGAGACCGAGCCGTACAGCTCCTGCGAAAACCACATACGCGGAGCGTCTGTCTTTCGCCGAAACGGTAATCACTATCCCTATTCCGGGCGAGAGCCCGGACGCTCCGCCGGCCCTTCTCATAACTTCAGCGAGTGATCGCTTGAGGGCGAAGAGGCGTGTGTGGTGAGTGGTTGGTGGTTCGTGGCTGGTGACCGCTGGATTTGACGGCGCGCGGGCTGACGGCCTTGGGCGCGGCGTCGAGGATGCGACAACCACCAACCACCAACCACCCGCCTATCCCCCTCCCCACATCCCTCCTCCCCCGCTACACTGGCCGCCATGTCCTCTGCCCCCCTCCCCGACGCCGGCCGCAACTGGGTGGATGATCATGCGCCGGAGGGGCTCAAGCCCTGGCTCAAGCTGGGGCGGTTCGACCGGCCGATCGGGATCTGGCTGCTGCTCCTGCCCGGCTGGCAAGGGATTGCCCTGGCCCAGGCGCAGTTCGCTCAGCCGCCGGGTCTCCATGCCCTGTGGCTGGTTGTCGGCTTTGCGCTCGGGGCCTGTCTGATGCGGGCGGCGGGGTGCGCCTTCAACGACATCGTGGACCGCGACATCGACGCCAGGGTCGCCCGCACGGCGGCTCGCCCGCTCGCCTCGGGCCGCATCAGCGTCAAACAGGCCTGGATGTTCCTGATCGGCTGCAGTCTGGTCAGCCTGCTGATCCTGCTCACCCTGCCCACCGCTGCGATCCTGCTCGGCGTCGCCTCCCTCGCCCTTGTCGCCGCCTATCCCTTCATGAAGCGGATCACCTGGTGGCCTCAGGCCTGGCTGGGCCTGACCTTCAACTGGGGCGCGTTGATGGGGTTTGCTGCCGCCATTCCCCTTGCGGCCATGACGATCCTGCCGCCCGAGATGCGCACAGAACTGCATCCGTTTTTCTGGCAGGCGCTCGAAGTGGCGTCGAACGACTACGCCCTGCAAGACCAGCACTATGTCGAGCTTCACCTCGCAGCCTATCTGCCCGCCGTCCTCCTCTACGCGGGCGGCGTCTTCTGGACCCTCGGCTACGATACCGTCTACGCGCTGCAGGACATCGAGGATGACGCCATGGTCGGGGTCAAGTCCTCGGCCCGACGCCTCGGCCAGAGTGTCCCCCGCGGGGTGGCCCTGTTCTACGTCGCGGCCGTCGTTTGCGCGGCCCTGGCCGGGTTGAACGCCGGTCTGGGTCCGCTGTTCTATGTCGTGCTGCTCGCCTATGGGGCCCATCTGGCCTGGCAGGTCCGCACGCTGCGGCTCGACAACAGCCCCCTGGCCCTGCGACTGTTCAAGTCGAACCGTGAGGCCGGCCTGATCCTGCTGGCCGCGATCGCGCTCGGCGGACCGCATTTCTCGTGAAGGACATTCGATGAGCTCTCCGTTCAAGCGCCCGGTCGTTCTGGTCGGCACGGCCGCCGCCGCCCTGGCCGTCGTGGGCGCGATCGCCTTCGCCGTGATCACCAGCCGCCCGGAAGAGACACCCGCCCCGGCACCCGCACCCCCGCCTGCCACGGCCGTCGTGACCCCGGCCGAGGCCGCCGCCCCCTTCGATTTCCGGTCAGAGACCCCCTATGCCTCGGTCGAGCTGACCCTGCCCCAGGCGCTGAAGCCCTATCCCGACCTGCATGCCCGGCTGTTCTCGGCCGGGGTGCGCGACCTGCGTCAATTCACCGAAGGGTCCCAGTCCGACCGCACCGAGGCGGGCGGCGACATGGGCCTCGGGGCCTATGAGAAGACCATCGAATACGACACCCCGGTCGAGACCGGGAAACTGTTCAGCCTGGCCCGCACCGCCTACGAATACACCGGCGGGGCCCACGGCCTGTCCAGCTATTCGGCCATCCTGTGGGACAAGGCGTCGAAGCAACAGATCACCGCGGCCCAGCTGTTCCGCCCCGGCACCGACCTGTCGGTCCTCGACACCGCCCTGTGCGCCGCCCTGAACGCCGAGAAGGAAAAGCGCAATCCCGGTGTCGAACCCCTGACGCTGGGCACGGTCGAGGGCGAGATCTGGTCCTGCCCCACCGCCGCCGGGATGCCGTTCGTGCTAGCCGCCGGATCGACGCCGGGCAAGGCGGGCGGCCTGACCTTCCTGATCGGCCCCTATCTGGTGGGATCGTACGCCGAGGGTTCCTTTTGGGTGAACGTGCCCCAGTCCGCCTTCCGTGCCCTGATCGCCCCCGCCTATGCCGACGAGTTCGCCGGCGAGCCCACGCCCCTGCCCGAGGAAGACGGCCAGTAGCCTATTGGGCCAGAAAGGCGTCGGTCAGTTCGGCGAACCGGGCGGGCTGGTCGGCCATGATGAAATGACGGCTGCCGTCCACCCGTATCAGCTTCACCCCGGGCAGGGTCGCATACTCCCGAGCCCAGGTCGCGTCGGCCATGGCGGCGGGCGCACCGCCGTCGGCGTCGGCGGCATACAGCACCGTGACCGGCGTGGTCATGGCCGCCAGACCCGGCCGCGCATCGGTGGTCATCACGTCCCGGATCGCTGCGCCCAGGGCCTGACGATCCGAGGCCATGGTCCAGTCCACCATGGCGATACGGGTCGCCGGATCGCGCGCCAGACCGACGGCCCCTTGCGTCTGGGCGGCGCGAAGGGCGGGCTCGGGCGTGTCGCGCATCGAGGCGGCCGCCTGGGCGGCGAAGGGCCGCGCCGACTCCACCGTGGCCTGGGGTCCAAACAGGGCCGAGAAGAAGGGAAGATTGTCGACGGCCAGCACCTTGCCGACCAGGTCCGGGTGCCGCTGGGCCAGCAGCAGGGCCGAAAGACCGCCCATCGAATGGCCGATCACGGCGGGCCGGTTCAATCCGGCACTGCGCACATAGGCGGCCAGGGCCTCCACCGCCGGATCGACGAAGGGGCCGTCGCCGTGGCTCCAGGGCTCGCCGGCGAAGCCCGCGTACTGGACCAGATGTACGCGGTGCGTCGCCTTCAGACGCTCGGCCTCGGCCCGCCAGACCTCGCGCGAAGAGCCGAAGCCCGGGATCATCAGGACGTCGGGGCCCGATCCAACCACCTCGACCGACAGCCGGTCCGAGGTGAAGGGGGCGACGGCCGGTGCCGGTGCAGAAGCATCCTGGCCCCAGGCCTGGGCGGCGACGACGAAACAGGGCGAGCAGACGGCGAGGCCGATCAGGGCAGCGCGCAGCCGGGGGCGCGCCTGGAAGAAGGCGTTGAGCATCAGGGTCTCCAGGGTGAAATCAGGCTGACAGGGTCAGCCGTGGGGGTTTTCGAAAATCTCTTCCACGGGCTGTTTGAACAGCACCGCGATCCGGTAGGCGAGATCCAGCGAGGGGTCGTGTTTCTCGGTCTCCAGGGCGTTGACCGCCTGTCGCGAGACCCCCAGGGCCTGACCCAGCTGTTCCTGGGTCCAGCCGCGCTCGGTGCGCAGCAGTTTCAGCCGGTTCTTCATCGGCTGGTCTTCACGAAGGGAGAAACCAGGCCATAGATTCCCCAGAACAGCGGATAGATCAGCCAGCCGGGCGCGTGGGGCGCATCGGCATAACTTTCGCCGAAACCCCAGGCGCTGAACAGGGCCATGGCGATCCCGGCCGAGAGGATGAACTGTTTGGCCGTCAGGCTGCGCACGAACTCGTCGGCCTCGTTCATCAGCGACAGGGTGGCCCAGATCTGACCCGCCACCGGGGCCGAGACCGTCAGGGCCAGGGCCCAGGCCGCGACCGGATTGGCGATGTCGTCGAAGGCCCCGAAGATGGCGGCCATGTTGACCGCGACATAGCCGGCCATGAAGGCCATGGTGCGGATGACGTATCTTCGATGGGCCGGCGTGGCCGATCTGCCGAGAGCGAGCATGACGTGTTCTCCTGACGAAATGTAAGGCTTACATTACATCAGGCTTTTGTCGAGTCAACCTCACTTTCTGTAAGGACCGCATGACTTTGTCAGAGCGAATTTCCGCCCCCCGGGCCTTCATCCTGGCCAACACCCGACTACAGGCCGTGCCCCATGCGCCGCAGATCTCGCTGTGGCTGGCCGACGAGGTCACGCCCATCTGGCGGATGACCGAAGAAGAACTGGGCGAAATCGGCCTGCCCCCGCCGTTCTGGGCCTTCGCCTGGTCTGGCGGCCAGGGACTGGCGCGGTATCTGCTGGATCATCCCGATGAGGTCGCGGGACGATCCGTGATCGATTTTGCCACGGGTTCGGGCCTGGTCGGGATCGCGGCGATGATGGCCGGGGCGATGTCGGTTCTGGGGGCCGACATCGATCCCTTCTGCGGCGCGGCGGTCGCTCTCAATGCCGAGGCCAACGGGGTCGAGATGGCCTTCACCGACCGCGACCTGCTGGACGCGCCGCCGCCGCAGGTCGATGTCATCTGCGCCGGCGACGTCTGCTATGAAAAGCCGATGACCGAACGGGTGCTGGCCTGGCTGGGTGCGGCGCGGGCGAACGGAACGCGCGTCTTGATCGGCGACCCGCACCGCACCTATTTCCCCAAGTCCGGCCTGGAACTGCTGGCCGAGTATCAGGTGCCCACCACCCGCGAGCTCGAGGATTTCGCCATCAAACGCTCCAGCGTCTGGGCCCTGCCGTGAGCCTGTACGGTCACGCTTGGACTTCCGCTGACCCGGCCCATATGCCCTGTATGAGCCGCTCGATCGCCCTCGCCGTCGCCCTGATCGCCCTGGCCGGGCCAGTGTCGGCCCAAGTCTATCCCTATAGCCCGGCGGGTCGCCCCGACCTGACCACCGGTGACATCCATCGCTACGAGATGGACCGACTTCGGAACCAGGCCGACCGCAGTCAGGCCCTGGCCCAATCGCAGTCGGCCCAGACCCGGGCCACGATCCAGTCGCTTCAGGCCCGACGCCAGCCACCGCTGGACCTGCCCGAAGCCCGTCGCCCGCTGACGCTCGAGGAAGCCCGTCAGGCCCGTCAGGCCGCCGAGGCCCGTAGCGGTGCCGTGGTCCGCTCCACCACCCAGATCGACACCTGGCTGGACCGACGCCCGCAATAGCCGTGGTCCCCACGCCGCATCCCTTTCCTTCAACGCGCGTTCCGGCCTAGCTTGAGGGCCAACGGAGGGACGACATCATGCGCTGGGAAGGTGGAGAACGCGGTGGCGGCGTCGAGGATCGGCGTGGCCTGGGCGGCGGCGTCGCGGCGGGCGGCGGCCTGGTCGGGCTGGTGCTGGCAGCGGCCGGATACCTGTTCTTCGGCATCGACCCCTCTACCACCCAGCAGGTCGTCAGCCAGTTCGGGCCTGCCACAGCCCAGCAGGAAGGCACCGTCGGAACCCCCGAGGATCAGGCCGGACTGTTCGTCGATGTCGTCGGCGAAAACGTCAACGACGTCTGGGCCGAAAAGCTGAACGGCTATCGCAAGCCCAACGTCGTCATCTACACCCAGGGCACCCCGACCGGCTGCGGCTATGGCCAAGCGGCCATGGGGCCGTTCTACTGCCCGAGTGACCAGACCATCTATCTGGACCTGAATTTCTGGCAGGAGATGGAGACCCAGTTGGGCGCATCCGGCGCTGACTTCGCCCGCGCCTATGTGATCGCCCACGAGTTCGGTCATCACGTCCAGACCCTGACCGGGGCCTCGCAACAGGCCGAGGAAAGCCAGCAGCGGGCCCGCAGCGAGGGCGAGGGCAATCGCTATTCGGTGGCGCTGGAGCTTCAGGCCGACTGCTATGCCGGGGTCTGGGCCGCCAATGCCGCCCAGGTCGGCAATGGCCAGGTCGTGGTCGAGGCCGGGGACATCGAGGAGGGCCTGCGCACCGCCTCCGCCATCGGTGACGACACCCTGCAACAGCGCGGCGGGGGCCGGGTCTCGCCCGAAAGCTTCACCCACGGCTCATCGGCACAACGGATGGAATGGCTGCAACGCGGCTACCAGTCCGGCGACCCGGCGACCTGCGATACCTTCGCGGCGATGTAGACAACGGCTCTCGTCTTCAGCCACGCTGGTCCCGGCGCGCAGAATCCCGCGCTTGCTGCATCGCAACCTTGGCGGCATGGTCCGCCGCGTGAAAATCTCGGCCTCGGAAACCCTGGGCGGCGCGCGCCGCATCGTCGTCAAGATCGGCTCCTCGCTGGTCGTGGACGCCGACAGCCGTGCCCCGGCGAGCGCCTGGCTGGCCGCCCTGGCGCAGGACATCGCCGAACTTCGCGCCCGGGGCCGTGAGGTCATCGTGGTGTCGTCGGGGGCGGTGGCCCTTGGGCGCGGGCGGCTGGGCCTGGCCCGGAACGCGCGTCTGGACGAGAAACAGGCGGCGGCGGCGGTGGGGCAGTCGCTGTTGATGCAGGCCTGGGAGGCGGCCCTGGGGCCGCAATCCCTGACCCCGGCACAGGTCCTGCTGACCCGCGACGACACCGAACGCCGGCGGCGCTGGCTGAATGCGCGGGCCACTCTGGACGCCCTGCTCAAGCTCGGCTGCATCCCCGTGGTCAATGAGAACGACACCGTCGCCACCGAGGAGATCCGGTATGGCGACAACGACCGGCTGGCGGCGCGGACGGCCCAGCTGGTGCGGGCGGACCTGCTGATCCTGCTGTCGGACGTTGATGGTCTGTACACCGCCGATCCGAGGAAGCACCCGGCGGCCAGCCATCTGGCCGTCATCGAGGCCCTGACTCCAAAGATCCTCGCCATGGCCGGCGGGGCGAACGCGGCCGCCGACGTCGGCACCGGCGGCATGGCGACCAAGCTGGAGGCGGCACGGATCGCCCGCTCGGCGGGATGCGCGACCCTGATCGTTTCGGGGCTGGAGCCGCATCCGCTCCGGGCGCTGGCGCAGGGCGCGAGGGCGACGCTGATTACCGCGCCCGCCACGCCTCTGGCCGCCTACAAGCAGTGGATCGCGGGCAGTCTGGAACCCGCCGGAGCCATCGCCATCGACGACGGCGCGGCCCAGGCCCTCGTCGGAGGACGCAGCCTGCTGGCCTCGGGCGTCCAACGGGTCGAGGGCCGGTTCGATCGGGGCGACTGCATCCGGGTGGTGGGCCTGACGGGCGGCGCCCTCGGCGTCGGCCTCGCCGCCTATGCCGCGGATGAAATGGAGCGGATTCGCGGCCGCCATTCGGGCGAGATCGAGGGGCTGGTCGGATACAAGGGGCCGGGCGTGGCCATACACCGCGACGATCTGGTACTGGACCGCCCATGACTGTCCAGCCTCAGCAGACACAGTTCGACGTCGCCGCCGTGATGGCCGACATGGGCCGCCGCGCCCGTGCGGCCTCGGAGGCCGTGCGCCTGGCCTCGGCCGAAACGCGGTCGGCCGCGCTGAGCGCCATCGCCCAGGCCCTGCGCGCCCGTGCCGACTCGATCCTTCTGGCCAACGCCGCCGACGTCGCCCGCGCCCGGGCCAACGGCGTGACCGAGGCCCTCATCGACCGGCTGTCCCTGACGCCCGCCCGGATCGCCGCCATGGCCGATGCGGTGGACGAGGTCGCCGACTTTCCCGATCCGCTCGGCGTCGAGACCGCGCGCTGGACCCGGCCGAACGGACTGGATTTCGCCAGGGTGCGCACCGCGCTGGGCGTGCTGGCCATCATCTACGAGAGCCGGCCCAATGTGACGGCCGACGCAGCGGCCCTGTGCATCCGCTCGGGCAATGTCGCCATCCTGCGCTGCGGCTCGGACTGCCTCGACAGTGCGCTGGCCATCCACGCGGCGGTGGTCGAGGGGCTGACGGCGGCGGGGCTGCCGGCCGACGCCGTGCAACTGGTCCCGACGCCGGACCGCGCGGCCGTCGGAGCCCTGATGACCGGACTGGACGGCTGCATCGACCTTCTGATCCCGCGCGGCGGCAAGAGCCTGGTCGCCCGGGTCCAGGCTGAGGCACGGGTGCCGGTACTCAGCCACCTGGAAGGCCTGAACCACACCTATCTGCACGCGGCCGCCGACCTCGACATGGCCCGCGACATCGCCGTCAACGCCAAGATGCGGCGGGTCTCGGTCTGCGGCTCGACGGAGACGCTGCTGGTCGACGCCGAGGCCGCCGGTCGCCTGCTGCCGCCGGTGGCCCAGGCTCTGATCGCCGCCGGGTGCGAACTGCGCGGCGACGCTGCGGCGCAGGCCCTCGTGCCCGCCATGATCGCCGCCGAGGACGCCGACTGGTCCACCGAATATCTGGCACCCATCCTGGCCGTGCGGATCGTGGACGGGCTGGACGCGGCGATCGCCCACATCCGCCGCTACGGCTCGGGCCATACCGAAGCGATCGTCACCGACGACGCCGAGGCCGCCACAACCTTCCTGAACGCCGTGGACAGCGCCATCGTCCTCTGGAACGCCTCGACCCAGTTCGCCGACGGTGGAGAGTTCGGCTTCGGGGGGGAGATCGGCATCTCGACCAGCCGCCTGCATGCACGCGGACCGGTCGGGGCCGAACAGCTGACCAGCTACAAATACGTGGTACGCGGGACCGGGCAGACCCGGCCTTAAGCTTCGCTTTCCCCACCTTTCGTTTCAGAGGGGTTGTGCCCTGTGCCCCCCGTCTTTAGACGGGCCGCTTAACCGACAACCTGAACGCCAGCGGCCGAGGCACACGCTTCGCCGGGGCCTTCGCGCGCGATGGAACGACCCATGTCCGAGCAAGACGAGAAAGACGCCGCCGTCCGCGCCTCGCTCGCCGTGCACGGCGATTCGGGCGTCACCCCGCGCCACACCCTGTTCTACTTCTACGGCGAGGGCGACCACGACGACCTGAACGAGGTCGCCCGCCGCGCCGGTTTCGTGACACGCGGTCAGGACGACATGACCGTACTCGAAACGACGATCCCTGTGGACGAGGCGTCCTTCGCCCCCGTCTCCGCCATGATGCAATCCTGGGCCGCGGCCTTCCAGCTCGACTACGACGGCTGGGAGTGCGCGGTCGTGACCCATTAAGAAAAAGAGGCCGCGATGCCCAAACGTACAGACTTGAAATCCATTCTGATTATCGGCGCGGGGCCCATTGTCATTGGGCAGGCATGCGAGTTCGACTACTCCGGAGTCCAGGCGTGCAAGGCGCTGAAGGCCGAGGGATATAGGGTCATCCTGGTCAACTCCAACCCGGCCACGATCATGACCGATCCGGACATGGCCGATGCGACCTATATCGAGCCGATAACGCCGGAGTTCGTCGAGCGGATCATCGCCAAGGAACGGCCGGATGCCCTGTTGCCGACCATGGGCGGGCAGACGGCGCTGAATACGGCCCTGGCGCTGGATGCGTCGGGCGCTCTGGCGAAGTACGGCGTCGAGATGATCGGGGCCAAGGCCGAGGTCATCGACAAGGCCGAGGATCGCCAGAAATTCCGTGATGCCATGGACAAGCTGGGCCTGGAATCGCCTAGGTCCAAGGCGGCCCACTCGATGGAAGAGGCGCTGGAGGGGCTGGAGTTCGTCGGCCTGCCCGCCGTGGTCCGCCCGTCCTTCACCCTGGCCGGCACCGGCGGCGGCATCGCCTTCAACCGCGAGGAGTTCGAGGAAATCGTCCTGCGCGGCCTGGACCTGTCGCCGACCACCGAGGTGCTGATCGAGGAATCCGTCCTGGGCTGGAAGGAGTACGAGATGGAGGTGGTCCGCGACACGGCGGACAACTGCATCATCATCTGCTCGATCGAGAACATCGACCCGATGGGCGTCCACACGGGCGACTCCATCACCGTGGCCCCTGCGCTGACGCTGACCGACAAGGAATATCAGCGGATGCGGACCGGCTCGATCAACGTGCTGCGCGAGATCGGGGTCGAGACCGGCGGATCCAACGTGCAGTGGGCGATCAATCCCGCCGACGGCCGGATGGTCGTGATCGAGATGAACCCGCGCGTGTCGCGGTCCTCGGCCTTGGCGTCCAAGGCCACCGGCTTCCCGATCGCCAAGGTCGCGGCCCGTCTGGCCGTCGGATACACCCTGGACGAGCTCAAGAACGACATCACCATGGTCACGCCGGCCTCGTTCGAGCCGAGCATCGATTATGTCGTGACCAAGATTCCGCGCTTCGCCTTCGAGAAATATCCGGGGTCCGAACCCCTGCTGGGCACATCGATGAAGTCGGTGGGCGAGGTCATGGCCATCGGGCGGACCTTCCAGGAATCGATGCAGAAGGCCCTGCGCGGGCTTGAAACCGGCCTGTCGGGTTTCGACGAGATCGAGATCGACGGCATGGCCGACGTCGCCGACGACGCCTCGGCCCGCGCCGCCGTGATCCGGGCCCTGGGCCAGCCGACGCCCGACAGGATCCTGGTCATCGCCCAGGCCTTCCGCCACGGCCTGTCGGTCGAGGAGGTCAACGCCGCCTGTTCCTATGAACCGTGGTTCCTGCGCCAGATCGCCGACATCGTGCGCGAGGAAGGCCATGTCAGGGTCAAGGGATTGCCGACCGAGTCGACCGAGTTCCGCAAGCTGAAGTCCAAGGGATTCTCCGACGCGCGCCTCGCCACCCTGACCGGCACGACCGAGAAAGCCGTGCGCAAGGCGCGTCGCGACCTGTCGGTCCGGCCCGTGTTCAAGCGCATCGACACCTGCGCCGCCGAATTCGCCTCGGCCACCGCCTATATGTATTCGACCTATGAGACCGGCGCGCTGGGCCAGATTCCCGAGTGCGAGTCCGAGCCTACGTCATTGAAAAAGGCCATCATTCTGGGTGGCGGGCCGAACCGGATCGGGCAAGGAATTGAGTTCGATTATTGCTGCTGTCACGCGGCGTTTGCGTTCGCGGACATCGGCGTCGAGTCGATCATGGTCAACTGCAACCCCGAGACCGTGTCGACCGACTATGACACCTCCGACCGGCTGTATTTCGAGCCCCTTACGGCCGAGGACGTGCTGGAGCTGATCGAGGTCGAGCGGTCGAAGGGCGAGCTGATCGGCTGCGTCGTGCAGTTCGGCGGCCAGACCCCGCTGAAGCTGGCCCACGCCCTGCACGAGGACGGCATCCCCATCCTGGGCACCAGTCTGGACTCCATCGACCTGGCCGAGGACCGCGAGCGGTTCCAGCAGATGCTGCAGTCGATCAACCTGCAACAACCGCCCAACGGCCTGGCCCGCTCGGCCCAGGAAGCCGCCGACAAGGCGGACGAGGTCGGGTACCCGGTTGTGCTGCGCCCATCCTACGTGCTGGGCGGGCGCGGCATGATGATTGTCCACGATCGCGAGCAGCTGGACCGCTATGTCGGCGAGGCGATGCGGGTCTCGGGCGACGATCCGGTCCTTATCGACCATTATCTGAACCGCGCCACCGAGGTGGATGTGGACGCCATCTGCGACGACGAGACCGTCTTCGTGGCGGGGGTACTGGAGCATATCGAGGAAGCCGGGGTGCACTCGGGCGACAGCGCCTGTTCGATGCCGCCCTTCTCGCTGTCCCCCGCCATCATCGCCGAGCTGAAGCGCCAGACCGAGGCCATGGCGCGGGCGCTCAAGGTGCGCGGCCTGATGAACGTGCAGTTCGCGATCGAGGAGCCCCATTCGGCCGAGCCCCGCATCTTCGTTCTGGAAGTGAACCCGCGCGCCTCGCGCACCGTGCCCTTCGTGGCCAAGACGATCGGCGAACCGGTCGCCTCCATCGCCGCCAAGGTGATGGCGGGCGTGCCGCTCAAATCCTTCGGCCTGGCCGACAAGCCGTACGACCATATCGCGGTCAAGGAAGCCGTCTTCCCGTTCGCGCGGTTCGCGGGCGTCGACATTATCCTGGGCCCCGAGATGCGGTCGACCGGCGAGGTCATGGGCCTGGACTGGAAGCGCGACGGCGAGGCCGATATGGCCCCCGCCTTCGCCCGCGCCTTCGCCAAGTCCCAGATCGGCGGCGGGACAACCCTGCCCACGACCGGCTGCGCCTTCGTCAGCGTCAAGGACGACGACAAACCCTTCATCAAGGAGGCCGTCGCCGGCCTGATCGCCCAGGGCTTCAAGGTCATCGCCACCGGGGGCACCGCGACCTATCTGGCCGAACAGGGTCTGGCCGTGACCCCGGTCAAGAAGGTGCTGGAAGGCCGCCCCAACATCGTCGACGCCATGAAGAACGGCGACGTCCAGCTGGTCTTCAACACCACCGACGGCAAACAGGCGTTGCAGGACTCGTTCAGCCTGCGCCGCACCGCCCTGATGATGAAGATCCCCTACTACACCACGGCGGCAGGGGCCCTGGCGGCGTCGCAAGGCATCGCGGCGATCAAGGCCGGCGAGCTGGATGTGAAGGCGATCCAGGAATACTGAGCGGGCTTCGCTAGGGGGCCCTGGGGGGTCCTCGACGGGCCGGGCGGTGTGTGCCATGCTACGGCCATGACCGCCCGCACCGTCATCCGGGACTATGTGATCTGGAGCAAACACCTCCACGGCGATCTGACCCTTCCTGCCCGGATCGAGGCGCTGGAGCCCGGCGAGACGATCGAGCTGGCCGTGGACGGGGTGCCCGGAACCTGGGCGAAGATGGCGCGGGGCAAGGACGGCCGGACCACGCCCGGCATACGGCCCGTGGGGCGGGCACAGGCCTTCTGGCGCGAGCTGTATGAACACAGGCGGGGGAACGAGGTGTCGGTGAGGCCGGTCGAGGACGACGGACCCCTGATCTCGCCAACGACTGCACGAACGCCGGAGGCGCGGGAGGCTGCCATCCAACGCCTGTTCGCGCTGAGCGGGCGAGGGTTCATGTCCGACGGGACCCCGTGGACGCGAGATGAAATGAACGAGCGTTGATCACGCTCGATTCCAATGTGCTGCTCTATATGACCGACAATCGCGACCCCGTGAAACGTGCGATCGCCTTTGATGTCGTTCGGTCACTGGCTATCGCCAGAACCCGGATTTCATTGCAGGTCGTCGGCGAAACGCAGAACATCCTGCGCAGGAAGTTCAAGAGATCGGCCCTCGAGGCGGCGACCGTCGGCCGCGAGATCGTTCAGGCGTTTGACCTGGTCTCGCCGACCGCCGCTGACGTGATGGTCGCACTCGATCATCTGGAAACCGGCCGCCTCAGCTATTGGGACGCGCTGTTGCTGTCCACCGTGGCGCGGGCCGGCTGCACGGCCATGATGACCGAGGATCTGCAGGACGGGGCGGCGATCCTGGGCGTCGAGATCGTCAATCCATTCGCGGACGGCGGCCTGTCGGACCGGGCGAAGGCCCTGTTGGGATCGGCCGCCTGAGCCGGGGATTTGCAACGGGTGAGACTGTCGCCAGGACTGTAAGACGCCAACCCTGTGGTCGGGCCGTTGGAATAGGCACCGAGGGCGGCCCGTCCGTTACCGCCCTCAGATGTGGATCGCGTGCCCGAGGGCCCTCAGCGTCGCCTCGTGGAAGGCCTCGCCCAGGGTTGGGTGGACGTGGATAACGCCTGCCACATCTTCCAGCACCGCGCCCATTTCCAGCATCTGGGCGAAGCTGTTGGACAGTTCGGCGACGTGCTGGCCGACGGCCTGTACCCCCAGCAGTCGGTGATCGGCCTTTGACGCCAGAACGCGGACAAAGCCGCCGTCCTCGCCCGCCTCGATGGCGAGAGCCCGGCCGATGGCGGCCAGGGGGAAGACGGCGGTGATGACGTCGTCCCGGCCCTCGACATCCAGCGGGCCCAGACCTGCCGAGACGATTTCCGGCTCGGTGAAACAGACGGCGGCGATCGTCACCGGATCGAAGCGCCGGTCATGCCCGGCAATGATCTCGGCGACCACCTCGCCCTGGGCCGAGCCCTTGTGCGCCAGCATCGGTTCGCCGGTCAGGTCGCCGACGGCCCAGACGTTCTTCATGTTCGTCGCGCAGCGGTCGTCGATCTTCACGAACGGCCCGGCCATGGCGACGCCCATGTTTTCCAGACCCCAGCCCTTGGTCCGGGGGCGGCGCCCGACGGTGACCAGCACCTTGTCTGCCTCGAGTTGCAGCGGTTCGCCGTCCTTCGTCGTGACGTTCAGCTTGCCGTCCCCGAACCCGCCGGCGCGCGCCCCGAGATGCAGCTCGACGCCGTGGTTCGTCAGCCACTTCATCACCGGATCGGTCAGGGCCTTGTCGTAGAGCGGCAGGATGCGGTCGGCCATCTCCACGACCGCCACCTCTGCCCCCAGCTTGCGATAGGCGATGCCAAGCTCCAGCCCGATATAGCCGCCGCCGACCACGACCAGCTTGTTCGGCACCGCGTCCAGCGACAGGGCCTCGGTCGAGGAGATCACGTCGCCCCCGAACGGCAGGAAGGGCAGTTCGACCGGCTCCGACCCGGTAGCCAGGATCACATGCTCAGCCGTGATGGTGATCGGCCCGTCGTCGGTCTCGACGCGGCAGGTCTTGGCGTCGGCAAAGGTCGCCCAGCCCTTGATGACCCTGACCTTCGCCTTCTTCAGGAGGGCGGCGACGCCGACGTTCAGCTTACGGACGATCCCGTCCTTCCAGGCCACGGTCTGGGCCAGATCGATCGCGGCCTGCGACGCCGTGATGCCCAGGGTGCCGTCCCCCGCCGCCTTGGCCACCGTCTCGAACTTGGCGGCCGCATGGATGATCGCCTTGGACGGGATGCAGCCGACGTTCAGACACGTCCCGCCGAGCCCCGCCGAGCCGTCCACCAGCACGGTGTCGAGACCGAGCTGGCCGCAGCGAATGCCGGCGACATAGCCGCCGGTGCCCGCGCCGATGATGAGGACTTTGGTTTTGATCTGTTGGGTCTGGGTCATTGGCGTCCTCGCAAGGGCTGGCCGCCTCGGTGCGACTGCCAAGCCCTCAACATGAAATCAGTGTAGTCGGCACCGGCTCTCAGGATGTACAGCCAACGCCTGTCGGCAAGGCCTTCTGGGTTGGCCATGACGATAACCTTCAGCCCGTTTGGAGGCGATCCCTCGGCTTGCTCGTCGCCGATGAAGACCCAGTTGGTGCAAGCCCCAACCTCGTAAAACAGACGATAGGGCTGCGGCGATACCGGCCCCCAGATTGCCGCTGTCGGCCTCACTGTGAAATCTAGGTTGTCTTGATACGGGCCGCTCGCGACCACGTTCTCGATCCTTGCCTCGTAGATGACCGTTACCGCGCGCAGGTCACTATCCCTGCCCTCGACCGAATTCCTGTCTGCGGGAGGCGAACAAGCCGAGGACGGTGAGGCGAGCCAGATGCAAGCCGAGGCCAAGGCTGCGCCGAAGGTGGAAAACGTGGTCCTCTGTATCGTAGTCATCGGGCCAATCGCGCCTTCGAGGCGAGGTCAAGCAGGGCCCGGACCATCAGGTCGCTCTGGTCCTGCGGATCGACGGCGACATTGGCACCCTCGCCGATGAAGCGGGGGTCGGCGGGGACGGTGGCCAGAACCGCCTGTCCGACCGCAGGCGTCCAGCCGACGTAGCAGACCGGATGGGCGTTCCAGTTGACGATCAGGGGCGCAGCCGGAACCTCGCCCTTGACGGTGTGCAAGGCCTCCAGCGTCGCCCGCCCGAAGGCCTCGCACGCAGTGGCCCCCGGCATCCCCGGCTCGATCCGCGCCCGCGCCAGATACGCACGGCAGGCGGCGGCGTCCCCCGCCTCGACCGCCGTCACCCGCCCCACGAATACCGCCCGCGCCTCGGCGATCTCGGCCGCCGTGTCGCGCGGCATGGGCACGCAGGCCAGGGCCGAGGTGGCGAACAGGGAGGCGGCGACGAGGGCGGCGGCGACCGGGGCGAAGGTCTTCATCTCATCCCATCCAAAGCGTCGCAGGCTGTTCCAGCAATCCCTTGATCCGCTGCACGAACACGGCCGCGTCGTGGCCGTCGACGATGCGGTGATCGAAGCTGGACGACAGGTTCATCATCTTTCGGATGACCATCTGGCCGTCCTTGACCATGACCCGTTCGGCGATCTTGTTGGGGCCGACGATGGCGACCTCGGGGTGGTTGATGATCGGGGTGTGTACGACCCCGCCCAGCGTGCCCAGCGAGGTGATGGTGATGGTCGAGCCGGACAGTTCCTCGCGTTTGGCCGAGCCGTCCTTGGCCGCGCCCGAGACCCGCGCGATCTCCAGCGCCGTCGCCCACGCATCGAGCGCCTCGGCATGACGGACCACCGGCACCATCAGCCCGTTCGGCGTCTGGGCGGCGATGCCCAGATGCACGGCGGCGTGCTGGGTCAGGACCCCGGCCTCGTCGTCATAGGTGGCGTTGATGCTGGGCTGGTCCCGCAACGCCACGACGATGGCGCGGGCAATGAAGGGCAGGATGTTGAGCTTGGGCTGATCCTTGGCCTTGGTCGCGTTCAGGTGGGCGCGAAGCTCCTCCAGCGCCGTCATGTCGATTTCCTCGACATAGGTGATGTGCGGGATGCGCCGCACACTCTCGGCCATCTTCTCCGCGATCTTGCGACGCAGGCCGATGATGCGGACCTCGGTGGTGCCTTCGGCCTTGGCGAACATCGTCGGCGCCGACGATCCGGACACGGACGGTTGTGTCGATCCGTGGGTTAGGAAGGCGTCAAGGTCGTCATGGCCGATGCGTCCGGCCGGGCCGGATCCTGGGACGAAGGCCAGGTTGATGCCCATGTCGCGGGCGCGGTTGCGCACGGCGGGGGAGGCGAGGGGGCGGACACCGGGGGTCTGCGCGGTGCGGGCGACGGGGGGCAGTGGCGTGGCGGATGGAGCCCCTCCACCACCTGCGGCGGTCCCCCTCCCCGCTGCGCGTGGAGGAGATGCATCGGCGACCGTCTCCTCCCCGGTCGCGCTTGCGACTGGGGAGGGGGACCGCGAAGCGGTGGAGGGGCTGGCGGCCAAAGGCTCGCTGTTCCCCGCCCCTTCGACGCTGAAGGTCACCAGCGGGCCGCCGACGGGCGACTGGGTTCCGGGCTGGCCGTGCAGGGCGGCGACGACACCCGCGACCGGTGATGTCAGCTCGACCGTGGCCTTGTCGGTCATGATCTCGGCCAGCAGCTGGTCCTCCTCGACCTCATCCCCGACCGCGACGTGCCAGGCGACCAGTTCGGCCTCGGCCGTGCCTTCGCCGACGTCGGGCAGGCGGAAGATGTAGGTTCCGCTCGAGGCCGGTGTCGCCCCCTCCGTCACGTCGCTATCGCTCCGCGCCACCTCCCCATCCTGCGGATGGGGAGGAGAGATGTCGTCGTTCTCCTCCCCGTCGGCGTCAGCCGATGGGGAGGTGGCATCGCCCTCTTGGGCGATGACGGAGGGGGCGACACCGACGTCAGGAGCGGCGTTCCCCGCTCCCTCCACCTCGAACTCCACCAGCGGCCCGCCGACCGGCGACTGCACCCCCGGCTCGCCGTGCAGGACCGTAACGACACCCGACACCGGCGAGGTCAGCTCGACCGTCGCCTTGTCGGTCATGACCTCGGCCAGCAGCTGGTCTTCCTCGACCGTGTCGCCGACCGCGACGTGCCAGGCGACCAGTTCGGCCTCGGCGGTGCCCTCGCCCACGTCGGGCAGTTTGAAGACGAAACGGCCCATCAGCGGGGTCCTCCGGTCATCACCGATTTCAGGGCGGCGCCCACGCGCTCCGGCCCCGGGAAATATTCCCACTCGAAGGCGTGCGGATAGGGGGTGTCCCAGCCGGCGACGCGCGCGATCGGCGCCTCCAGATGATAGAAGCAGCGTTCCTGGACCAGGGCCGACAGTTCCGCTCCGTACCCGGACGTTTTCGGGGCCTCATGCACGATCACGCAGCGACCGGTCTTCTTCACACTGGCCTCAATGGTGGCGATGTCGAGCGGAACGAGGGTGCGCAGGTCGATGACCTCGGCGTCCACGCCCGCGTACTCGGCGGCCGCCAGCGACACCCAGACCATGGTACCGTAGCACAGAACGGTGACGTCGGCGCCCTCGCGGACCACCCTGGCCTCGCCGATCGGCACGACATATTTGCCGGTCGGGACCTGGGCGACGTCCTGCGCCTTCCACGGCGAGACGGGGTTCTTGTGCCAGCCGTCGAAGGGGCCGTTGTAGAGCCGTTTGGGCTCGAAGAAGATGACCGGATCGTCGTCCTCGATCGCCGCGATCAGCAGACCCTTGGCGTCATAGGGATTGGACGGGATGACGACCTTCAGTCCCGCCACATGGGTGAACAGGCTCTCGGGCGACTGGCTGTGCGTCTGGCCGCCGAAGATGCCGCCGCCATAGGGGGAGCGCACCACGATCGGGCTCGTGAACTGGCCGCCCGAGCGGTAGCGCAGCTTGGCCGCCTCGGAGACGATCTGGTCGTAGGCGGGATAGATGTAGTCGGCGAACTGGATCTCGACGACCGGGCGCAGACCATAGGCGCCCATGCCGATGGCGGCGGCGGACCAGGCCGCATTCGCTGATCGGGGTGTCGAAACTGCGGGTCAGGCCGTGCTTCTGCTGCAGCTGGTCCGTGACCCGGAACACGCCGCCGAAATAGCCCGTGTCCTCGCCGAAGCTCAAGACATTGTCGTCCTCGGCCATCTTGACGTGCAGGGCCGAATTCAGCGCCTGGATCATGTTCATGGGCTGGACGGCGGCGCTCTCTGGCGCGGGTGCGGTCTCGGGACCGTCGGCCATGTCGGGGCCGATGCCGTCGTTCTGGTCTGCGGGGGAATAGGTCTCGCTCATGGTCAGACTCCCACCTCGCCGCGTTGTTCGGTCAGCCGCCAGTCGGGGGTGGCGAACACCTCCTCGAACATCGTCTTCACCGAGGGACGCGACTGGCCCAGGGTGCCGATGGCCTCGGACTCGCGACCGGCCTGACGGACCTGTTCGACGGCGGCTTTCAGCGCCGCCTCGTGGCGCTCGTCATCCCATTCGCCGATGGAGGTCAGGTGCTGACGCAGGCGCTGGATCGGATCGCCGAGCGGCCATTTGTCATGCTCGTCAGCCGGCCGGTACTTGCCCGGATCGTCGGATGTCGAGTGGGGCGCGCCGCGATAGGTGAACAGCTCGATCACCGTCGCCCCCTGGTTCGACCGGGCGCGTTCCTCGGCCCATTGGGTCGCGGCCCAGACCGCCAGGAAGTCGTTGCCATCGACCCGCAACGCCGGCAGGCCGTAACCGATGGCCTTCGAGGCGAAGGTCGTCTCATTGCCCCCGGCGATGCCCTGGAAGGAGCTGATGGCCCACTGGTTGTTGACGATGTTCAGGATCACCGGCGCGCGATAGACGGCCGCGAAAGTCAGCGCGTTGTGAAAGTCGCCCTCGGCCGTGGCCCCGTCGCCGGTCCAGGCGATCGCGATCTTGTCGTCACCCTTGTAGGCGCTGGCCATGGCCCAGCCCACCGCTTGCGGGACCTGCGTCCCCAGATTGCCGCTGATGGTGAAGAACCCATAGTCCTTGGCCGAATACATGATCGGCAACTGGCGGCCTTTGATCGGATCCGAGGCGTTGGAATAGATCTGGTTCATCATGTCGACCAGCGGATAGCCGCGCGCGATCAGAAGCCCCTGCTGGCGATAGGTCGGGAACCCCATGTCCTCGCGCGACAGGATCATTCCCTGTGCCACCGCGATGGCCTCCTCGCCCGTGCATTTCATGTAGAAACTGGTCTTGCCCTGGCGGTGAGCGCGATGCATCCGGTCGTCGAAGGCGCGGGTCAGGATCATGGCGTTCAGGCCGCGCCGCATTGTGTCGGCGTCCAAACGCGGGTTCCACGGCCCGACCGCGGTGCCGTCCTCGTCCAGCACCCGGATCAAACGGAAGGCCAGGTCCATCATCTGCACCGGCCGCGCATCGACGGGCGGACGATCCACGGCGCCCGCGACATCGAGCTTCAGGTGGCTGAAGTCGGGCGTATCCCCCGGCCGCCCGGCCGGTTCCGGCACGCGCAGCGAAAGCGGACGGCTGTTTCGGGTCGAATCGGTCTCGGGCACCGTCATTCCTGGTCTTCCATCCTGCCGAATTGGGGTCTGGCGTCCGGTTGATCCGGCCACGATTGTCTTTATAGCGCCTGATAGCAGAGAGCGCAGATCAAGACTTACTGAACTTTGCCTTGCAATAGGCGGTATCAGGGTATTTTATTGCGCCATAAGAACAATTGGAGAAACGCCTTGGCGGACGAACTGGATCCCATCGACGCGCGCATTCTGGACATCCTGCAACAGGACGCAGGACTGTCGGTCGCGGAGGTCGCCGATCGGGTCGGACTGTCGGCTTCGCCGTGCTGGCGCCGGATCAAGAGACTGGAAGATTCCGGCCTGATCCGCAAGCGCGTGACCCTGCTGAACGCCCAGCTTCTGGGCCTCGACTTCGAGGTCTATGCCATCGTCAAGCTGAGCCTGCCGTCCAACGAAAACCTCGAACTGTTCGAGAAGGCCGTCGAGCAATGGCCCGAGGTCGTCCAGTGCGCCACCATCACCGGCCGCGAGGACTATGTGCTGCGTATCGTGACGTCGGACATGCACGCCTTCGACACCTTCCTCAGGAACAAGCTGCTGACCCTGGGCATCGTCTCGGACTGCGAGAGCCATATCGTGACGCGCGGGGTCAAGAACGTGACCGCCCTGCCGCTCGGCATCATCACCCCGCACGTCAAATAGGCCCAGCACCGAGACGACGCGGCGCATAATATTGACGGGCCGCCGCGACGACGCGGCCCGGTGACGCCGCGCCCGCGACGCGCTAGACCGCGCGGATGACCACGACCTCCCATGGCCCCCATTCCTCGGGCGACACCTCCTCCTTCGGCTTTCGCGACGTGGACGCGAAGGACAAGGTGCGGATGGTGCGGGGCGTGTTCGACAGCGTGGCGTCCAACTACGACCTGATGAACGACCTGATGAGCGCGGGCGTCCACCGGCTGTGGAAGGATGCGGCGGCCTCCAAGCTCAACTGCCGACCGGGCGAGACCATCCTCGACGTCGCCGGCGGCACCGGCGACATGGCGCGGCGTTATTCGAAGATGGCGCGCCGGGCCCAGGAACGGAACGGTGGCGAGGATGCCTCGGTCATCGTGCTGGACTACAATGCCGAGATGATCATGGCCGGGGTCGAAAAGGGCGGCGAGCCCGAGATGCGCTGGACCGTCGGCGACGCCATGGCCGTGCCCCTGCCCGACGCCTCGGTCGACGCCTATTCGATCAGCTTCGGCATCCGGAATGTCGCCGACATCGCCGTGGCCCTGTCCGAGGCGCGGCGGGTGCTGAAGCCGGGCGGCCGGTTCCTGTGCCTGGAGTTCTCGCGCCCCACCACCGAGGCTTTGCGCCGCGCCTATGACGCTTGGTCCTTCAACGCCATTCCGGCCATCGGCCAATGGGTCGCCAAGGATCGCGACAGCTATCAGTATCTGGTCGAGAGCATCCGCCGCTTCCCGGATCAGGCGACCTTCAAGGCCATGATCGAGGCGGCCGGGTTCCGGAACGTCACGGTCACCAACCTGTCGGGCGGTGTGGCGGCGATCCATTTCGGGTGGGCGATCTGACCGCCAATCCCAACGCCTATCGCGTCGCGCCCACCCCGCCCGTCGCGGTGCGGGTGCGCGATCCCCTGGGCGCGGCCTGGCGGCTGATCGGATGGGCTTGGGTGCTGGTCCGCCACGACGCCCTGGCCCCGCGCGAGATCACGCATCTGCTGCCCGGCTGGCTGCGGCCGCTGATCCATTTCATCCATCTGTTCGCCGGACGCGAGGGCCGCGACGGGCGCCCGGGCCAGAGGCTGGGCAAGGCGTTCGAGCATCTGGGACCCGTCGCCATCAAGCTGGGCCAGGTCCTGGCCACCCGCGCCGACATCTTCGGCACCGAGTTCGCCACCGATCTGGGGCGCCTGAAGGACAAGCTGCCGCCCTTTCCCACGGATCAGGCACGGCGCGAGATCGAGCGGTCGCTGGGCCGCACCATCGACAGCCTGTTCATCGACCTGGGCGACCCCATCGGCGCGGCGTCGCTCGCCCAGGCCCACCCCGCCTGGCTGGCCGACGGGCGCAAGGTGGCGGTCAAGGTGCTGCGGCCCGGAGTCGAGCGTCGCGTCATCGGCGGGCTGGAGTCGATGCGGCTGGGTGCCGGCGTCGTCCATCGGCTGGTCCCCGCCGCCCGCCGTCTGGAGCCCCGCGCCTTCGTCGAGACCGTGGCCCGCTCGATGGAGCTGGAGCTCGACATGAGGCTGGAGGCCGCCGCCGCCTCCGAGCTCAAGGACGTGATGGACAAGTCGATCGCCGAGGGCGTCGGCCACATGACCGCCCCCGGCGTGGTCTGGGACGGGGTCGGCAAGCGGGTGCTGACGCTGGAGTGGGCGACCGGCATCGCCATGACCGATCCGCTGGCCGCCGTTCAGCCGGGCCTCGACAAGAACGCCCTGGCCGACAACGTCGTACGCGCCTTCCTGTCCCAGGCGCTGGACCACGGCGTCTTCCACGCCGACCTGCATGAGGGCAACCTGTTCTGCTCGGCCCCGGCCGAACTGACGGCGGTGGATTTTGGCATCGTCGGCCGCCTGGGCCCCGGCGAGCGGCGCTATCTGGCCGAAATTCTCTGGGGCTTTCTGAACCGCGACTATCCCCGTATCGCCCGCGTCCATTTCGAGGCCGGATACGTGCCGCCGCACCATTCGGTCGAGGCCTTCGCCCAGGCCCTGCGCGCGGTGGGCGAGCCGGTCATCGGCAAACAGGCGTCGCAGGTCTCCATGGGCCGGCTGCTGGGCCAGTTGTTCGAGATCACCGCCCTGTTCGACATGCACCTGCGGCCCGAGCTGATCCTGTTGCAGAAGACCATGGTCTCGGTCGAGGGCGTGGCGCGACGCCTGAACCCCGATCACGACCTGTGGGCGGCTGCCCAGCCGGTGGTCGAACGCTGGATCCTGCGCGAGCTGGGCCCCAGAGCCCAGATCCGCGACGGTGTCCGTGAGCTGATTTCGGGCGCCAAGGCCCTGTCTCGCCTCGTCCAGGACCCGCCGGCGCCCAGCCCGACCGTGGTTCAGGTCATCCAGACGCCACGATGGCTGGTGGTTTGTGTCGTTGTCGCAACCGCCGCCTCGGTCGGTGCCCTGATCCTGTCGCTTTGGTCGGTCATTGCAGGATAACGATTTCCCGGAGTTGCCTGCATGAAGTCCGCCCTCGCCGCCGCCGTCCTGATCTCCGCCGCCCTCGCCCTGCCGGCCGCCGCCCAGACCGCACCCCAGACCGGTGCCGCTGCGGGCCGCCTGCCCAACACCTTCGACCAGCCCGCAGCCCCGCCGCGCGCCGCGCCGGTGCCCGCCCCGGCCGAAGTGTCAGAGCCTTCCGACCCCGCCAAGGTCGCCGCCGCCGAGGCCATGCTGCGCACCACCATCGCCGCCTTCCAGGCCGGCACGCCCAACTACGGCGACATGACCCCGGACCTGGCCGACAAGGTCCGCCAGCAGGCCCCGAGCATGGCCCCGATCTTTGCCCAACTCGGCGCGCTGGGGGATATCGCCCATGTCGCCACCCAGGACGGCGCCGAACTGTTCCTGGTCGGTTTCGAAAACGCCCCGACCCAGTGGATCCTCGGCCAGAACGATCAGGGCAAGATCGTCGCCCTGCTGTTCCGCCCGGCCCCGCCGCGGCCGGCAGCCTGATTTCAGGCGGCCGGCCCGGTCCCAGGATCAGTCACCGGGCGTCGGCTTGCCCCGGCCGCTCTTGATGCCCGACCGGTGCGACTTGGCGATCAGCCGCCGCTCCTTCGACGCCCGGGTCGGCCGCGTCGGGACGCGATAGATCGGGGCCACGGCCGCCTCGTCGACCATGGCCTGCAACCGCTCGATAGCGTCGGCGCGGTTACGCTCCTGGGTGCGGTGACGGACGGCGGTGATCAGGATGATGCCGTCCTGGGTCAGCCGACTGCCGGCCAGCTTCATCAGTCGCTGCTTCTGGCCATCCTTCAGCGAGGGCGAATTGACCACGTCGAACCGCATCTGCACGGCGGTCGAGACCTTGTTGACGTTCTGGCCGCCGGGTCCGCCGGCGCGAAAGAACCGGAACTCGAGTTCGTCTTCGGGAATAGCCGTCATGACGGCGCGCCCGGCGGAGGCGGCGGGATCATGGCCAGCGCCTTCTTCGCCCTCACCACTGCTTGGTCGAGCGCCTGGAGGAAGTTCGACCGGTCGCGCGGGCCGAACGGCGGCGGGCCCGAGGTCGCCACCCCCATCGACCTCAGATGCTCGCCCACCATCCGCCCGGCGAGGGCCGAGCCGATGGAATTGGGCGTGAACGCCTGGCCGTTCGACTTGATCGCCTGGGCCCCGGATTTCAGGCAGCGGTCGGCCAGAGGGATGTCGGCGGTGATGACCACATCGCCCGTCACGGCCCGCTCGGCGATCCAGTCGTCGGCGATGTCCGGCCCCGCATCGACCACGACCTGTTCGATCCATTTTTCGCGCGGCGTGTTGATCCAGGAGTTCGACACCACGAACACATGCAGGCCGTACCGGGCCGCCACGCGATAGACCTCGTCCTTCACCGGACAGGCGTCGGCGTCGATGAAGAGGCGGGGCTTGGGCATGGGTGCAGTATATACCTGTCCCTCCCCCTCGGGGGAGGGTGGTCGAAGCGCAGCGGAGACCGGGTGGGAAGGGCAAGGCAAGTCAGCGCCGGTTCGCCTTGCCGCCCCCACCCGGTCGCTTCGCGCCCTGCCCTCCCCCGAGGGGGAGGGAGAAACGGTTACTGGCTGTAGGCCGCAGGCATCCCGTTCGGCCCGGCCCCACCATTCCGATACCGATCCCTGAGCTGGAACTGGCGCGTCTGCATCGGCTGTTCGACGCCCGAGATGAACACCTGGCTGGCCGTGGTCAGGGGCTCCAGCGGGTCGCCAGACCAGACCACGACATCGGCCTGGGCTCCCGGGATCAGCTCGCCGAACGTCCCGCCCTCGCCGAAGATGCGGGCCGGGTTCACCGTCAGGGCCGCGATCGCCGACGCGTAGGGCAGGCCGTGCGAGACGGCGTTGCCGGCGTTGTAGCGGGCCTCGCGCGCCCGGTGGACGGAGCCTTCGTTGCCCTTGATGGCGATGACCACGCCCGCCGCGTTCAGCGCCGCCGCATTTTCCATCCGCGACGCCCGCGTCTCGAGCGATCCGGGCAGGTTGGAAATCGGGTTCAGCAACACTGGGGCCTTGGCCGCCGCGATCTGAGGCGCGACCAGCCAGCCTTCTTCCGCGCCGTCCAGGATGACCTTGACGCCCTCCTCCTGGGCCAGACGCAGGACCTGAAGAATGTCGGACGCCCGGTGGACGGTGACGATCAGCGGCATGGTCCCGTTGGCGACGGGGATCAGCGCCTCCAGATCCGCCCGCGACAGGCTGAGGTCGCGCAGGCCCGCCCGGTCATAGGCCGCCTTGTTGCGCGCATAGAGCCGTACCTCGGCCAGGCTTTCCTTAAACAGCGTGAACTCGGCGCCGCGTGCGCCGCCGGCGACGCCCGCTCCGGCCTCGCCGAACGGCGCGACCATGGCCACGCGCGGTTTGACCAGGATGTCGGTGCCCTGGGCCAGGGTGATGATGGCGGCCTGTCCCGCGAACAGGCCCGGCGACTGGAAGCCGCCTTCGCCCGCGCCCGCGAAATCGGTCTCGCCGTCGTCCTGGTGGTTGCCGTGTCCGCCGCCGCCGCCCGGGTGGGCCGGCACGACGATGGCGCGGGTGATCCCGCCCGTGCGCGCCACCGGCAGGGTGAAGGACCAGGGGTCCAGCCCATAGGAGACGTCGAACGAGGCGCTGATCGTGTTGGCGTTGTTCGACAGGTCGTTCGACCCCGACACCGACGACACCTCGGACCCGCCGAGACCGGAGTCGACCGCGACGAAGCCGGGCGACACCGTCTTGCCGCGACCGTCGATGATGCGAGCACCCGCAGGAGCAGCCCCCGTGCCGACCGAGACGATGGTCGCCCCGTCCATGACGACGGTGCCGTTCTCGATCACGGCGGTGCCGGTCAGCACCTTGGCGCCGGTGATGGCCACGACCTCGGCCGAAGCCGGGACGGCGAGCGCGGTCAGGGCCGCGCCCAGAAGAAGCGTCTTGAGCGAGATACGCATCAGCGGGCTCCTTCAGTCACGTTGGCGGCGGTCAGGCCGTAGCCGGGCTGGCCCAGCTCGAAATCGGACCTCGGCTGATAGGCTGGATCGAACCGGTCATAGGCCTTGGCCCCGTCGATGAAGACCTGGTCGGCGCGCGCGTAGACGCTCAAGGGACTGGCGGACCAGATCACCACATCGGCGCGCTTGCCGGCCTCCAGCGACCCCGTCTCCTTGTCGATGCCGATGGCGCGGGCGGCGTTCACGGTGAACCAGCTGATCGCGCGTTCCTCGCTGATATCGAGCCCCGCCGCACGACCGGCGGCCAGAGCCGCGGCCGCCTCCTGGTTGAGGCGCTGGGTCAGTTCGGGGTCGTCGGAATGGATGACGGCGCACGAGCCTTCGGCCGCATCGACCAAGGCCGCATTGGCCTCGACCGCGTCCAGCCCCTCCATCTTGAAGCCCCACCAGCCGGTCCACATCGCCGCACAGGTGCCGTTGGCCGCAAGCATCGGCGCGACCTTGTAGGCCTCGATGGCGTGGTGGAAGGTCGTGATCTTGTAGCCGAATTCCTTGGCGATATCGAGCATCACCGCCATCTCGTCGGCGCGGTAGCAGTGGTTCTGAACCAGGATCGACCCGTCCAGAACGCCCGCCAGTGTCTCGTTCTGGAGATTGCGCGTGGGGGGCGAGCCCTCACCGGTCTCGCGCCACTTGTCCCACTTGTCCTTGTAGTCGCGCGCCGCGATGAAGGCGGCACGATAGCCGGCGACATTGCCCATGCCGGTCGCCGGGCTCTGGTTGCGCCCGCCATAGACCCGTGAGGGATTCTCGCCACAGGCCATCTTCAGCGTGTGCGGTGCGCCGGGGAACTTCATCCCCTGCATGGTGATCGACGGCACGTTGCGCACCGTCACGCCGCGTCCGCCGAACAGGTTCGCCGAGCCGGGCAGGATGCCGAGCGTGGTCACGCCGCCGGCGCGGGCGGTGTTGAACCCGGGATCCTGGGGCCAGATCGAATGTTCGGCCCAGACCTGGGCGGTGTTCGGGCTGGTCGCCTCGTTGCCGTCGCTCATCCCCTGCACGCCCGGCGACGGATAGACGCCCAGGTGCGAGTGGACGTCGATGACGCCCGGCGTGACGAACCGGCCGCGCCCGTCGATGACCGTGTATCCGGCCGGGACCGGCGTATCGGCCCCGCCGATCGCCTCGACCTTGCCGTCAGCCATCAGGACGACGCCGTTCTCAATCTTCCGGCCCGCTCCGTCGAACACGGTCGCGCCCACGATCGCCGAGTTCTGGCGAGGCAGGGGGGCGTAGGTCGAGGGGAAGGGATCGAGGTTGGCCTGGACGTCCAGCCCGGTCGCCAGCGGCTTGACCTCGGCCTTGTCGGCGGTGTCCTCAGCGGCGGGGGTGGCCCCGGTGGTGGCGCAGGCGCCGAGCGCAAGAACACAGGCGAGGACGGCGAGGCTGGACCCTCGCAGGGCGGAACGAAACATCTGGGGACGGCTCTCCTGATACGCCGACGGCGTGGGTCGAGCCCGATTACAAGAGCGTCACACGCTGTGCGTCAAAGGCGGAAATATTACATTCCTGTAAGACGATCTCCGAGTTCGGCGTCGTCGAGGTCCTCGACATGGATCATCTTCAGCCGCGATTGCCCGCCGCGCGCCAGGGATACCGCCGTGCGGGCGACACCAAGCGACTTCGCCAGCAGCCGGATCAGGGCCGTATTGGCCGCTCCTTCGACGGGCATTGCCCGAACACGGACCTTGAGAACCGGACGGCCCTCCGGGTCGGTGTCCCAGCCGTCGATGCGATCATGAGACGCACCAGGGCTCAGCTTGACGGCCAGCCTGCCCATCGACCGGGTCAGGCGGCCCCGGTCCGGTTCCGCAGCGACAGGCAGTAGGCGAAGGTCACCGTCATGCCGAGGATCACCGCACCGCAACCGACAATCACTGCCGTCATGACCGGCGCGAAGACGAAGGCCCCGGCATAGACGAGACCGCTGATCACCATGGACCAGCCGGCGACGCGCTGGGCCTTGCGGGCACCAGCACCCGGGACGAAGGTCTTGGGGATACGATTGCCGAAGGAGGCGATCATCAGACCGGTCGCCCCCAGCACGATACGCAGGGTCGTATCCTGGTCGATGAAGCCGAGGTTGCGGGCCAGGCTCGCGCAGAGCGCCAGAACGACAATGCCTCCGCCCCAGGCGAGGCTGTTGATCAGGTCCTTGTTCATCTTGCAGGCTCCTGCGTGGGGGACGACGCCCGGGCGTCGAGACCGAACGAATGGACAAAGCCCAGCAGGGCTTCCTCGAGCACCGAGAGTTTCAGGTGATAGATGACGGACTTTCCGGCCTTCTCGGCGTGGACCAGGTCGGCCTCTTTCAGCACGGCGAAATGCGCCGACATGGTGGGTTTGGAGACGTCGAAACGGTCGCTGATCTCCCCCGCGGTCATCGGCCCCTGACGCAGGAGCTGGAGCACCCGCCGGCGCGTGGGATCGGAAAGGGCTTTGAATACCTGGCTCACGCTAAGACAATTAGCTAAACATCGAAATGAGTCAAGTCACCGGGAACACAACATGAAAAAGGGCGCGAAGCTCTCGCCCCGCGCCCTGTTCAAAAGCCGCCCGACGTCAGCCCAGAGCGGTCATCAGCTCCGGAACGACCGTCTTGTAGTCGCCGACGATGCCGAAGTCGGCGACCTGGAAGATCGGGGCGTCGGCGTCCTTGTTGATGGCGACGATGATCTTGGAGTCCTTCATCCCGGCCAGGTGCTGGATGGCGCCCGAGATACCGACGGCGATGTAGAGGGCCGGAGCCACCACCTTGCCGGTCTGGCCGACCTGATAGTCGTTGGGGGCATAGCCGGCGTCCACGGCCGCGCGGCTGGCCCCCACGGCGGCGCCCAGCTTGTCGGCCAGGGGCTCGATCACGGCGTGGAATTCCTCGGCCGAGCCCAGGGCGCGACCGCCCGAGACGATGATCTTGGCGGCGCCCAGTTCAGGGCGATCCGACTTGACCAGTTCCTCGCCGACGAAGGTCGCCTTGCCGGCTTCGGCGCCGGCGACGGTCTCGACCGGAGCCGAGCCGCCTTCGGCCGCGGGAGCGAAGTTGGTCGGGCGGACGGTGATGACCTTCTTGGCGTCCGACGACTGGATGGTCTCCAGCGCGTTGCCCGCATAGATCGGACGCACGAAGGTATCGGCCGAGATCACCTCGACGATGTCAGAGATCGGCGCGACATCCAGCTTGGCGGCCAGGCGAGGCATGAAATTCTTGCCGTCATTGGTCGCGGGGGACAGGATGGCGTCATAGCCGCCGGCCAGACCCAGGACGGTCTTCTCGACATCCTCGGCCAGTTGGTGACCCAGGCCGGCGCTTTCGGCCAGCAGGACCTTGCGGACACCGGCTATCTTCGCGGCCGAATCCGCAGCGGCCTTAGCGCCGGAGCCGACGACCAGGACATCGACGTCACCGCCGAGGGCCAGGGCGGCGGTCACGGTCTTGTGGGTGGTGTCGCGGACAGCCGAACCGTCGTGGTCGGCGATGACGAGAACGGCCATCTTACAGGGCTCCTGCGGTCTTGAGCTTGGACACCAGTTCGGCGGCGTCGGCCACCTTGATCCCGGCGGAACGGGTCGCGGGCGCGGTCACCTTGACTACCGTCAGGCGCGGCGCGGTATCGACGCCGTAGTCGGCGACCGCCTTCATGGCGATCTCCTTCTTCTTGGCCTTCATGATGTTGGGCAGGCTGGCGTAGCGCGGGGTGTTGAGGCGCAGGTCCACGGTCACCACGGCCGGCAGGGTCGCCGCCAGGGTCTGGAGACCGCCGTCGACTTCACGCGTCACGGTCGCCTTGCCGTCGGCGATCTCGATCTTCGAAGCGAAGGTGGCCTGGGGCCAGTCGAGCAGAGCCGCCAGCATCTGGCCGACCGCATTGTTGTCGCCGTCGATCGACTGCTTGCCCATCAGGACCAGGTCCGGCTTTTCCTCATCGACCACGGCCTTGAGCAGCTTGGCGACGGCCAGGGGCTCCAGATCGGCGTCGGACTGGATCAGGATGCCGCGATCGGCGCCCATGGCCAGGGCCGTGCGGATCGTTTCCTGCGCCTGCTGGACGCCGATGGACACCACGACGATCTCGCTGATCGTGCCGGCCGCATGATGCTCCTTGCCCTCCTTCAGGCGCACGGCCTCCTCGACGGCGATTTCGTCGAAGGGGTTCATGCTCATCTTGACGTTGGCCAGATCGACGCCGGTCTGGTCCGCCTTGACGCGGGCCTTGACGTTGTAGTCGATGACCCGTTTGACGGGGACGAGTACCTTCATTGCGCTATCCACACTGTGGTCAAGAATTGGGGCCAGGTAGTTGGCGCAGGGAATGGAACGCGCCGCCCGGCCTGTCAACGTAACGCAACGTGAACTAGACCATCCATCGCACCCGTAGTGTTCAACGAGACCCCATGACCCGCTTCCTGACCACGAAACGCCTGGGCATACTGTTCGCCGGCCTGTTCGCCCTGACGCTGGTCGGGGTGTTCGGCTACCAGCGGCTGTTCCTTGACCCGCAGGAGAAATGCGAGGCCAGCGGGCGGTGGTGGTACGAAGAGGGCCGGACCTGCGAAACACCGCTCTATCTGCCGGACCTGACGGGCCGTCCCGCCGGGGTCTCTCGCGACGAATGGTCGAGGGAACAGGCCCGCGAACTGGTCGAGATCGAACACCGCCTCGCCGCCGAGAAGGCCGCGCGCCAGGCTCAGACCGACCGCGACCGCGCCCTGGTGGAAAAGAACAGCGGCTTCTGATGTCGTTCCAGGCCTATCTCGACAACATCCAGGCCAAGACCGGCAAGACCGCCGACGACTTCGCCGCCCTGGCCACCCGGAAAGGCTTCGTCGCGGACGGCGACCTGGCACCGGGCGTGAAGGCCGGTCAGATCGTGGACTGGCTGAAGACCGACTTCGACCTGGGTCACGGCCACGCCATGGCGCTGGTCGCCTCGTTCAAGGGCAAGCGGGACTGAACCGCGCTCAGCGGAACAGCAGCCAGCCTGCCAGCGCCGCCCCCGCAAGGATGACCGCGATCGCATAGCGGCTCTTCCAGAACCAGACGGCGGCGAAGGCCAGGACGAAGATCGCGACGGCCACCGGGATCGACGGCACGCGTTCCAGGGTCGCCCATCCCAGTTGCAGGCTGGTCGCCGCGATGATCCCGACCACCGCCGCCGCGACCCCGGCCAGCAGTCGGTGCAGCCGCTCGTCGGCGACCACAGCTTCCAGCCGCTCATAGAAGATCATCGAAAAGGCGAAGGCCGGCAGGAAGACCCCCGCCGTCATGGCAAGCGCTCCCGCCCAGCCGCCGACCACGAAGCCGACGAAGGTGCAGAAGATTACCAGCGGTGCCGGAATGACCCCGGCGAAGGCCACTCCGTCCAGAAACGTCCCGTCCCCGATCAGCCCTCGCCCCACCGTATCGGCCCGCACATAGGGGATGGCCGTATAGGCCCCACCGAAGGTCAACAGCCCCGCCTTCAGTCCGGTCCAGAACATGGCCAGGGTTCCGGCGGAGGTACCGATCGCGACACCCGGCTCGACTACGGGCGCGACACGATGAAGCAGCACCGCCACGACGGCGGCGGCCGCGACCACTGCTGTGGCCAGCAACGGCTGCCCGCCCTTGACGAGCGCATAGGCCACACCTCCTGCCAGCAGCACGATCCAGAACCCGACCCCGACGAGCGTCGCGATCAGGCCTGCACCTGCGATGCCCCATAGCCAGCGGTCCTCCAGGATATGGCCGCCGATCTTGTGTACGGCCCGCATGATGACCGCCACCACCGCCGACTGGACGCCCAGGAAGGCTCCGGCCAGCACGCTCATGGCCGGGGCCAGCGACACATAGGCCCAGCCGATCCCCAGCATGATCAGGAACCCGGGCAGCATGAAGCCGAGCCCGGCCAGCAGTCCGCCGATCCGACCGCGTGCCCGCATCCCCAGATGGACGCACAGCTCGTGCGCCTCCGGCCCCGGCAGGACCTGAAGCACCGCCAGCAGGCGGTTGAAGTGGCCGCTGGATATCCCGCGCTCCTGATCGACCAGTTCCTTGCGGATCATGGCGATCTGGGCGACGGGGCCGCCGAAGGCCATGGCACCGAAGCGCAGGAAGCGCAGGAACAGCGCCGGATAGGTCAGGGTGGGCGGGGTGGGTTCAGGCTCGGGTATCGTCAGGTCAGGCGTCGTCACAGGTCATGCTCCGACCCACGCCATCGGCGTGGGAAAAGGAGCGGAGCTTGGACAGGAAGGCCGTCTGATCGGGCGTCCGCATGAGCCCGATGCGCCGAAGCTACGCTGCCGAGATCATCCTGCCAAGCCGGCTCAGCGCGTACCGCCGGGAACCCATTTCACGTCATCGGCCCCGTTGGCGTTGGCCCGGCGGGCGGCGACGAACAGATGATCCGACAGCCGGTTCAGATAGCGCAGGGCCGCCGGAGTGACCGTCGCTCCGGTCTCGACCAGACGGATGGCGTCCCGCTCGGCGCGCCGCGCGACCGTCCGCGCCAGATGCAGATGCGCCGCCAGGGGCGATCCGCCGGGCAGGATGAAGCTGTCGAGCGCGCTTAGGCTCTCGTTCATCCAGTCGATCTCGGCCTCCAGCCGCTCGACCTGGCTGTCGAGGATGCGCAACGCCTCCCAGGCGGGCGGCGGGTCCAGCGGCGTGGCCAGGTCGGCGCCGAGGTCGAACAGTTCGTTCTGGATCCTGCCCAGCATGGCGTCGATGCGGTCGTTCTGGCCTGCATGCAGCCGGGCGATGCCGATGACGGCGTTCAGTTCGTCCACGGTGCCATAGGCCTCGACCCGGGGATCGCTCTTGGACACCCGTGCGCCGGATGCCAGCCCGGTGTCGCCCGCGTCGCCCGTGCGGGTATAGATCTTGTTCAGCACCACCATCGGAATCGACCCGTCACGACCCGTGCGTCGCCTTCCACCACAACCCCAGCATCAGCAGCACGATCGCCGTCGCCTGGAGCACGACCCTAAGCCGCATAAGCTTGTTGGAGTTGGACCGCGCATAGTCGCCGCCGCGATACAGGGAGTAGATGCCGAAGCCGAGCGTGACCGACACCGCCGCCACGGCCAGCAGGATCAGGATGGTGAAGACGTTTTCCATCCGGCCAGTCTACCCCAGGATCGTCCCGGCCGTGAACGGATTCACACCACCGACCGGAGGCTCAATCGCCGCAGTAGCGCATGGCAACGTCGCACCGGGCGTAGCGGCATCCGAACTCGGCCTTGATGTCCGCGTCGTGGGCAAAGCCGTTCTTCTCGTACAGATGAATGGCGGCGGCGCATCGGCTGTTGGTCAGCAGGTACAGGCTCGTCGCCCCCATCTCGCGCGCCCGCGCGATCGCCGCCTGCAACAGGGTCTCGCCGATCTTCAGGCCGCGCGCGGAATCCAGCACCCCCATCTTGGTAAGTTCGTAGCGATCCGCGCCGGTTTTCTGGAGCGCGCAGGTCCCGACCACGCCGAGGCCCGGGACCCGGGCGAACAGGATGTCGCCACCCGGCTCCACGATCCGGGCGCGCGGGTTCTCCAGAACCTCCCGATCGGTGGGCTCCAGGGTGAACATGGTCTGGATCCACTGGGCGTTGATGTCGTGAAAAGCGCCGGCCAGATCGTCCGAGAAGGCCAGGATATCGACCTCGGGTCGCGCCACGGTTTCCAACCTCTGATCCGGCATCACGACCTCCCCACCTGTCTCCCTTCATGACAAGCCGAGACCTGGCGAGGCAAGGCCCTAACCCCTCGCTAACCCTGTTTAACGCCGATTGATCAACGCTCTCCCGCTATGGTGGCGCTTCCTTCCCCGGACGCCTCATGACCGATCGCACCATCCGCAGCCTGGCCAACCTTCGGGGATCGGCCTCCACCGCCCGGGTGCTCAATCTGTCGCGCGTGCATCGCGAGCACGGGGACACCGAGGCCTGGCGCGACCAGCCGATGTTCCGCAATCCCATGCTGAACCGCTCGATGATCGTGAAGCACCGGCTGAGGCGTGACGAGATCGATCGCTTCCGCTTCCGCCGCTATGTCGCCACCAAGATCATCCTGCCGATCGACGCGGGCGACCTGCGAGCCGGGGGGCGGTATCTGTTCGTGGGCGAGGCCGGCTTCGAGACCACCATGACCCAGGCTTTCGGCCTGCAGCCCGACCATCCCGACATCCAGACCCTGCGCGTCATGGACGGCCTGCCGGGCCTTGAC
The DNA here is from genome assembly GCF_027912515.1 of Brevundimonas sp. NIBR10. NCBI lineage: Bacteria > Pseudomonadati > Pseudomonadota > Alphaproteobacteria > Caulobacterales > Caulobacteraceae > Brevundimonas > Brevundimonas sp. NIBR10. The sequence goes on from NZ_CP115464.1 coordinate 3,930,398, forward strand.
CCCTTCCTGTTGCGCGAGCAGTTGCGCCGCAACGGCGTGACCCCGGCCCCCTGCTATTTCAACCTGTCCGAGGCCGACCTCGGTGCCATGATCGCCTTCGTCGCCGAAGAGATCGCGCCCCTGGTCGACCTCAGCCTGGGTCCGGACTGGGATCTGACCGCGGACAATCCGGTCGCCAGATTGACCGACAAGATCCTGTCGAGCTCGGCCGGCGAGGACCTGAGCGCCCTGGGCCTGACCCTGCGTCTCGCCCCCGAGGAGTATGAAGAGGGCGTCTTCTGCTGGAAGGGCTTCCTCTACTACAAATGGGTGCTGCGCGATGTGGTCGGCGAGATCGGCGACGTCATGGAGGCCGTGCGGGTGACCAAGCCGCGCGGGCGGCCGACCACCCAGCAATATGTCGCCCTGGCGCGCAGCCGCGAGACCATCCGCCGCCGCATCATCGACACCTGCGACAGCACCGCCAACATGCTGCGGGTCTATGACGACGCCTTCCGGGGACTGACCCAGGAGGGTCGTCCGACCGCCTTCCGCGACTTCCTGCGCGACGCCCCGCACCTGTTCGCCAAGCTGGGCGAGCGGCTGGGCGCGATCCAGCACATCGTCAGCTTCTGGAAATATCGCACCGCCCCAGGCAAGCCCGTCCCGACCCCCGACGAACTGCTCGACATGCTCGCCGATTTCGAGGTCAGCCTGACCGGCCGGGACGACGCGCCGACGGGGTCGTTCTCGCTGGCGGCGTGACCCTCTCACCTCACCATTGCCGGAGGGCGATGGGGAGGAACGGCGGTGCTGTTGCGGTGCAAGGCGGGGGCGACACGCTGTCAACGATCAGACATGAAAAAGGGGCTCCCGGCTTTCACCGGGTCGCCCCCTCCTGATCGGCGAAGCCGCCGATCTGTCCTCCCCACCGGCCTTCGCCGGCGGAGAGGTGATGCTATCCTAGTACCGATAGGCTTCCGGCTTGAACGGGCCCTCGGTCGGGACGCCGATGTAGGCGGCCTGTTCCTTGTTGAGCACGGTCAGCTTGGCGCCCAGCTTGGCCAGGTGGAGCATGGCGACCTTCTCGTCGAGGTGCTTGGGCAGGGTGTAGACCTGGTTCTCGTAGGCCTTGATGTTGGTCCACAGTTCGATCTGGGCCAGGGTCTGGTTGGTGAAGGACGCCGACATCACGAACGAGGGGTGACCCGTGGCGTTGCCCAGGTTCACCAGGCGGCCTTCCGACAGCAGGATGATCTTCTTGCCGTCCGGGAACTCGACGTGGTGGACCTGCGGCTTGATTTCGTCCCACTTGAAGTTCTTCAGGCCGGCGACCTGAATCTCCGAGTCGAAGTGGCCGATGTTGCAGACGATGGCGTTGTTCTTCATCGCGCGCATATGCTCGACGGTCAGGACGTCGAGGTTGCCCGTGGCGGTGACGAAGATGTCGGCCTCGTGGGCCACGTCCTCGACGGTGACGACCTCATAGCCTTCCATCGCGGCCTGCAGGGCGCAGATGGGGTCGATCTCGGTGACCTTCACGCGGGCGCCGCCCTGGCGCAGCGAGGCGGCCGAGCCCTTGCCCACGTCGCCGTAGCCGCAGACCACGGCGACCTTGCCCGACAGCATGACGTCGGTGCCGCGACGGATCGCGTCGACCAGCGATTCACGGCAGCCGTACAGGTTGTCGAACTTGGACTTGGTGACGCTGTCGTTGACGTTGATGGCGGGGAACGGCAGGTCGCCCTTCTTGGCCATTTCGTACAGGCGGTGGACGCCGGTGGTGGTTTCTTCCGACACGCCGCCGATGGCGTCGCGGATCGCCGAGTAGAATCCGGGCTTCTCGGCGATGTAGCGCTTCATGACCTTGAAGAGGGCTTCCTCTTCCTCGTTCTGCGGGTTCGAGATGACCGACAGGTCCTTCTCGGCCTTGGGGCCCAGCACGCACAGCAGGGTGGCGTCGCCGCCGTCGTCCAGGATCAGGTTCGGATAGCCGCCGTCGGCCCATTCAAAGATCTTGTGGGCATAGTCCCAGTATTCTTCCAGCGTCTCGCCCTTGGTGGCGAACACCGGCGTGCCGTTGGCGGCGATGGCGGCAGCGGCGTGGTCCTGGGTCGAGAAGATGTTGCACGAGGCCCAGCGGACGTCGGCACCCAGGGCTTCCAGCGTCTGGATCAGCACGGCGGTCTGGATCGTCATGTGCAGCGAGCCGGCGATGCGGGCGCCCTTCAGGATCTGCGACGGACCGAACTCCTCGCGCAGAGCCATCAGGCCCGGCATCTCGGTTTCGGCGATGGCGATTTCCTTGTTGCCGAACGGGGCAAGCGAGATGTCGCGAACGATGTAGTCGACCATGGTGGGCGCTCCTCAAGCGTCGGCGCAGGGCCGGATCGCGGATTGTCGGTTGCCGCGCCTATAGACCGCCCGAAGCCTCAGGGCAAGAAACATATAAGGATATCCTTATGTGATCCGGACTGGCGGTCGCGTCCGCACCATGGCTAATCTCACCGCCTCTACAGGGGGCATGCGCATGAAGATCCGGGTTCTCGCGGCGGCACTGGCCGCGTCTCTGGCCGTGACAGCCCCTGCATGGGCGCAGGTCGCTGGATCGGGGACCGTCCTCGTCCAGGCCGGACGCCTGCTGGACCGCCCCGGACAGGCACCGCGTGGACCGTCAACGATCGTGATCCGCGAAGGGGTCGTCGTCGAACTGCGCGACGGTTTCGTCGGCACCGAGGCCTTTGCCGGCGCGCGGGTGATCGACCTTCAGGACCACTTCGTCCTGCCGGGCCTGATCGACAGCCATGTGCATCTGGTCTCCGACCGAGCGGGTCAGGAGGGCCTGTTGTCCGAGTTCACCGACAGCCTGCCCGCCCGCGCCTATGAAGCGGCCGAGAACGCCAGAAAGACCCTGATGGCCGGATTTACCACCGTGCGTAACCTGGGCGATACCGGAGGCGTCACCCTGGCGCTCCGGGACGCCGTGGCGCGCGGAGCCGTCCCGGGGCCACGCATCCTCGACGCCGGAACCTCGATTTCGACCACCTCGGGTCACATGGACGGCCGCAACGGGCTGAACGACGAGATTCGCGAACACACCGCCCACGACAACGTCTGCGACGACATCGGCTCCTGCCGCGAGGCCGTGCGGCTCCAGATCAGTCGAGGCGTGGATGTCATCAAGATCGCCACCACCGGCGGCGTCAACAGCCGGATCGGCGCCGGCCTGGGTGCCCAGATGTTCGAGGACGAGGCCCGAGCCCTGATCGACACCGCCCATCTGTACGGCAAGAAGGTCGCCGTTCACGCCCACGGGGCCGACGGCATCGCCCTGGCCCTGCGACTGGGTGCCGACTCGATCGAGCACGGCACCATCTTCGACGACGATACCATCGGCCTGTTCCGCAGTTCGGGTGCTTATTATGTCCCAACCCTGTCGACGGTGAACGGCTACCGCGAGCGCCTGGCCGCCAACCCCGACGCCTATCCGCCCGAGGTCCTGCCCAAGATCATGTGGCGCATCTCCATTACCGGCCAGTCGCTGCAACGCGCCGTCCCGGCAGGCGTCAGGATCGCCTTCGGCACCGACGCCGGTGTTTCCAAACACGGTCGCAACGCCGACGAGTTCGAGCTGATGGTGGCCAACGGCATGACGCCCGCGACTGCCATCGAGGCGGCCACCGTCAACGCCGCAGACCTCCTGGGCCTGTCCGCACTGGTCGGCAGCCTGGAGCCCGGCAAACAGGCCGACCTGATCGCCGTCGCGGGCGACCCTCTGACCGACGTGACCACCCTGAAGTCGGTCGATTTCGTGATGAAGGGCGGCGAGGTGTTCAAGGACGAGGGGCTTGGCGCGGGCCCTACCCGCGAGTAGATCGTCGCCATGGCCGATGACGCATCACCCATCCGTTCCGCCTTCGCCGACCCGGCCCAGCCGCGCCACGACTGGACGCTGGATCAGGTCGAGGCCCTGTTCGCGCGGCCGTTCATGGAGCTGGTGTTCGACGCCGCGACGGTCCACCGGCGCTGGTTCGATCCGTCGCAGGTCCAGAAGTCCCAGCTGCTGTCGATCAAGACCGGGGGCTGTGCCGAGAACTGCGGCTATTGCAGTCAGTCCGCCAGTTTCGACACCGGGCTGAAGGCCGAAAAGCTGATGGATACCACGTCCGTCATCGCCGAGGCCATGGCGGCCAAGGCGGGTGGGGCCTCGCGCTTCTGCATGGGGGCCGCCTGGCGCGAGCTCAAGGATCGCGACACGCCGAAACTGGCGACCATGATCGCGGGCGTGAAGGCCCTGGGGCTCGAGACCTGCGCCACGCTGGGGATGCTGACCGCCGATCAGGCCCGGCAGCTCAAGGACGCCGGTCTCGACTACTATAATCACAACCTCGACACCGGCCCGGAATACTACGCCCAGGTGGTCACGACGCGGACCTATCAGGACCGGCTCGACACCCTGCAACATGTCCGCGACGTCGGCATGAGCACCTGCTGCGGCGGGATCGTCGGCATGGGCGAGAGCCGCCGTGACCGGGCCTCGCTGCTGCATGCCCTGGCCACCCTGCCCGAGCATCCCGACAGTTTGCCGGTCAACGCCCTGGTCCCCGTCACCGGCACGCCTCTGGGCGAACGGGTGCTTCAGACCGGCGAGATCGACCCCATCGAGTTCGTCCGCACCGTCGCCGTCGCCCGCCTGGTCTGTCCGCGCGCCATGGTCCGTCTTTCGGCCGGACGCGAGACCATGAGCCCCGAGATGCAGGCGCTCTGTTTCCTGGCCGGTGCCAACTCCATCTTCGTCGGCGGCAAGCTGCTGACCACGCCCAACCCCGAACAGGACGAGGACGCCCGCCTGTTCGCCCTGCTGGACCTGAAGGCGATGGAGCCGGTGGCCCGGGCGTAACCCGACCTTAAAGCGTGGCCGCTAGGGTGACGGCATGGATCGTCGTCAGCTCTTCTCCCTCGCCCCGCTCGCCGGTGCCGTTCTCGCGGCCGCTGCCGTCGCGCCCGCCCAGGCCAGCGGCAGCAGCGGCGGTGGCAAGTCCGCCGGTGGCTACATCCGTTTCGGCACCATCACCTCGACCATCATCCGGCCCGACGGCCGTCGGGGCGTCCTGACGGTCGAGACCGGTCTGGACGTTCCCGACCCCGAGCTCAACGCCGAGGCGACCCTGGAAGGCCCGCGCCTGCGCGCGGCCTTCAACACCGTGGTCCAGGGGTTCGCGGCTGGCCTGTTGCCCGGCGCCGTGCCCGATGTCGACCGCCTGCACCGTGCCCTCCAGGTGGCCACCTTTCGCACCCTGAGGAAACGCGGCGCCGTGCTCCTGCTCGGGACCGTCATGGTCGCCTGACGCCACCGTCCCTGTAACCTTCGTCGAGCCCCCGGCGTAATCGGGTTCAGGGGGGACAGACCCCCGGCTTGATCCCAAGGGTTTCCACCATGATCCGCAACATCCTCGCCGCGTCCGCCGTCGCCGCCCTTTCACTGTTCGCCGCCGCCTGCCAGCCCGCGCCCGATACCAAGGCCGATGCCATGGCTCCCGCCGACAGCGCCATGGCTACGGCCGATGGCGCAATGGCTCCCGCCAGCGGCGCGATGGCACCGTCCGACAGCGCCATGGCTCCCGCAGGAGACGCCATGGCCCCCGCGGACAAGATGGCTCCGGCCGACAAGATGGCCCCGGCCGCCGACGCCATGGCGCCCGCTGCCGACAAGATGAGCGCGCCGCACTGATCCGACGAAGGGCGACGGTCTTCCCGCCGTCGCCCGCATCGCCGCCGCGTGATCCCCGACCGCATTTTCCGCAGGCCCGAGGCCCGCCCGCGTGCCAGACTGGGCGCGGGTCGCGATGACGGCCGGGAGCGGCCGTGATCGACCGGGAAGCGCATTTCAAGGCTCTGATGCTGCGCGGTCTCGACGGCGACGCAGCGGCCTGGCGCGTGCTGCTGACCGATCTCGGGGCGCACCTGAGGTCCTGGTTCGGCCGTCAGCTGTTCGACGGCGGGGCCGATGCGGAGGACCTGGTGCAGGAGACCCTGATCGCCATCCACGCCAAGCGGGCGACCTGGGATCCGGCGCGGCCCTTCACCGGCTGGGCCTGGGCCATCGCCCGTCACAAGCTGATCGACCATCTGCGCAGCCGACGCCGACGCCCGACCCGCCCCATCGAGGCGGCGGAATCCCTGTGGGCCGACCATACGGTCGAGGACGGCGCCACCCGGGCCGACCTGGGGCGTTGCCTGTCGGCCCTGCCGACCCGACAACGCCGCCTGATCGAGGACGTTCGCCTGTCCGGCCTCAGCGTCGCGGAGGCGGCCGAACGCCACGGCTATTCCCTGACCGCCGCCAAGGTCAGCATCCACCGCAGCCTCAAGCTGCTCAACGCCCGGTTCGCCGGCACCGATACAGCGCCCGGGAGGGTCGACGATGAAAACGGATGACCTGATCGCGGCCCTGGCCGCCGACACCACCCCGACCGGCGCAGTGGCCCTGCGCCGTCGCGCGGGCCTGGCCCTGATCCCCGCGGCCCTGCTGGTCCTTGCGGGCGTCATCCTGACGCTGGGCCTGAGACCGGACCTGATGATCGCGATGGGCGGTCCGACCTTCTGGGCCAAGGCGGCCTATACGGCGGCGCTGGCGGGTGCCGGCTTCTGGCTGCTGGACCGTGCCGGGCGGCCGGGCGCCGGTCTCCGCACGCCTCTGGCCGTCTTCGGGGCCGTGGTCGTGATTGCGGTCGTGTGGGGCACCGTCAGCCTGATGCTGACCCCTGACGCGACACGGATGGAGGCCTTGATGGGTCAGTCGGCCAGGGTCTGCCCCACCAATATCGCCGGCCTCAGCCTGCTGGCCGCGCCCCTGATCCTGTTCGCGGTTCGCGGTTTCGCGCCGCTACGTCCCGCCCTGGCCGGAGCGGCGGTGGGGTTGATGATCGGTGGACTGGCCGCGACCCTCTACGGTCTGCACTGCCCCGAGCACACCGCCGCCTTCGTCGCCGTCTGGTACACATTGGGCATGGCCATCCCGGTCGCGGTCGGGACTGGGATCGGCCGCTGGGTCTGGCGCTGGTAGGTCAGATCCGCTTCAGCCGCCGGGCATGGCCGCCGATGATCTTCAGCGCCAGGGCGTCGGGCAACAGTTTGGGAATGGCGGCCAACAGGGTGTTGCGCCAGCCCGGCACGACCCGCGCGCGGTTGGCCTCGACGGCGGCATATCCGACCCGCGCCACCTGGTTCGCCGTCTGCCACATCCAGGCCGGATAGGCCGAGGACACCTCCTCGCGCGATCCGTTCACGTCGTGGAACTCCGTCAAGGTGTAGCCGGGGCACAGGGCGGTGACGTGAACGCCCGTCCCCTCCAGCTCCAGATGCAGCCCGGCCGAGGCCTTGATCAGGAACCCCTTGATCGGCCCGTACAGGGTGTCGCCCCCGGTCGCCGGCATCAACCCGGCCAGGGACGCGACGTTCAGCACCCGCCCGAACCCGCGATCCACCATGCCGGGGATCAGCAGCCGCGACAGTTCGATCGGCGCGCTCAGCATGACCTTCACCATGGCCGCATGATCCGCCGGATCGGTGGCCAGAAACCCCGTGGTGCGCGAGAAGCCGGCGTTGTTGACCAGGGCGTCGATCTGAATCCCAAGCGCACCGATCTGGTCGACCAACGCGGTCGCAGCACCGGGTGCTGCCAGATCGCAAGGCAACACGGTCACTCGGGCATCGTAGATTTCTGAGAGTTGGTCAGCGAGAAGCGCCAGTTCGGGCTCACGTCGAGCCGTGAGTACCGCGTCCCAACCATACTTGACGAAGGTCCAGGCGAGTGCGGCTCCAATGCCTGCAGAAGCACCCGTGACTAGGACGGTACGCCCGCCACCGGGCCGCTGGCCGATCATCTCAGGCGGCGACGGGGCAGCTGGCGTGGGGCGCATGGGCCGCGAGCGAGGGCGCGTTCTCGGCCAGAAGGTCGGCGATGGTGATGTGGGACAGGGCTTCGTGGGCGGCGGTGTCGGCGGCGGTCAGGGCCTTGGCGACCTGGCGGGGGATATGCTCCGAGATCGGGCACCCCTTGGCCCCTTGCGGCGGCGAACCCAGGTGGGCGCAGCCGTTGACGGCCCGTAGCACCGCGTCCAGCCGGATGTCCTCAGGCCGCTTCAGCAACCAGGACCCGCCCGATGCACCCGGCCGTGTCGCGATCAGCCCGGCCTTGGCCAGCAGGGCGGTCACGCGCCGGATCACCACCGGATTGGTCGGGATCGAGGCCGCCAGCACGGCGCTGGCCGCCGCGCGCGAGGGGTCGTACGCGTCCCTGTGGGCCAGATAGGCCAGGGCGTGGGCGGCGACGGGAAAGCGTTGGCTGTCAGACATGGGGCGGGGTTCCAGCCCATAAGGTAGTGCGGGCGCGGAAGATTCACAAATGCCCCCTCGCCGTCTCGTCCGCCGCTGCCCGATGGGGAGGAAATGGCGCACCGCAACCGAATCCTTGGCCCACGATTGAACCTTTGTCGGAATGAGCCTACAGCGCGCTCCGCTTTGATGGGCGCGCTCGAACAGTGCGACCCGGAGGATATTCATGGCTGGGGATACGCCCCGCGATGCAGGCGCTCCCCCGCCCACGTCGCCAGACACGACCGCCGACGCCTCGGCGCCCGCGACCGCTCAAACTACACAAGCCGCCCACGGGCCGGGCAAGGCTGGATTCTGGGCCCTGACCATCGGCGCGATCGGCGTCGTGTTCGGCGACATCGGCACCAGCCCGCTGTACGCGCTGCGCGAGGCGATCGGCCATGCCCAGGGCGGGGTCGGCGGGGACCTGGCCGTCATCGGCGTCGTCTCTCTGGCCTTCTGGGCCCTGATGATCGTGGTGACGCTGAAATACGTCCTGTTCCTGATGCGCGCCGACAACAAGGGCGAAGGCGGCACCCTGGCCCTGATGGCCTTGGCCCAGCACGCGATCGGTCGACGGAGTGCCTGGATCTTCATCCTGGGGGTCTGCGGCGCGGCGCTGTTCTATGGCGACGGCATCATCACGCCCGCCATCTCGGTCCTGTCGGCGATCGAGGGCGTCAAGGATGCGCCCGGCGTCGGCACTCGCCTGGATGCCTTCATCGTGCCGGTGGCCGCTGCCATTCTGATCGCCCTGTTCCTGGCCCAGTCACGCGGCACGGCGGGCCTGGCCAAGTATTTCGGCCCGATCACCGCGATCTGGTTCCTGTCGCTCGGCGCGCTGGGCCTCTATCACATCTTCGACGACATCAGCATCCTGCGGGCCCTGTCGCCCCACTACGGGGTGATGCTGCTGATCAACGACGGGTTCCTGGGCTTCATCATCCTGGGCTCGGTCTTCCTGGCCGTCACGGGGGCCGAGGCGCTGTATGCCGACATGGGCCATTTCGGAAAGGCCCCGATCCGCGCCGGCTGGCTATGCTTCGTCCTGCCCTGTCTGACGTTGAACTACCTGGGCCAGGGGGCCCTGATCCTCGACAACCAGGGCGCGGCCGAGAACCCGTTCTGGGCCATGGTGCCGCATTTCGCCTACTGGCCCATGCTGCTGCTGGCCACGATCGCCACCGTCATCGCGTCCCAGGCCGTGATCACCGGCGCCTTCTCGGTCACCCAACAGGCGGTCCAGCTGGGCCTGTTGCCGCGCATCGACATCCGCTTCACGTCCGAGACCCAGGCCGGTCAGATCTTCGTGCCGGCGGTCAACACCCTGCTGATGGTCGGGGTCCTGACCCTGCTGGTCGTGTTCCAGAGCTCGCACAATCTGACGGCGGCTTACGGCGTCGCGGTCACCGGCGTCATGCTGATCAACACCCTGATGAGCTTCTCGGTCATCACCAAGAAATGGGGCTGGAGCGTGTGGGCCACCCTGGCCTGTCTCATCCCGTTCGGCTTCATCGACACCGTCTTCCTGACCTCGAACCTGCTCAAGATCCCCGACGGCGCCTGGCTGCCGCTGGTCCTGGGCGCGGTGCTGATCCTGATCATGTGGACCTGGACGCGGGGGTCGCAGATCCTGTCCGACAAGGCCAAGAAGGACAGCCTGCCCCTGACCGACCTGATCGAGATGCTGCGCGCCCGCCCGCCGCATCGCGCGCCCGGCACGGCCATCTTCCTGACCAGCGACCCGGACGTGGCCCCAGTCGCCCTGATGCACAATCTCAAGCACAACAAGGTGCTGCACGAGAAGAACGTCATCCTGACGGTCCGTACCGCCGACCGGCCGCGCGTTCCCGACAGCCACCGCGTCCAGATCGAGCCGATCAACGACGACTTCAAGAAGATCACCCTGACCTATGGCTTCATGGAAAGCCCGGTGGTGCCGCGCGCGCTCAGCCTGTGCCGCAAACAGGGGGTGAAGTTCGACATCATGTCGACCAGCTTCTTCCTCGGCCGTCGCTCGGTCGTGCCCTCGGCCAGCCAGGGGATGCCCCTGTGGCAGGACAAGCTCTATATCTTCCTGATGCGCAACGCGGCCAACCCGACCGACTTCTTCCACATCCCGCCCGGACGGGTGGTCGAACTCGGCACGCAGGTCTCGGTTTGACGGTGTCCGCATGAGCGGGGGTGCCCCCAAGGGCAAGGACTCAGGCGCACGCGGCCGCCGTCTCGCTGACAAGGCGCGTGGGCCCCGTCGCGAGCCCAAGCCCCAGGCCGAGCGCGTCCCCGACGAAGCCGCAGACATCGGCGTCGAGGCCCGCATCGCCGCCGGCGTCCTGCTCAACGCCGCCCTGATCAGGCGCGGCGGCCTGGACGAGGCGCTGGCCCTGCCCGCCGTCACCGCCCTGCCCGGCCCCGATCGCGCCTTCGCGCGTGCCGTGGCCATGGCGGCCCTGCGTCGGCTCGGCGAGATTGACCAGATCCTGGACCGCAAGCTCCAGAAGCGGCCGCCCGAGACCATCCGCACCCTGTTGCGCATCGCCCTGGCCCAGACCCTGGTGCTGGGCACCCCCGCCTTCGCCGCCGTCTCCACCGCCGTGAAACTGGCCGAGCGAGATCCCAAGACCCGGCCCTACAAGGCCCTGGTCAATGCCGTCCTGCGCGGCATCGAACGCGAGGGGCCCGGCCTGACCACGGCCGAGTCGAACCTGCCCGACTGGATCGCCGCCCGCTGGAAACAGACCTATGGCGACGCCGCCCTGGCCGGTCTGGCCCTCGCCGCCCGCGAGGAGCCCGCGACCGACCTCAGCCTCAAACCCGACGCCGATCCGGCCACCCTGGCCGAGGCCGTCGAGGGTGAGGTGCTGCCCGGCGGCACGGTCCGCACCTTCAAGCGCGGCGACGTCGCGGGCTGGCCCGGCTTCGAGGACGGGTCCTGGTGGGTCCAGGACGCCGCCGCCGCCGTTCCTGTGCGGCTTCTGGCCCCCAAGGCCGGCGAGACCGCGCTGGACATGTGCGCTGCCCCCGGTGGCAAGACGCTGCAGATCGCGGCGTCCGCCGCCTCGGTCGTCGCGCTGGACCGTTCCGACGCCCGGCTGAAACGCCTGCGCCAGAACCTGGCCCGCACGGGTCTGGAGGCCGAGATCGCGGTGATGCCGGCCGAGGACTGGCTGGACAGCAGGACCTTCGACGCGGTCCTGCTGGACGCCCCCTGTACCGCCACCGGCACCTTCCGCCGCAACCCCGAGGTCCTGCGCGCCACCAAGCCCGCCGAGGTCGCCAAGCTGGCGGACGTCCAGCACCGGCTGCTGGACGCCGCCGCCCTGCGCGTCGCCCCCGGCGGTCGCCTCGTCTATTGCGTCTGTTCGCTGGAACGCGAGGAGGGCGAGACCCAGATCATCGCCTTCCTGCGCCGCAACCCCGCCTTCCGCACCGCTCCCGCCCTCCCCGCCGAGATCGGTGCCCCGGACGAGGCCCTGACCCCCGAGGGCTGGCTCCGCATCCTGCCCTCGATGTGGGCTGAGAAGGGTGGCGTGGACGGGTTCTTCGCCGCGCGGCTGGAGCGGATTTAATCTCTCCCTCCCCCTCGGGGGAGGGTGGTCGAAGCGAAGCGGAGACCGGGTGGGAAGGGCAAGGCAAGGCAGCGCCGGTTCGCCTTGCCGCCCCCACCCGATCGCTTCGCGATCTGCCCTCCCCCGAGGGGGAGGGAAACGCCCTTCATTATATCGAAGGCCCCATCACGCTCACCGTCTCACCGTCCGCCACGGCCTCAGCAAAGGGCAGACGGCGGATCAGGGCGTTGGCGGCCGCCATCACGGAAACCAGCGACGAATCCTGATCGGCGAAGGGCGTCACCCGCCGCACACCGTCCGGACCGGGTGCAGCAACGGCCCGGATGTAGTGATCACGCGGTCCGTTGGCCGGTAGCGTCCCAGCCAAGATCGCCGTCTCGAACCGCTCGCCCAGCGCCCCGCCCTGTAACCGCGCCAGCACGGGGGCGAGGAACAACTCGGCGCAGACCAGCGCGGACGCCGGATTGCCGGGCAGGCCCAGCACAGCCCGCCCGTCGGGCAGGGTCGCGAACCAAACCGGCTTGCCCGGCCGCATCGCCACCCCCTCGACGTGCAGGACGGCCCCCAGATCCCGCAGCGCAGGCTTGACCAGATCGTGGTCCCCCACCGAGGCCCCGCCGATGGTGACCAGGACGTCGAACGTCGCCCCCGACACCGCAGCCGCGATCGCGTCTTTGTCGTCACCGCTCGACGCCAGAACCTGAGCCCCCCCGCCGTGCCGCGCCACGAAGGCCGCCAGCGACGGCGCGCCCGAGTTGTAGATCTGGTCCGGTCCCGCCGCCTGTCCCGGCTCGACCAGTTCGTCGCCGGTGGCCAGGATCGCCACCGTCGGTCGCCGCCCGCAGCGCAGCGTCGCCACTCCCGCCGAGGCCGCCAGCGCCAGACGCCACGGATTCACCCGCGTCCCGGCTTTCAGCAGAACTTCGCCCTCGCGGAAGTCACAGCCCCGGCGACGGATGTTGCGCCCCACGTTCCCTGTCGGCTTGAACGCCGCGAGGTCGCCGCGCCGCTCGACCTCTTCCTGGATCACCACCCGGTCGGCACCCGGCGGCACGGGCGCGCCGGTGAAGATGCGCGCCGTCTCTCCGGCCTCGACCCCATGCGCCATGCCCCGTCCCGCGACGCTCTCGCCGACGATCCGCAGCGAAGCGCCGTCCTGAACGTCGGCATCCCGCACCGCCCAGCCGTCCATGGCCGAGGCGTCGAACGGCGGCTGGTCCCGCCCAGCCGCGATGGGCGCGGCCAGCCAGCGCCCGTCGGCCTGGGCCAGGGCGACGTCCTCGGCACCGAGCGACCCGACTTGGGCCAGAACGGCCTCCAGCGCCGCCTCGACCGTCGGCAGTTTCACACCCGTACCCAGTCGCCCGAGACCCCGCCCGACTTAGACACCAGCCGAACCGCCTCGATCGTCATCCCCCGGTCCACGGCCTTGAGCATGTCGTAGAGGGTCAGCAGGGCCAAGCCGGCGGCCGTCAGCGCCTCCATCTCCACCCCGGTCTGGCCCGTCGTCCGCACCCGCGCCATGACCCCCAGCCCTGACCCGTCGGCCAGGGGTTCGACCGCCACCTTGACCGAACTCAACATCAGCGGGTGACACATCGGGATCAGGTCCGAGGTCCGTTTGGCGGCCATGACCCCCGCGATCTCGGCGACCGCCCGCACGTCGCCCTTCTTGCCGCCCCCGGACAGGGCCAGGGTCAGGGTCGCGGGCAGCATCGTCAGCCGCCCTTCCGCGACGGCTTCCCGCGTCGTCGTCGCCTTGTCGGAGACATCGACCATCCGGGCGCGGCCTTCAGCGTCGATGTGTGTAAGGTTTCGCTGACTTTCGGCCATCAGACTTCCAGCAGACGCGGCATCAGCTCGACCATGTTGCAGGGCCGGTGGCGACTATCCAGCTGCCAGCGGATCACACTGTCCCAGCCGTCCCGCACCGCCCCGTTAGACCCCGGCAGGCAGAAGACGAACACCCCGCCGATGATCCCCGCCGTCGCCCGCGACTGCAGCGTCGACAGGCCGATGGTCTGGTAGCTGACGGTGTGGAAGATCACCGAGAACCCGTCGATCCGCTTGTCGAACAGGGGCTCCAGCGCCTCGGGCGTGACGTCCCGCCCGGTCAGGCCGGTGCCACCCGTCGTGATGATCGCATCGACGTCGCCACCCGCGATCCAGCCCCGGACCTGGGCCCGGATTTCCTCGATGTCGTCGGCCACGATGGCGCGGCCGACGCAGGCATGACCCGCCGCCGCGATCCGGTCAGCCAGGATGCCGCCCGAGGTGTCGCTGTCCTCGTCGCGCGTGTCGGACACGGTCAGGACTGCGATCCGGATCGGCGTGATCGGCCCGTCGATCAGCTTGCCGCCCGGTGCCGGCAGAATGTCGTCGGTCATATCGTCTCTCCAGTCGTCCAGCGGGCGGCGTCGGCGTGATCGCCTGACCGCGCCTCGATCCAGCGCGTCCCGTCCGGCCCCGTCTCCTTCTTCCAGAAGGGGGCCCGTGTCTTCAACTGATCCATCAGGAAATCGGCCGCCTGAAAGGCTTCCCGGCGGTGCTCGGCCGCCACGGCGACGAAGACGATGGGCTGCCCCACCTCCAGATCGCCCCAGCGGTGCGCCACCAGCACGTCGATGACCGAAAACCGCGCCCGTGCCTCGGCCTCCAGTTCGGCCACGACCTTTTCCGTATAGCCGGGATAGGCCTCAAGGCTCAGCCGCGACACCACAGCTCCGTCGGTCGCTCCGCGCGTCAGGCCGGTGAAGCTGACCACGCCGCCGACATCGCTGCGACCGCGACAGAAGCCGGCCAGCAGGGCCCCGGGATCGATGGCCTCGGTCTGGACCCGGATCACGGCTCAGCCCCCGCTGACCGGCGGGATGAAGGCGACCTCGTCGGAGGCGCTCAAGGGCCTGTCGCCTCGCACCATTTCGGCATTGAGGATTGCGCAGGTTCCCGGGCCAGACAGTCGCTCTCCCAGCCCCGCATCTTCATCGGCCAGCATCGCCCGCAAAGCGTCCAGCGACCCCGCATCGATGACCCGCTCGCGCCAGCCCGCCGCCTCGGCGAGGGCTCCGAACATCAGAACCCGCGCCATCAGCCGCCCGTCATGGACATCGGCCGTGATACCGCCGGTGCCGCCCCCCGACGGCCGATCTCGAAATCGTGGCCCTTGGGCTTGCGTGAGATGGCCTCGCGGATCGCGGCCTGAAGCGGGGCATCGTCGCCCGGATTGTC
The DNA here is from genome assembly GCF_027912515.1 of Brevundimonas sp. NIBR10. Classification (NCBI taxonomy): domain Bacteria; kingdom Pseudomonadati; phylum Pseudomonadota; class Alphaproteobacteria; order Caulobacterales; family Caulobacteraceae; genus Brevundimonas; species Brevundimonas sp. NIBR10. The sequence continues at coordinate 3,945,550 of NZ_CP115464.1, forward strand.
GCGCAGTACGGCCCGCAGATCGGCGTGATCGTCCTGGCCCAGACAGACGAACAGGGTTCCGGTGCATGTCACCCGCACCCGGTTGCAGCTTTCGCAGAAGTTGTGGGTCATGGGGGTGATGAAGCCCAGAACACCGCCGGTCTGCTCGACCCTGACATAGCGGGCCGGCCCGCCTGTCTTCAGCGGCAGGGGTGTCAGGGTCCAGTCCCGCTCCAGCCCCGCGCGCACGGTGGTCAGCGGCAGATACTGATCCGTCCGATCCGCCTCGATCAGCCCCAACGGCATGGTCTCGATCAGGGTCAGCTCCATGTCCCGCTCGTGGGCCCAGGCGATCATCCCGGCCAGGGCCTCCGCATTGTCGGCCTTCAGCGCCACGGTGTTGATCTTGACCCGGATGCCCGCCGCCTGGGCCGCGTCGATCCCCGCCATCACCTCGGTCAGGTTTCCCCCGCGCGTGATCCGGCGATAGTCGTCGGGGTCGAGGGTGTCGATCGACACATTGATCCGCCGCACCCCGTATCCGGCCAGAGCCTGGGCGTAGCGGGCCAGCTGGGTGCCGTTGGTGGTCAGGGTCAGTTCGTGCAGCCGCCCGCTGTCCAGATGGCGCGACAGGTCGGCGACCAGGTCCATGAACCCCTTGCGGATCAGAGGCTCGCCCCCCGTCAGCCTCAGCCGCGTGGTGCCCAGGTCGATGAAGGTCGCACACAGCCGACCCAGTTCCTCGATCGTCAGAAGTTCGGCGCGCGGCAGAAAGGTCTGTCGCTCGGCCATGCAATAGGTGCAGCGCAGGTCGCAGCGGTCCGTCACCGACACCCGCACATAGTCGATCGCCCGACCGAATGGATCGATCAGCGGCGAGGCTGACGGCTCAGGGCGGCCGTCGGATGACAGGGCGGGTCCCACGATGAGGGGTCTCTGCTGGCGGATCAGGACGAGACCACAGGTGTCGCACCATCCTCGCCGTCCCGCCAGAGCGTGACGATATCCCGGCGCAGATATCGGGGACGCGGGAGGTCCGCCCCGGGGCCTGGATGCCCTGGGTCAGTCGAAAGGACTGCTCGCCACCGACGGCCCGGCCAGCATCTCCGCGATCGTCGTCGCAAAGGTGGAGATTCGCAGCGGCTTGGACATGACCCGGTCGGCACCGAAGGCCAGAGCCGGATTCAGGAGACTGTTCACATCCATGCTTCCCCCGCTGGAGATGGCCAGGATGCGGACGCTGGAGCGACGCCGCTTCAGCTCGATGATGGTCTCGATCCCGTCCTTGTTGGGCATCAGCATGTCCAGGACGATCAGGTCGACGGATTCGGCCTCGACGATGCGCAGGGCCTCGTCGCCGTCCTCGGCCTCGAGCACGCGATAGCCTTCGCCGGACAGCAGCTCGGCCCCGATGGCGCGCAGCATCGGGTCGTCGTCGGCGATCAGGACGGTCGTGGTCATGCGGCCTTCCTGGCCACACCCAGCAGCGCGTCCAGCGCCATCGGGCGATGGAAGAAATAGCCCTGCAGATAGTGGGCTCCTGCAATGCGCAGGAAATCGGCCTGTTCCGCCGTCTCGACGCCTTCGCAGACGACCTTCATGCCCAGCGCCCGTCCTACCCCGATGACGGCGTGGATGATGGCGGCGGAGGCCGTGTCGCTGGCGCAGCGTTCGACGAAGCTGCGGTCGATCTTCAGCGTCGTGAACTTCAGCTCGCGCAAGGCATGCAGGCTGGTGAACCCCGCGCCGAAATCGTCCAGGGCGACATCGAACCCGACCGCGCGTAGTTCGTCGATGGTGCGGCCGGCGGCGGCGACATCCAGCATGGCGGTCTCGGTGACCTCGACCTCCAGCCGCTCGGGCGGGAAGTTCAGGGCCCTCGCCGCCGCCGCGACGCGCGCCGCGAAACCGGGGGCCTGGAACTCGGAGGCGGAGGCGTTGATCGACACGCGGATGTCCGGCTGGCTACGCAGGTCCTGCATGGCCCGTGTCATCACGAAATCCGTCAGGCGCGTGATCCCGCCCTCGGCCTCAAGGCGCGGGATGAAGTCGTCGGGGCTCAGTCGGCCGTGCTGCGGATGGGTCCAGCGGATCAGGGCCTCGACCTTGCCCGACAGTGCTCCCCGCCGTTCGACCAGGGGCTGGTAGACCAGATGCAGGTCGCCGCGTTCGATGCCGACCGCCAGCTCTTCGTCGGCGCCCAGCCGCACGACGGGCGCGTCCGTCGGTTCCGCCATCGCGGTCAGGGTCAGGGCGACCAGGGACTGGATCGCCTCGGTCCCGACGGCCGACGCCGGTTCGCCGGAACGCGACGCCGTCTCGATCCGCGAGGCCTCGCGCGCCACCGCCGCCGCCCCCAGGCTCAGGCTCATGGACTTCAGCGCATGGGCCGCGCGGGCCAGGCCGTCGGCATCGTTACCGGCCGAAGCCTCCACGATCTCGGCCAGCCGCAGCGGCGCATTGGTCGCGTACAGGGCGTGGACCCGGTCGACGAAATCGGCCTTGCCGTTGCGCCCCATGGCCATCAGTTCGCCCCGGATCGTGGCGTCGAACAGGTCCGGCCGCACGGCCTCGGGCACAGCTTCGGGCGCGGCGGTCTCGACCGGCAGGACCACTACGGATCCGACCACGGCGCTGTCGCCACAGAACCGGGCCAGTTCGCGTACCAGATCGTCCAGGGTGAAGGGCTTGTGGATCACCCCGTCCATGCCCGAGGCCTTCCACGCGTCTGCGCCAGAGCCGACAACATGGGCCGTCAGGGCGATGATCACCGCACGCGGCCGTCCGGTCGCGGCTTCTTCGGCACGGATCACCCGCGTCGCCTCGAAGCCGTCCAGCACGGGCATGGACCCGTCCATCAGCACCATGTCGAAGCTCTGGCCCCGCAACCGTTCGACCGCCTGTTGCCCGTCGTCGGCGGTGAAGGTCTCGACCCCCAGGCGTGACAGGGCCTCGGTCGCCACCTCGCGGTTCACCTCGGAATCGTCCACCACCAGCACCCGCACCCCGGGGAAGGTGGTCCCGGCCGGGACGCCGGCCTTCTGGTGCGTCAGGCGCGGCTGCACACCGTCGTGCATCTGGCCGATCACGTCGCGCAGGTCCGCCTGGCGCAGCGGCTTGACCATGACGCAGGCGGTCGGCGACGCCGCGACCACGGCTTCGGCCAGGGCTTCATTGTCACAGACGACCAGGGCCGGGCCCGACACGGCCTGACCCGCCGCCACGATCGCCGGACCCTCGGCCTCGTCCGTCGCGATGACGCCCCACGCCGCCAGATACATCAGCACGGCCCGCCGCGTCTGGGACGACAGTCCCCGAACGCTGACCGACCATCCGGCCTTGATCGGCAGCGCTTCGGGCGTCTGCGCAGCCGCCTCCAGCGGCGCGGTGAAGGCAAAGGTCGAGCCCTCGCCGACCGTGCTGGCCAGGGCCCATTCGCCGCCCATCGACCTCACCAGCCGGTCGCAGATCGCCAGACCCAGTCCGGTGCCGCCATGGGTCCGCGTCGTGCTCTGATCGGCCTGGGTGAAGGCCTCGAACAGGGTCGGCAGCTTGTCCGCCGGGATGCCGGGCCCGGTGTCGTGGACCGACACCCGCACTCGCGCCGGATCGGCCGCATCGCGGTCTATGGCGATCAGCACGCCCCCGACGTCGGTGAACTTGATCGCGTTGTTGACCAGGTTGCCGATCACCTGCCGCAACCGGGTCGGGTCGGCCATGACGACGGGCAGGCGCGGATCGACGAACACCGCCAGATCCAGCCCCTTGCTGGCGGCCTTTTCCGAGAACAGGCTGGCGACATCCTCGGCGGCGTCGGCCAGATCGACCTCGACGGCCTCCAGATCCATCTTCCCGGCCTCGACCTTGGAGAAGTCGAGGATGTCGTTGATGATGCTGAGCAGGGACTTGCCGGACTTGGAGATCACGTCGGCATAGCGTTGCTGGCGTTGCGGAAGGTCCGAGGTCGCCAGCATGTCGCTGAGCGCCAGGATGCCGTTCAGGGGCGTGCGGATCTCGTGGCTCATGACCGCCAGGAAGTCCGACTTGGCCGCATTGGCCTGTTCGGCCGCGTCGCGCGCGACGACCAGTTCCCCGGTGCGGGCCGCGACCTCGCTCTCCAGCCCCTCTACCTGGGCCTTTATGAGGGCATCGCGCTCGCGAATGCCGGACAGCATGGTGTCGATGCCGGCGACCAGATCGGCGACCTCTCCGTCGGCACGGATATCGACCCGGGTCGAGAAATCTTTCGTCTCGTGAACCCGCCGCACCAGACCGGCCAGGCCGACGATGGGCCGGCTGATCCCGCGCGCCATCCTGAGTGCGACCAGCAGTCCGGCCAGCACCGCGACGAGCGCGCCTGCCAGTGTGGTCCAGATGGTGGACAGGACCCGGCCCCGCAGTTCCGGGGTCTGGCTGAACAGGGTAATCGAACCGACCGGAAGACCCTCGTGCATGACCGGGACCGTGGTCTGGATCGATCCGGTGTTGAGCACCGACCACAGGGACAACTCGCCGTCATCGCCGTCCATGGTGGCGTCGGTGATCAGGCGGGCCCCCGCACCGGTCTCGGCCAGCAGGCCGTGGCGGTCGGATTCGATGCGCGCGTAGCTGATGCCCGGCATCTGGCTGACCGATCGGATGGCGGTGAACCCGCCACCGCGATTGCCGTCATAGACCGCTTCCGATGCCAGGGATCCGATGACCCGTGCGGTCTGGGTCAGGCGGCTGGTCTCCAGCGTGGCCTGTCGTCTCAAGTCGATCCATGTCGACATGGTCGCCGAGACGAGGAACGATGCCAGTAGAGAGGCCAGAACCAGAATAGACAACTTGCGCGCGATACCGCCCTTGTTGCCGCTTCTGGTCTTTTGACTTTTGGCGATCACGCCAATCTCCCGCAACGCCTCAAGCGGTGAGCTATACCTGACGTTAATGACCCGACCCTTAAGGTGGCCGTTGGATCAGAAGATCTGGGATGGGGTCTGTCAGCCCCAGGGTCGATATCGATGAGTGGTTTCTTTTACGTACTGGATGAGGAGGCGAGGATCCTCTTCGTCGACGATGATCCGATCCTGCGTGAGTTCGCCCAGGTGAATCTCGCCTCGGCCGCGGCCGAGGTCGACGTCGCCGCCGACGGGATCGAGGCCCTCGATATGCTGTCGCGCCGCCGCTACGACCTGTTGCTCGTCGATCTGGAAATGCCGCGCATGAACGGGTTCGAGCTGCTGGCCCGGCTGCGTTCCGATCCCGAGACCGCCCACCTGCCTGTGATCGTGGAGACCGGCCGTGAGGACGTGGACGCCATCGATCGCGCCTTTCGCGCCGGGGCCACCGCCTTCGTCACCAAGCCCATGAACTGGCGGCTGCTGTCATACCAGCTCCGCTTCACCCTGCGCGCCGCCCGCGCGGAGGCCGCACTGCGTGACCAGTGCCGCGCCGCCGTCCCCGTCGCCGCATGAAGACCCTCGTCCGCTGGATCGCGCGCGCCCGGCGCCGCCTCGGCGGATTCGGCCGCGATGAGCGCGGCAACATCGCCCTGATGTTCGCCCTGTCGGCCCCGGCCGTCGTCCTGATCGCGGTGGGAGCCATCGACCTCGGCAATGTCCAGTCCAACCGCGTCAAGCTTCAGGACATCGCCGACACGGCGGCCCTGGCCGGGGCCAACGAACTGGGCCTGGCCATCGACGACGTCACCGCCGTGGAACGGGCCCACGCCTTCGTCGCCGGTCACCTGTCGGAGTGGCCAAAGGGCCCGACGGTGACACCGGTTATCCAGGTCGTCGAGCAGGATGACCAGCGGGTGATCGAGGTCACCCTGAACGGCCATACCCCGTCCTTCTTCGCCAACATGCTGCCGCCCGGCGGCTGGAACTACAGCGCCCAGGCCCGCGCGGTGTCGGTCGCCATGACCCCGCTCTGCGTCCTGGTCAGCGGCGGATCGGGCTCCAAACTGCTCAACGTCAAGGACACCGGCCGGATCTCTGCCCCCGAATGCCTGGTTCACTCGAACCGCGATATTCTGGTCGAGGGTGGTTCGATCGGTGCCTATCAGGTCCAGGCCGTGACCTCGGCCACCGGCGTCATCAGTCCCGATCCCGGCACCGGTGCCGCCCCGATCGAGGACCCGTTCAAGGATCTCAAACTCACTCCCCCCTCGCCGTGCAAGCTGATCGACCTGGCGTTTCCGAAAAATCTGCTGATGGGCACCTTCCGCCTGTCGCCCGGCGTCCACTGTGGCATCTACATCTTCGGCGGCAACTCCCAGCTGATCCTCGATCCCGGCGAACACTGGTTCATGAACGGTATACTTCAGATGCGCGATTACGCGCGCCTGACAGGCTCGGACGTGGTCCTGTTCTTCGACAAGCAGTCGAATTTCGACTTCATGGGTCACAGCACCGTCAATCTGGAAGGGCGCAAGCGCGGAGCCTTTGCGGGTATGGTCATGGTCGCCGAGCGTGGCAACATCAAGAATTTCACAATCTCCAGCGACAACGTCGATAGCCTGTTGGGAGTGATCTACGTGCCGGACGCGCAGCTGATCGTCGAGGGCGGCAACAACGACGTCGCGCGCGACAGTGCCTGGACCGTCATCGTCGCCAAATCCCTTCAGCTCAAGGGCGCGCCCTCGCTGATCATCAACGCCAACTACAGCGCCTCCGACGTCCCCGTCCCGACCGGCGTCGGTCCGCGCGGCGGCGGATCACAACTCGTCCACTAGGCCCAGGAAACAGGAGACCGCCATGGCGCTCGAAGCCGAAAGTGTCGCCCGGGCGGGCGAGGTGGATCCCGGCGCGCGGCAGGCCCGGTCCGAACGGCGCGGCAAGGATCGCCGGCTGGGCCATACCCGCATCAACCGGGCCGCGCCGCGACGCTCGCTGATGAAGATCTGCGGGGCCTGGGCGACCGCCATGTCCTTCGCCATCTTCGCCATCGTCTTCATGGCCACCACGACACTGCTGGAACGGACGCCCTGGATCGCCCTGTCGGTCGCGGGCATGGCGGTGATCACCTCGGTCTTCGCCCTGATGCTGGGCAGTATCGAGCAGCGTCTGATCGAAATCCGGCTGGAGCTGATGATGGCCAACGGCGGCATGCGACAGGCCGACCGCCGCCAGGGCGAACGCCGCACCGGCTCATCGCCCGCCGACCGCGCCGGATCCGCAGAGGACAGGCGCGGCGCCGCTTAGGCGCGCCGAACATCGCCCCCCCGATCAGCTACCGCGTTGCGGCACCCGGTCGACCGCCACGGGGCGTTTCTGCCCGCGACCTGGCTCTTGTCCGGTCATGATGCCGGAGCCTTCGGATCGGCGCGCGCCCAGTTCGGAAGCAGGCGAATGGGGCCACCACCACAGTTGGCGGCATAGCTGTTCGTCGCCTCGACCTCGTTCCTCAGAATGACACACAGTTTCCAGTCGTTGGGCAGTCCCATGGTCGATCCCAGCACGATCGTGCCGCGTCCGAACGGCGGACCGGCAGCGGGTCTGGCCGCCGTCTGGGTCACCGGCTGGCCCCCGACCGGGCGGACATGGACGTCGCGCCGGATGGTTCGCGTGTGGTTGCAGCTGACCTCATAGGCCCCCTGGAACGCCTCGATCACGGTGCATCGGTCCCAGAAGCCCGGATCGACCGGATCCTCCACCTCGACCTCGGTGTAGGCGGCCAGAGGGGGGGCAGCAGGCGGAGCGACGGGCGCAGCGGGCACAACGGCCGGGGCGGCAGGGGTGGCGGGGATGACCGGCGCTGCGGCATCCGTCGCGACCGGGGTCGTCGGGATCACGGGCGCAGTCGTCGCCTCGGCCGGGACCGGGGCGTCGGGGATGTCCTGAGCGGCCGCCGCGGACGAAACGCCCAGAGCCAGGCCCATCGCCAGGGTGGCGAAAGACAGGATCGGCATCAGTAGCTTCCGGGGGCGATGTTGCGCAGGGACGCGCCGTCGTTGGCGATCAGGTTTCCGGCGCCGCCCGCCAAGATGTTTCCTGCGCCTCCCGCCAGGATGCTGGCGGCGATGATGTTCCCCGCGCCTCCGGCGATGATGTTGCCCGCTCCGCCCGCGATGATGTTGCCTGCGCCGCCGGCCACGATGTTCCCCGCGCCGCCGGCGACGATGTTGGAGCTGGAAACGCCTCGCGAGCCCAGCAAGGCCTTTCCGGGCTGTAGACCGGTCAGGGGCGTCGTCGAACTGATGCGGTAGGTGGCGTTGCCGCCCGTGGTCGCGGTGTACCATTTCTGGTTCATCCCGCCGTGGCAGCTCCATCCGACGATGCGTGCGCCTGATGCGCGATTTCCGCCTTCGATGTCAGCGCATAGCCCCAGTTCGTTTCGAAGCTCCCCGTTCGCCTGGATGCCCCAGCGCTGGTTCTGGCCGTTGTTGCACCCTGCCGCCGACAGGGGCGAGCCCTGGCCGTTGGACTGCAGACAGGTCAGGTTGCCCAGCGAAATCATCCCATAGGTGCCGGAGACGAACCTCCAGCCTTGGGCACCTCGGCCCGACTGGCACGTCGCGTACATGATGACGTTACTGTTGCCGACGTCGAGGCAATGGCCGATCTGGTAGTAGCTGGCGATCGTCGGGGTGCCGCCGCTGACAGAGACAGTCACCTGGGCGCGGGCGACCCCGGCGAAAGCGGTCAGGCCGAGCGCGGCCACGGCGGCGATGGCGAGGCGATTCGACATGGTATCCTCCAGTAAAGTGGGGGCGCTCAGGCCCCGGCGAAGACAAGAATGACGGCGACGACAAGGAAGGCCGCGCCGACGAAGACGCCGGCGAAGCGCAAGGTGCGAACGTCGCCCGTGGGTTCCAGGACGGCATAACCGGGCTTGTCGGGGTCGTAGCGGGCCTCGATCTCGGCCCCGGACGGGTAGCGGGTCAGGACGGCGTCGGCCTGCTCGCCGGTCAGGTTGGTCTGGACGAACGACAGCCGCGTCGACTGGTGTTGAGCCCCCTGCACCTCATAGGCGTATCGGACCGTGGCCCAGCGACCGCCCTTGGAGTTCCGGTTGATCCTTGACTCGACGATCCGGGCCCGGACGATCGGCCAGTGCCGCGCCGCCCGGATCTTCGCCTCGGCGCGTGACGCCATCCAGAAGGTCAGGATGGGCGCCAGAACGCCGGGGATGACGGCGAACAACAGGATGGGCAGGCCCGGCATCGTCTCCTCCTCATGCGACGGAAACGACAGCGTCGCACCGCCTGCGAAACCTGCGGTGGGGCTCCCCCGTCCGCCAAGAGACTTGCGACGAAGCCGCCCCCGGGCACGACGAACAGGGTTGGACGAACGCGGAATGCGCTTCAAAGTGGAGCCATGGCCTTCGGGCGGCGGGGACGGACGATGTGGCGAGTGGCGGTGGGCCCCATCTGGCGACTGGTGGTGACCCTGTGGGTGTTCGGCTACGCCCTGGTCGACCTGACCGCCGTGTTGCAGGGAAAGGGCCCCCGGGTCTGATGTTCATCTGCTGCCTGCCGCAACTGGCGCTGGGACTGGCGTTCTCGTTCGGCCTTCTGATGCTTCTCCACGCGACCGAGCGTTGGCATCCGGTTATGCGGTGGCCCGTCATCGCTGCGGCGGTTCTGGCGGCCGGTCTCGTCCAGACGGTCTTTGATCTTTGGGTGCTCGTCACCCTTGCCCGCACGGTTTTGCCGCAATGGCTGACCTGGGCGGACCTCGAGGCCAATGTGTATCTCGGGCGCATGGGCCAGGTCCTGATCCTCTACGTCTGGACCTTCAGCCTGATCCTGGCCTCCAAACTGACCATCCGCGCCAACGACCACGCGCGCGAGGTCGAGGCCCGTGCGGCGGCCCTGGAAGTGGCCAACCAGAAGGCCGAGGCCTCGATGCTGCGCATGCAGCTCAATCCGCACTTCATGTTCAACGCCCTGAACAGCGTGGCCAGTCTGGTCGTCACGGGGCGGGAGCGTGATGCAGAGCGGATGATCGGCCTGCTGGCCGACTTCCTGCGGGCCTCGCTGAACTCCGACCCCTCCAGCGATGTGCCCCTTGAAGAGGAGCTGGCGACGCTGACGTCCTATCTGAAGATCGAGGAGATCCGGTTCGGAAACCGAATGGCCCTGAAGATCGAGACGACCCCGGACGTGCTGCAACTGCCGATCCCCAGCCTGCTGCTGCAACCGCTGGCCGAGAACGCCGTCAAATACGGCGTCGCCCCCTTCACCCATCCCGTCACGATCCGGATCGATGCGCGCGAGGCCGACGGGGAACTGGTTCTGACGGTCGAGAACCGCTCCGGCCATGGGGCGGGCCAGGCCGCAGCCTCGGTTCATCATCCCGACGAGAACCAGCGACGCCACGGGATCGGCCTGGCCAATACGCGCCAGCGGCTGGCGGTGGCCTATGGTGATACGGCCTGGATGACGGCCCTGCCCCTGGACGACGGCTTCCGTGTCGAGATCGGTCTTCCCCGGCGCAAGGCCGAACGCATCGAACCGTCCGGACAGGCAGCATGAGCGGTCGAACGGGGCTCTGAGATGAAAGTCCTTCTGGCCGACGACGAACCCCTGGCCCGCGCTCTGCTGCGCCACCTGCTCGCCGAGGCGCCGGGGGTCGAGGTCGTGGGCGAGGCCGGTGACGGGCGCGAGGCGGGCGAACGGATCGCCGCCCTCGACCCGGATGTGCTCATCATCGATATCGAGATGCCCGAGATGGACGGGATGGAGGCGGCCGGACTGTTGCGCGGGCGCGGTCGGCCGGCGGTGATTTTCGCCACCGCCCATACCGATCGGGCGCTCGACGCCTTCGAGATCGATGCGGCCGACTATCTGCTCAAGCCGATCCGGCGCGAGCGGCTGGCCGAGGCCCTGGAGCGTGTGCGCCGACGTCTGGACCGGCCCTCGCAATCGGATCTGCCGCTATCTGAACTCCTGCCGGACGACGGCATCTGGGTCGCCGTTCGCCAGGGTCAGGTGCGGGTCCCCCTGTCGGAGGTTTCCCACGTCACGGCGGCAAAAGATCACGTCTACCTCCATCTCGACGGCCGCACCTGGATGCACCGGATCACCATGGCCCGGCTCGAAGCCCTGGCGACTCCGCACGGCCTGGTGCGCATCCATCGCTCGGCCATGGTCAGGCCGTCTCGCGTCACGGCCGTGATCCATTCCGGCAAGAGCCTGAAGGTCCAGCTCGACACCGGCACCACCCTCCCGATCGGCCCCGCCTATCGCCGCCTCGTCCGCAGCTGGCCGGCATAGATCGCTCGCCTGCTGATCCCGCTCCCGTCCGGAAGGCACGTCCGCCCGATCACGGCTCCATCTCCGACGCTGAAAAAATCACGGTTAACGGAATATTCAATCGACGGGACCACAGTAGACTTTCAGTCCGGCGGTGCGGTCAATGGTTCCGAAAATCTGGCTCCAGGTTTCGAGTTACGTCGCGATCATTCTGGCGACGTCGGTGATGACGGTGCTCATGTCCGCCCCACCCGCCTCTGCCTTTGCTGTGGCGGCAGCTTTTCCACCCTGGTGGAGCGCCGACGACGTTCGAGACGCGGTGGAACCGGTGGGTGTTATCACCGCAACGGGGCGGACCCCCAATGTCGTCACGGTCTATGGCGGTAACAATCTTCAGCTTCGGCTGAGAAAGGCGGGGGCCTGGCTCATCCTGGATCCCCGGCTTGCGGCATGCCGCCCGCAATCGGAGTTCTCACAATGATCTTTCAGCCACGCGATCTCGAGCATCAGCGCACCATCGGCAGCACGGTGATACTGATCCTTGTCTGGACGCTTGCGTTCGGCAGTCTGGTTCAGACCCTTCTTCTCGGCGCGAACCTGGTCGCCGGCCTGGTTCCGGCCCTGATGCTTGCGGGATGTCAGACGGCGGTCTGGATGACACTGCGATCGCGTGCCAGCGGCCGCATGCTGTCTGCGATTCTACTGATGGCACAGGTCTCGACACTCGTAGCTGGCCTTGCTGGACATGCTTTCCAGATCGACATGCACATGGCCTATTTTGCCGCCCTGGCCGCGGTCGTCATCTATTGCGACTGGCGCGCGATCGTCGGGGGTGCCGCGACAGTCGCTGTCCATCACCTTGTACTGAGTTTCGTCCTGCCTGACCTGGTGTTCCCGGGGTCGGCCGATCTGGGTCGGGTGGCCTTTCACGCAGTCATCCTGGTGGTAGAGGCTGCCGTCCTGACATGGAGCGCCGCCAGCGTCACGGCGATGTTCGCCGCCAACGAACTCAGCCGGTCCAAGGCGGACGAGGCCACGGCCCGCGTTGTAGAGTCGACCTCGGCGCTTGACGTATCGCGCGCCGAGGCGGACCGCCTGGCTGCGGAGAAGGCGGCATTCGATCTGGAGGTCGCGCGCGAGCAGGCGCTGGTCGTGGACCAGACGGCAGACGCTCTCAGTGCCCTTGCGAGCGGTGACATGACCTATCGGATCCCCGGAACATTCCCGGGGCGCTACGCCAGGCTCCAGCAGGATTTCAACGCAGCGATCAGCGCCTTGCAGAATGACATGATCGTCATCGAGACCAATGCCCGCTCGATCGGCACGGGCGCCGGCGAGATCAGTCAGGCGTCCCACGACCTGTCGCATCGAACCGAACAACAGGCAGCAAGTCTGGAACAGACGGCTGCGGCACTGGACGAAATCACGGCAACCGTGAATCGCACCGCCGCCGGAGCGAAGCAGGCCTCGGCGACGGTTCAGGCGGCTCGCGGTGATGCGGAGACAAGCGGAGTGATCGTCCACGACTCGATTGCCGCGATGGATGCCATCCATGCTTCGGCCCAGCAGATCAGCCAGACCATCAGCGTGATCGACGAGATCGCCTTCCAGACCAACCTGCTGGCGCTCAACGCCGGCGTCGAGGCCGCGCGTGCAGGCGAAGCAGGACGTGGCTTTGCCGTCGTCGCGTCCGAAGTCCGGGCGCTCGCCCAGCGCTCTGCCGAAGCCGCCAGGGAGATCAAGATCCTGATCTCCAGTTCGACCCAGCAGGTGAACTCGGGCGTTGAACTGGTCGGTCAGACCGGAGAGGCGCTTCAGCGTATCGTGGGCCGGGTCGCCGAGATTGACGGCCTGATCTCAGAGATCGCGGCGTCCGCTCAGGAACAGGCCACAGGGCTGCGAGAGATCAACACCGCGGTGAACCACATGGATCAGGTCACCCAGCAGAACGCCGCCATGGTCGAACAGTCCACCGCCGCCAGCCAGGGCCTGACCAGCGAGGCCAATCAACTGATCAGTCTCATTTCGAGGCTGAAGTTGAACAGGGACGCAGCGCTCACGCCGCTCCGGAAGCCGACGCGACGGTCCGACGTCAAAGCGGCTGCATAGCCGCCCGACCGCAAGGCCCGTCCGCCCGCTGCCGGGTCCATGTCCTGTGGGAAGTGGTGGTGCCGCTTAGGTGACTCGAACACCTGACCCCCGCATTACGAAATCTAGTCAGGCCCAGGGAGCGGACCCATTGCCGGCATGGCATTTCCCAGGTTCTGTCACCCCAGATTTACCGATACCCAAGCTCCTCCCAGTCTGACCGGTTGGCGCGCTTCGGGCGTTTCCTAACGAAGGCGCTTTCACGTGGGAAGGTTCAAAATTGCGACCTGCGCCATACCTGCAAACGTGAAGGTCAGGTTCAGGGCGATGTTGCGGGAGGGTCGCCAAGATCCAAAGGCTGGCCCGCCGACGCTGCCTTCAACGAGGTGACGCCAACAATATCTTGGAACTGCTCGAAGTATTCTGGGTGATTTTTTGCCAGCCATCGGGAGACTCGAGGCCGCCCTAGAACCTTCTCTAGATAGCCCTTCGCGAACGTCAGCTGGAAGTTGATCTCCGAGTAGCGGTTCTCCTTCGTGTGCGCTTGAGCCTGAAGATTGGTGATTTCGCGCTCCATACGGCCCATGTCCTCTGCCGTCCGTTTGCGCGTCCCTTTAGGCTTTTTCTTCCTGGGATCGACAAGCTCGGTTTCGGGCGTAGCCAGCAACAGAGCACGGACGAAGTTGACGCTGAAGTTGCCCTGATCGACCATCAGCTGGGCCGCTTCGACCTGCCTCACGGGGGCCATGCATCTGATCAGCTCGAAACCGGCCATTGGACAGGGAGTGTCACGCAGCGTCTCAACTGCCGCATCACAAATGCCGTCGAGCATTTTGAAGCGACGACGGATGGTGCTGACATCCAGCCCGAGCGCGTCGGCCAGCCGCTCTTCCGAAACACCCCTGTCCGCTGCGCGGGAGATCATGCGATGCTCCTGCGTGGCAGTCAGACGATTGATCCTCTTATTGTAGGTGTAGGTGTCGTCCACCGTTGCAATCAGGCACTCCGTTTCAGTTGCGCCTATGTCCTTCAGCGCCTCGATGCGGAGATGTCCGTCCAGGAGGAGGTAGCCATTCTTACTTTTGGGATCGCGAAGTACGGCTGGCGGCTCTACAACGCCAATCGCCCGGATTGAGGCGCAAATCTGAGCGTATTTCCGGCTCTCCTTGACCGAGGGCCTCAACGGCTTGAGAGGCAGAATATTATCAAGTGAGATGGTGACCAAGTTCGATTCAAAGTCGAGCTTCACCTCGTCGTGTCGTGTTGCACTGGTCATGACAATGACCCCGAAACGACCTGATCACTCAGGAAACGTGGCATTGTATCGAGCCCTTCCGCCTTCAAGACGTTGGTGAAGTTCTCGTCCCCGAACAACTTCCGCAGCGCCTCCACCACGAAGAGGAAGCGGTCTTCGGCGTAGTCAGTCTTGCGCACGGTCTCGCGAAGCTTTTCAGCATGGCGCTGATAGACAGCCATCAATTCGCTCGCACTCTGAACCCTCCGAGGCGGCTGGCGACCAAGGCCGCTATCGGGAACGCTCCGATTGCGCTTCGATCGTTGTTCCAGCATTCTCCGAATGGAGGGGATGTTCTTTCCCTTGAGCTGGCCAGACGCATAAGCCTCTGTGAGCAACCGCTGATCTTCCGAGGTTTTGGCGCGGGCGATGTCGATGGCGAAGGTGATGGGAATAAGTCCGCTCTCTACTGCGGCGACCAGACGCTCTTCGCCCTTTTCAATGAGCGTTCCAACCATCCCTACCCATGAGGCGGTGACGCCGATGCGGCCGGCGATTTCCACATCGCTGTAACCCCGCTTCCGAAGGCCGCCGATTTCCTGGATCAGATCGATGGACCGGTGCTTTCGCCTCGCAACATTCTCGACGAGGCTCATGACCATGCAGTCTGCTTCGGTCCCATCCACGAACACGACGGGTAGATGGGTCTGGTCAAGCATCCGGAAGGCTTCGAGCCGACCTTCTCCGCAGACGACCTCGTAGCGAACCCCGTCAGCCGTGATTTTCCGCCGGGCGCTAATGGGTCGTTTAAGGCCGACCGCATCGATGTTGTCGACAATCTCCCGGTGCTGCTTTCGGTTACGCGTGCGGGGGTTGAGCACGGTCACATGTTCGATAGGCACCATCTCGACTGTTCTGGTCATCACGCGGCCTCCGGAATGGGCGTCCGCTGGGCGAACGCAAAAAGAATATCGGGAGTATCGAAGCGATAGGCATCGAGCGTTCTGGGGTTACTGTCGGCCAGGTGGAGCTTGTCCACATCCACATCGATTGACGGAAAGATGTAGTAGTCGCGCGGATTGAGGTTCGACTTGTCCATCCGGACGGCGATCGTAACGTCGGGGCGAAGACTGGTGTCAAAACGCAAACGCCAACGCAGTGACCCTGCGGCGGTCTGCTGGCAGCGGGCCACGACGATGGACAGAAAGAACTCGTCGTTCACCCGCAACAGGCCATCGCTCGTCCCTGCCTGCACGTAGGCACCAACACCTTCAAGCCCATGTAACACGTGGGCTATCGCATCATGATGAAGGACGCGAAGGCGCTTGTTGATCTCGACGTAACGATAGTCGCGCCGGGGGCTATAGCCGACAAGCGAGTAGGCCCTCAGCAGACTGCCAAATCGCGAGCGGTAAGCACTGCTGGACGGCATATCCTCACGTTCGTCGATGATGATGCCAGAAAGAATTCCTGTCGCTTGAAAGAGTGCGGCTAGCCGCTCCAGAAGTTCCGCGTCGCTGAGTTTTTGAGAGCGCTCCGCAATGATCGCTGCCGCATTCTGAAACAACTCATGATCGACGATGGCCTGAAACGCACCCGTGGCTCGCACCCAGTCGTCCTGGACGTTGCGGACGCGGCGCTTCTTCAGCTTGAATGAAGTGCGGTTGAAGACATTGTTGCCGACGTATTTTTCGTTGGTCAGGATCTGATGAACGGTGCCGCGTGTCCAGGCTCGCCCCAAGTCGGTCTGATGTCCTTCCGCATTGAGCCGCCCCGCGATCTCGTTCTCCGTGCGACCGTCATCGACGAAGAGCCGATAGATGCGCCCTACGATCGCAACTTCATCGTCCGGGCCGGGCACAAGGACGACGCGGTCAGTTTGAAGGCTCTTCTGCTGACCTCTCTCCAGCGTCGCTTTCGGTTCGCCGCGTTCATCGATTAGGCAACGCCTCAGGCCGAACCCGGGAGGGCCTCCTTGTCGAAAGCCTTTTTCGATCAGCCGGCACTGGCCCTGAAAGACCTTGTTGGAGAGTTCGCGGCTGTATTCACCGGCCATCGAGCGCTTGAGCGTCTTGGCCATATTCGACAGAAACGACCCGTCGTTTTCGAACTGTTCGGAGCAGTAGAGAACCCGGACGCCGGCGCGGAGGCACCGGTATTCATGGAAGGCGGCTTCGTCCTGATTCTGGAAACGACCCCAACGGCTCACATCATAGACAAGAACCGCTTCAAAACCGGGTGAGCCCCCCTCGATGTCAGCGACCAATCGCTGGAAGGCATCGCGGCCGGCGATGTCGAGTCCGCTTCGGCCTTCATCGGCATAAGTGCGCACGATCGCCATGCCATGGCGCAACGCGTAGATCGCGATGGCGGCTTCTTGGTTTTCAGTGGAATAGCGCTGATGGTCCGTGGACATCCGGACATACTGCGCCACCCGTAGGGAAGCGTTCTCCCCCGCGCCCCCATCCCGTTCTGTTACCGGACGAAAGGTCATTGCATCGCCGCTCGGCTGTGGATCGGCGTGGAAAAGGGACCCCGTTAGCGGTGTGATCGGCGTCGAATAAGGACCCCTCATCCCTGAGGTCTAACGGTGGCGGCTTGGCGGATGTCAGGCGGCGAGTTCGGGATGTTGGTGTTGGAGACGGTGTTGAGGATCCGGCGCGAGTTTGCGTCCGGGAAGGCGATCAAGGCGATCGCGCGTGACCTTCGATTGTCGCGCAAGGTGGTGCGCAAGGCGATCCGGGAGCCTGATGCGGAGTTCGCCTATCGGCGGGCGGTGCAGCCGTTGCCGAGGCTGGCGCCGTTCCAGGCCAGGCTCGATGAACTGCTGGAAGAGGACGAGGCGCGGCCGCGGCGCGAGAAGCTGCGGATGACGCGGGTCCATGACCTGCTGGTGCGCGAGGGGTTCGACGGGTCGTACGACGCGGTCCGGCGCTACGCGGCGGGGTGGCGGCTGAAGCGACGCCGGGGCGTAGCCGATGCGCCGACGTTCATCCCGCTGATGTTCCAGCCGGGCGAAGCCTACCAGTTCGACTGGAGCCACGAGGACGTGGAGATCGCGGGCAAGCCGATGCGGGTGAAGGTGGCGCACATGCGACTGTGCGCGTCACGCGCGATCTATGTTCGGGCCTACCCGCGCGAGACCCAGGAGATGCTGTTCGACGCGCATGCGCGGGCGTTCGCCTTCTTCGGCGGGGTGCCGACGCGCGGGATCTACGACAACATGAAGACGGCGGTGACGACGGTGTTCACGGGCAAGGACCGGCTGTTCAACCGGCGCTTCCTGGTCATGGCGAGCCACTACATGGTCGAACCGACGGCCTGTTCGCCAGCGGCCGGCTGGGAGAAGGGCCAGGTCGAGCACCAGGTCCAGACGGCGCGGGGACGGTTCTTCCAGCCGCGCCTGCGCTTCACCAGCCTGGAGGAGCTGAACGGCTGGCTGGAGGCAGAATGCCGTCGCTGGGGCGAGCTGCGCCAGCATCCCGAGCAGAAGGACCTGACGGTCGCTCAGGCCCTGGCCGCCGAGCGTCCGGCGCTGCAGCCCATGCTGGGCCCGTTCGACGGCTTCCACGAGAGCGAACACGCGGTGACGGGGACCTGCCTGATCAGCTTCGACCGCAACCGCTACTCGGTGATGGCCAGAGCCGGGCGACGCACGGTGCAGGTCCGCGCCTATGCCGACCGGATCGTCGTGCGCTGCGAGGGAGAGGTCATCGCCGACCATCGTCGGTTCTTCGGTCGCGACCGGACCCTCTACGATCCCTGGCATTACCTGCCGGTGCTGGCGACCAAGCCCGGGGCCCTGCGCAATGGCGCGCCGTTCCAGGACTGGGAGTTGCCGCCCGCGCTGGCGCGCCTGCGCCGCAAGCTGGGCTCAGGCGACGAGGCCGATCGCCGGTTCGTGCGGGTGCTGGCGGCGGTGCTGGAAGACGGCCTGGAGCCGGTCGAGGCTGCCGCGCGCGAGGCGCTCGCCGCCGGGACCGTCAGCGACGACGTCATCCTCAACATCCTGGCGCGCCGGCGCGAACCGCCCCGGCCGCTGAGCATCGTCACACCGGACGACCTGGCGCTGCGGCATCCGCCTCTGGCGGACTGCGACCGCTACGACAGCTTGCGAGGCCTGCATGCAGCGGCATGAGATGATGGCGGCCCTGACCGGCCTGGGCCTCAAGGGCATGGCCGGCGCCTTCGACGAAGCGGTCACCACGGGCCTGCAGCGCAAGCGTACGACCATGGAGATCCTCGCCGACCTGCTCCGCGCCGAGACGACCCACCGGCATGCGGCTTCCATCCGGTACCGGATGGCGGCAGCCAAGCTGCCGGCCGTGAAGGACCTCGACGCCTTCGTGTTCGACGGCACGCCGATCAACGAGGGACTGGTGCGCTCGCTTCACAGCGGCTCCTTCCTGGCGAACCGGCGCAACATCGTGCTGGTCGGCGGGACCGGCACGGGCAAGACCCACTTGGCCACGGCCATCATCGCCAACGTCGTGCGCGCCGGGGCGCGTGGCCGCTACTTCAACACCGTCGACCTGGTGAACCGCCTCGAGGAGGAGACCCGCCTGGGCAAGGCCGGTGCGCTGGCTGCTCACCTCTGCCGCCTCGACGTCGTGGTCCTCGACGAGCTCGGCTACCTGCCGTTCGCCCGCTCGGGCGGTCAGTTGCTGTTCCACCTGATCAGCAAGCTCTACGAGCGGACCTCGGTGATCGTCACGACCAACCTCGCCTTCGGCGAATGGCCGACCGTGTTCGGCGATCCCAAGATGACCACGGCCCTGCTCGACCGCATCACCCACCACTGCGACATCGTCGAGACCGGCAACGACAGCTGGCGCTTCAAACACCGCAGCTGACCCACCACGAAGAACGCCAAGCGAGGGTTGAGCCTCCGGTCGGGCTACGCCCTCCCTACGCCCCAACCCTCGCAAGCGGTGCGCTCGTGACGTCCATCACGAACCCCAAAAGGGGGTCCCTATTGCACGCCGATAAGGGGTCCCTTTTAGACGCCGATTGACAAGAGTGGCTTCGGAAAGGCGGAGCGGCTTAGGTGACCCGAACGCCCGACACCAGCATTACGAATGCCCCCACTGAGGCTAAAGGCACTCTGGCGTGGGAACAGGTATGGACTGGGATTTGCGCGCTTTCGCCCGGGACGGCGTCGATATCCTGCCGAAAGTAGTGGTGCCGCTTAGGTGACTCGAACACCTGACCCCCGCATTACGAATGCGATGCTCTACCAGCTGAGCTAAAGCGGCCTATGGCGCGGGCGGTATCGTCCGGCGCGAGGAGGGCTCTTTATACGGCGGGGCGGGGATTGCCAAGCGCCTCTAGCAGGCTTGTCTCGTCGGGTCGGGCGGCGATGCGGAGGGCGGCGAAATCGAGCGCCTCCAGCGGCCCGGCGACCTGGGGCGACAGGGCGACGGCGATGCGACCGGCGGCCATGCCCGGGGCCAGGCGTCGCGTCAGGGCCTCGGCCGCGCGCGCGGAGTGGACGAGCACGATGTCGAAGTCGGCGGGCACCTGCACAGCCGCCTCGACCGTCTCGTAGACCGGCAGGGACCGGACCGGAACGCGACCGGCCAGCAGGCCGGCGAGGTCGGCCGAGGGTCTCACCGCGCCGGGGACCAGCAGGACGCCCGGTCCGCGTGCCAGACCCCGCGCGACCCATTCCCGGGCGATCAGGGCGGCGAGAGCGTCGGCGTCGCCTCCGGCCGAGCGGACATCGGTAAAGCCCCGCTCACGCGCCGCCTGCGCGGTCCGGTGGCCGACGGCGAAGACGGGCCGATCGCGGCGCGAGGTCAGGTCGGCGAAGATCAGGCCGTTGACGCTGGTGAAGGCGAGGGCGGCGACGTCGTCCAGGTCGAGAGCGGCTGCCGGAGGCAACGGCCGGACCTCAAGCAGGGGAGCCACGACCGGCACGAAGCCGAGCGCGCGAACGGCCTGCGCCGTGCGGTCCGCGCCGGGGGTGGTGCGGGTGATCCAGACGCGGGGGCCGTCCTGACGGGTCCCGCCTGCGACGGTCACGGCCTCAGCCCTCGATGCGCTGGTCGCCGGCCATGGCGTGGACCTGGGCCCCGAGCGACTGGCCGAGCGCACGGGCGGCGGCCTCGGCATCGGCGGCGTGGACGTCGCCCAGCGTCCCCGACCGGCGCCAGCGGGCGGACCCGTCCGGGCTCAGCATCTCGGTCGTCAGCAAAAGGTGCCCGTCGCCGAAGGTCGCGTGGGCCCCGACCGCCGTTCGGCACGACCCCTCCAGCGCGATCATGGCCCCCCGCTCGGCGGCGACGGCCAGGGCGGTGGCGGCATGGTTCAGCGCCGCGATCCAAGGCGCGTGCAGGGCCGCGTCCGCATCGTCCTCGCGACTCTGGATCGCCAGCGCGCCCTGTCCCGGTGCGGGCAGGAAGGCGTCCAGCGACAGCCGCTCGCGGATCGCCTCGGACCGCCCCAGGCGGTTCAGCCCCGCTGTGGCCAGCAGGATGGCGTCGAACTCACCCTCGGCCAGCCGGCGCAGGCGGGTGTCGACATTGCCGCGCAGCATCTGGATATCCAGATCGGGCCTCAGCGCCAGGGCCTGGGCCTGACGCCGCAGCGAGGCGGTGCCGAGGCGCGCTCCGAGCGGCAGGGCGTCGAACGACGCATGATCCCGGCTGCAGAAGGCGTCGGAGGCGTCCTCGCGCTCAGGGATCGCGGCGATACACAGGCCGTCGGGCTGTTCGGCGGGAACGTCCTTCATCGAATGGATGGCGATGTCGATGCGGCGGTCCAGCAACGCCTCTTCGATCTCCTTGGTGAACAGGGCCTTGCCGCCGATCTCAAGCAGGCGACGATCCTGGACCCGGTCGCCGGTGGTGACGATCTCGACCAGGGGCACGCGCTCGACGGACACCTCCAGCGCCGCGGCGATCGCGCGCTGCATCATGCCGGACTGGGCCAGGGCCAGGGCGGAGCGGCGGGTGCCGATGCGGAGAATGGGGGACATGAGGCGTTGCGGGAACCGGAGGGGGTCGCTACCTCGACCCGATGACTATCGGCGCGGACTATAGCAGCGGGCGGGAGCGGGCAACTGGCGACCTGACCGTCCTCGGCCTGGAGACCAGTTGCGACGAGACGGCGGCGTCGGTCGTGCGGCTGTCGGCGGACGGCACCGCCACCGTCCTGTCCTCGGTGATCCACTCCCAGATCGACGACCACGCGGCCTATGGCGGGGTGGTGCCCGAGATCGCGGCGCGCAGCCATGTCGAGATGATCGCGGGCGTCACTCGGCGAGCCATGGACGAGGCCAGCCTGAACTACGCCGCCCTCGACGGCGTCGCGGCGACGGCAGGGCCCGGCCTGGTCGGCGGGGTCATGGTGGGGTTGAGCTTCGGCAAGGCGGCGGCCCTGGCGCGGGGCCTGCCCTTCATCGCCGTCAACCATCTGGAGGGTCACGCGGTCTCGGCGCGGCTGGGGCGGCCGGTCGATTATCCCTTCCTGCTGCTGCTGGTCTCGGGCGGTCACTGCCAGCTACTGGAGGTGCGCGGCATCGGCGACATGAGCCGTCTGGGCACCACCATCGACGACGCCGCCGGAGAGGCCTTCGACAAGATCGCCAAGGCCATGGGGCTGGGCTACCCCGGCGGCCCGGCGCTGGAACGGCTGGCGGCGACGGGCGACGGGTCGAGGATCGCCCTGCCGCGCGCTCTGCTGGACCGCAAGGACTGCGATTTCTCCTTCTCGGGGCTCAAGACCGCCGCCTCGCGCCTCGCCCAGGCCTGCGTGACCGACCAGGACCGCGCCGACCTCGCCGCCGCCGTCCAGACCGCCATCGCCCGCCAGCTGTCTGAACGGTCCGAGCGGGCGATGAAGGCCTATGCCGAGCGGCATGACCACCGCCTTTTTGTCGTCGCCGGCGGGGTCGCGGCGAACAGGACCGTGCGGTCCACGCTGGAAGCGACCGCGGCGAAACACGGCTTCGCCTTCCTCGCCCCGCCCATGGCCTATTGCACCGACAATGCCGCCATGATCGCCCTGGCCGGGGCGGAACGGTTGCAGCTCGGCCTGACGTCCGACATCGACACCGCCGCCCGCCCGCGCTGGCCCCTCGACGAAGCCCGCGCCCTGGCCGATCCCGTCCACGCGCCGGGTCGAAAAGGCGCAAAGGCGTAGCGCCCCCTCCCAGAGGGAGAGGGACCAATTGAGATTTGCCAAATCCCCCCGCATCTCCGCTAGGATGCGTCCGAACAGTCCCGCGAGGCCCCATGGAATTCCGCACGGCAGGCGTCATCGGCGCGGGCGCCTGGGGCACGGCCCTGGCCCAGGTCACCGGCTGGGCGGGGCTCGACACCCTGCTTCAGGCCCGCGAACCCGAGGTCGTCGAGAGCATCCGCGATCGTCGGATCAACGAGGCCTTCCTGCCCGGCGTGACGCTGGACGACCATGTGCAGGTGACGCCCGACCTGGCCGATCTGGCCGGGTGCGACCTGATCCTGGCCGTCCCCCCGGCCCAGCATCTGCGCTCGACCATGGCCGCCTTCGCCCCCCATTACCGGCCGGGCGTCCCGATCGTCCTGTGCGCCAAGGGGATCGAGCGCGGCACGCTGAAGCTGATGACCGAGGTTCTGGCCGAGACCATCCCGAACGCCACGGTCGCCGTGCTGTCGGGCCCCAGTTTCGCCGCCGATGTGTCGCGCGGCCTGCCCACCGCCGTCACCCTGGCCTGCGAGGACGCCGCCTTGGGCGAGGCCCTGATGCAAGCCCTGTCTGCCCCCGGCTTCCGTCCCTATCTGGCGACCGATCTGATCGGCGCCGAGGCCGGCGGCGCGCTCAAGAACGTGCTGGCCATCGCCTGCGGCATCGTCGAGGGCCGGGGCCTGGGCCGCAGCGCCCACGCCGCCCTGATCACCCGGGGATTCGCCGAGATGACCCGGTTCGCCGTGGCCCTGGGTGCCGAGGCCGAGACCGTCGCCGGCCTATGTGGTCTGGGCGACCTCGTCCTGACCTGTTCCAGCCCCCAGTCGCGCAACATGAGCCTGGGCCTCGCCCTCGGCCAGGGCCAGACGGTGCAGGAGGCCCTCGCCGGCAAACGCTCCGTCGCCGAAGGCTACGAAAGCGCCCCCGCCGTCCGCGAACTCGCCGCCCGCCTCGGCGTCGAAACCCCCATCTGCGAAGCCGTCGCGGCCGTGCTGGCGGGGGAGACCACGGTCGACGTCGTCATCGAACGCCTGCTGTCCAGGCCGCTGAAGTCGGAACGGGAATAGGCTCGACCCGCCGGACGCCCGCGTTCCGCGTTGATGCTGAGGTCCGCTTTCGACCCATTGCGGACCTGAGCTATCAGACGTCCGCGCCTCGGGGGTGCCGTAGTTAAGGCCGACGTATCGCCCCTTCTGCTCGGCCTGCCTTACGCGGCTGTCCGTCTGGGACCTATCGCGTCGCCTTTGATGTGCCGTCTCGCTTACGTCCGCCTGGCTGGCTGGCTGGCCACCTTCGCGCCCGCTGCCATCGCATGGCCGCGCAAGCTTCGCCGTAAGTGAGAATTTCCTTGCGGAAACAACCCAGAGATCTAGGGTCCTCAAGCACCGTTCGTAGAGAAGTCGGCGAGAAAACACATGCTTATCCAATTTGGCGGTTCGGCCGCAGCCATCCTCAATCCCACGACGTTTGGCATCTTCGACGAGGGTGAGGCCTTCGACCTCTTCCAGCGATACTTCACTGGCAGCGAACGCACCGCAGGGTCAGGAATCGACTACACGCTAACCGATGGGCGCAGGCTGAGCCTGACGGATGTCAGCTCCTATTCCTCATCGACGGTCAACGGCGTGACGTCGGTTTCGAAACAGATCGAGTCCATCCTGGGCTATTTCCAAGGTGGTGCATCGTCATTCACCATCTCTTCCGCCGCCTATTCGACGTCTCGGTTTCTTTCCACGACGCGGACCAACTTCATTGAAGACCTGCTGTCGGGGTCTGACACCCTGGTCGGGACGTCGTTCAATGACCAGCTGTTTGCGTTCGGTGGAGACGACACCCTGACTGGAGCAGCGGGTGCAGACTTGCTCGATGGCGGGGAAGGCAATGATATCCTGTCGGGCGGGGCGGGCAACGACATCATCCAGGGCGGAGCCGGGGTAGATACCGTCAACTTTGAAGATGCGACGTCATCTGGCGTTTCAGTCGATCTTTCCAACGGGACCGCGACCGGATCATCCAGCGGATCTGACAGCATCGTCGGAGTCGAAAACATTCGCGGCTCGAACTTGAATGACGTTCTGCGTGGCGATGCGTTCGCCAACGTGATCGACGGCTTGCAAGGCAACGACATCCTCTTCGGCGGCGGCGGCAACGACACAATCATCGGGGGCGCTGGAGCGGATATCGCCGAGTTCTCCAGCGAATTCGCGGCTCACAGCATCAGCTTTGCCAACGGCACCCTGACGATCACGAGCGCGACTTCCGGAGTTGACACCCTTACCGGTGTGGAGGAACTGCGGTTCTCTGATCGGTCGGTTGCCGTGATCGCTGGCGGCGGACTTTCCCTGATCGGATCGTCGTCGAGCGACGTGATTACAGGCACCAATGGCGCTGACGTCCTCATCGGCGGAGGTGCGGCCGACAATCTCACCGGGGGAGCCGGTGCCGACATTTTCCGATACCAGTCCGCATCGGAGTCGGGTCCGACCACGTCAGACACGATAACGGACTTCCTGGTCGGCGAGGATCGCATTGATCTGACCGGCACGCTCCCGACGTCCATATCGGTTGCGCGGATCGCCGGCGGTGGATCGGTCGTCTTTGCCGAAACCCGGACTGGCGCATTCCAGGCCTTCGTTCAGAACGCCAACCTCAACGGCACCGATTTCATCTACACCGGAAGCTTCGGCGTCTTCGTAATCGGGTCGACCGAAGCGGATGTCATCCAGGGCACCAACGCGCCCGATCCTATTCTCGGGAATGGTGGAGACGATGTCATCACCGGTGGCGGCGGCGCTGATGCGATCGAAGGCGGGGCGGGACGAGATACGTTCCGTTACACGGCGCTGGGCGACTCCAACCAGACCAATGGCTTCGACAACCTCTATGATTTCACCACGGGTCAGGATCGCATTGACCTGTCGCTCTTGAACGCCCGCTCGATCAGCATCCTTCGATCCGACAACGGTTCGAGCTTCATCTACGCCGAGACGGCTCAGGGCGTGTTTCTGACCACGGCGGCACAGCGGACCGTGCAGGCGACCGACATCACCTACGGCAACGGCTTCGGCATCTACATGGTCGGGTCGGGCGTGGCGGATACCCTGGTCGGCACGTCGCTGGCCGATCCGATCGCGGGCGGTGGCGGCAACGACACCATCACCGGCGGTGGTGGCGCTGACGCCATGTTCGGCGATGCGGGCGCGGATACCTTCGTCTATGTGGCGGCCTCGGATTCGACGGCGGCCGCGACCGACGGCATTTTCGGCTTCGTGTCCGGGACCGACAGACTGGATCTGCGTCAGGTGCGGACGGGTGCGGCTGACACCTTCGGCATCGCTTATCTGGAAGGTGGGTCGTTCCTGTTCGTGGACCTGGGCGGCAACGGCTCGACAGATATGGTCATCGGCTTGGCCGCGACGACGTTGGTTGCGTCCGACATCCTGTGGGCGACCGGCGCGATCGGCGAGGAACCGGCGGTAAAGGACACTGGTCCCCAGACCCTGCCGGGCGTGGATGAGGCCGATCTGTTCGGCGAGGACCTCATGTCCAATCTGTCTTCGCTCGACGGGCGGTTCATGCTGGACCTGAACCCCGACGCCGCGCGCGGCTTCTATCACGGCCAGGACTGGTATCTCTGACGATCGGCGAGGTCTGCTTCCCCCCTAGCAGTCCCTACGGGAGTCCGCTCTCGGCGCCCCTGCCCGGCCATGCTAACCCGCATCCCGTGACCGACCCCATCCCCACCGAGCGCAAGCGCGTCTGGACCACCCCGGCCAATGTCGCCCTGTGCGCAGAGGCCGACATTGCCGATCCCGGTTCGCGCGGCTTCGTTCTCCAGATCCGGGACGCCTTCTTCCACGGCTTCGTGGTTCGCAAGGACGGCGAGGTCGCCGGGTGGGTCGATCGGTGTCCGCACATGGGGTTTCCGGTCGCGGTGGTGCCGGATCGCTATCTGACGCCGGACGGCCGCGTCATCCTGTGCGGCTGGCACGGGGCGGTGTTCGATCCGATCGGCGGGAAATGCGTCGGCGGTCCCTGCGCAGGCGCGCGGCTGACGCCCTGGCCGGTCGCGGTCGTGGACGGGATCATCCGCTCCGCCTGACCCCGCTGTTCTTCTCCCGCGCAGCGGGGGAAGTGGGCCGCAGTCGAGCGGAGCGAGACAAGGGTCGATGGGGGTACTGTCGCGACCCACTGTCTCACGGCCCCCATCGTCGCTACCTTCGCTGCGCTCAGGGACGCGACACTTCCCCCGCTGCGCGGGAGAAGAAGGGTCAGTATGAGCGGTCGAGGTTTCAAACTTCGAGCCACCAATCCCTTGCGCCGCAAGAGATTGGCCTAAAAATCAGCCTTTCGACCTGGCGCCCGTCGTGGGCGTGGTAGGATGAGGACCAGCCTTTGAACTGCGGTCTTTGACATCCTCGTGGCCAGCCCGGAACGACCGAAGCGGTTGAAACGGTTGAAACGGTCGATGTTTTCCGACCGGCCGATTCAGACCATTCGGACTCTTCGGACTCTTCGGACTCTTCGGACTCTTCGGACTCTTCGGACTCTTCGGACTCTAATTTTCGAGTCCGGACTGTCCAAGCCGCTCACATACCGCCGCCGCAAATCCCGCCCCTTGCGCCGGGTCCGACCCCAGGTAGAAGTCCGGCTCGATCAGCTCGGCCTCCATCAGAATCCAGTTTCCCGCCTCGTCCGGCGCCATGTCGATGCGGGCATAGAGCAGCGGCTCCTCGACCGCCGCCAGCACCTGTTGGGCAAGCGCCCTACAGGCGGCGGGCGGCGTTTCGAGCGTGCGGTACTGGCCGCCGTACTGGACCTGGATGCGGAAGTCGCCGTTCACCGGCCGCTTGTTCACCGCATGGCTGAAACGGCCGCCGAAGAACAGCAGGCTCGTCTCGCCCTCCGTCTCGATGGTCGGCAGATAGGGCTGGATCATCGTCGCCCCCAGGGGCAGGTCCACCGTCGCCACGACCTCGCCGCGCGCGACCCTGAGCGTCCGCCAGGCCCCACCCGAGACGGTCGGCTTGACCACCACCTGGTCGGTCCCGAAGGCGTCGAACGCGGCGGCGATCTGGTCCGCCGTCGGGGTTTCGCTCCACAGGGTCGGGGCGATCGGCACCCCCGCCTCGGCCATCCGGCGCAGATAGGCCTTGTCCGAGTTCCAGGCCAGGACGCTCGCCGGATTGGCCATGGCCACCCCGGCCTGTTCCCACAGGGTCGTCGCCGTCAACCACCGATCGTGGTCGCTGTAATAGCCCCAGGCCAGCAGGGGCAGGACCAGCGGATAGCCCATCAGGGCCTCGGCGCTGTCGACATGGTCGGTCCAGGCGGTCGGCACGACCTCCACCCCCTCCCCGGCCAGGGCGGTCTGCAACCGCTCCAGCACGCCGGGCCACTGGCGGGTATAGGACGGGTCGGCGGGGTCGGGGGTCAGGACGGCGATACGGGTCATGCAGGGGCCTATAGGCCAGCCGTCCCCGCCTCGCCACCCACCATGACCAATCACATAAGGCGATCCTTATATGTTTTGCATGACTCAGGCGCCGGGCTCGGCTAAGGGGCGATCATGACCAGCACCACGCCCCACACCCATGACGTCTGCGCCGTCGGCAACGCCATCGTCGACGTCCTCAGCCCCTGCGACGACGCCTTCCTGAGCGCCCAGGGCCTGACCCCCGGCTCCATGTCCCTGATCGACGAGGCCCAGGGCGCGGCCCTGTACGACGCCATGGCAGCGGGCATCGAGGCCTCGGGCGGCTCGGCCGGCAACACCGTCGCCGGCGTCGGCTCCTTCGGCGGACGTGCGGCCTATATCGGCAAGGTCGCCCCCGACGTCCTGGGCGGCGTCTTCAGCCACGACATCCGTGCCGCCGGCGTCCACTTCGACACCCCCGAACTGGTCGGCGGGGCCGGCACCGGCCGCTGCCTGATCAACGTCACGGGCGACGGCCAGCGCACCATGTGCACCTTCCTGGGGGCCGCCAACCAGCTGGACGCCTCGGACATCGACACCGACCTGATCGCCGCCTCGGCCATCGTCTATCTGGAAGGCTATCTGTTCGACCCGGCCCCGGCCCGTGCCGCCTTCGAGGCCGCCGCCGCGGCCGCCCACGCGTCGGGCCGCAAGGTCGCCATCACCCTGTCGGACACCTTCGTCGTCGCCCGCTGGCGCGCCGAACTGCTGGCCTTCATCGAGGCCTCCGCCGACATCGTCCTGGCCAATGAGGCTGAACTGGGCGCCCTGTTCGAGACCGAAGACTTCGACGCCGCCGCCGCGAAACTGGCCTCCATGGTCGAGGTCGCCGCCGTCACCCGCGGGCCTGAGGGCTCTGTCGTCATCTCGGGCGACGATCGCGTCGCGGTGGCCGCCTATCCGGTCGCCAAGGTGGTCGACACCACCGGCGCGGGTGACCAGTACGCCGCCGGCTTCCTGCTGGGCCTCGCCCGTGGCCTGACCCTGGAACAGTCGGCCCGGCTGGGTTCGCTGGCCGCGTCCGAGGTCATCGCCCACTGGGGCCCCCGCCCCATGGTCAGCCTGGCCGACCTGGCCCGCGAGCACGGCCTGACCCTCTAGGCCATCGCGGCCGTCAGGCGTCGTCAGTAGCGCGGACCGGTGCCGTGGCCCACAAGGGCTGCGGAGGGTCTGTCCATGCGCCTGTTACCGCTGATCGTTCTGTTGCTCGCCCCCGCCTGCGCCGGGGCCCAGTCGGCCGCCCCCGCGACGGTCGAGAGCGCCTATCAGGCCGCCCTGCTGCACAGCTCCACGCCTCTGAGCCTGCGCCGCGACCAGGCCGAATATCTGCGTGAACGGGCCGAGACCCCCGATGCCGAGGTCCGTCTGGCCTCCGACGAGGATCGGCTCGGCCGGCTGCTGGCCGCCGCCGAGGTGGACCTGCGGGCGACGACGGCCGCCGCCCCTCTGGAAGACGCGATCGGCGACTGCGTGGACCTGGGCGCGCTCCGGAACTGTCGCACCACCGAGGGCGGCTGGCTGGTCCCGCATGAAGGACCGCGCCTGTTCTGGCAGATCCAGGCCGGCTTCACCCCCGAGGACGGCGGCACGTCGGGCATCGTCTTCTTCACCGAGACCTCCGGCCGGCTCGAACCCGTCGCCTGGGCCTGGCAGGGGTCGCGCTACAGCGCCCCCGTAGTGTTCGGGGGCGCAGACAACGTCTACATCGCCATCCCCGGCCGCAGCATGGGCGCCGGGCGGTCGGACGCCGACCTGATCTTCCGCTGGACCCCGGGTGCCGAACGGCCCCTGACCCAGATCGACAGCTGGAGCTGGCGCGACCAGGTCTCCCAAAAGCTGCCGGGCCTGAACGCCTTCGGCCGCGTCCGCATCGACTATGAGGAGATGATCGCCCTGACCGAGATGTTCCGTGACGGCGACGCCGGCTGCTGCGGCACCGGCGGCCACGCCCTGATCGACTTCGCCATCGAGGGCGACGCACTGGTCGTCTCCGACGCCCGACTGCGGGACCGGTAGGCCCCCCGCGCTCAAGCAGCGAGGCAGAGCCTGTCCTCGCGCCGATCGAAGATCGGACCCGGGGGCGAGCCGAGCGGTAGCGCGGCGCGTCAGCGCCCCAACAAGTCAGGCGAAGCGAAGCTTCGCCGTCTCGCCAAGGTCATGATCGTCCGCTACAAGCGGCCATGACAGAAACAATGACGAGCCGCATGACGGCTGAGGCGGCGCTGGATCGCCTCGAAACCCTCTACTTCCAGTCCGTGCAGTCGCTGCGTGATGCAGCCCGGGCCTTCCTCGCCACCGGCGAACGGGTCGAGCCCGCCGCCCGCGCCGCCGGGATCTTCTCCTATCCCTCGCTGAAAGTCAGCTGGTTCGGCGACCGGCCCCTGAACCTGGCCCAGCGGGCCTATGCGCGGATGTCGCGACCGGGGGTCTATTCGACGACCGTGACCCGGCCCGACCTGTTCCGGCCCTATCTGCTCGAACAACTGACCCTGCTGGAACAGGACTACGGCGCCACCTTCGAGGTCGGGCCGTCGGATCAGGAGATCCCCTTCCCCTATGTGCTCGACGGCTCCGACGTGGTGCTGGACCCGTCCCAGACGGCGGCGGTGGCACGTTACCTGCCGACCACCGACCTGGCCCATATCGGCGACGAGATCTCCGATGGCCTGTTCGACCTGGGCGAGGACTTCCCCTTGTCGCAGTTCGACGGCCTGCGCACCGACTTCTCCCTGGCACGGCTGCGGCACTACACCGGCACCCCGGTCGAGCACGTCCAGTCCTACATCCTGTTCACCAACTACAACCGCTATGTGGACGACTTCGTGCGCTGGGCGGTGGAGCAGGTCCGCGATCCCTCGACCCCCTACAACAGCCTGTCGTGCGCGGGCGGGGTGGTGATCACCGCCGAGACGGCCGACCCGGAGATGGCGGTCATGGATGCGGCCTGGAAGAAGCACCAGATGCCGGCCTATCACCTGACGGCTCCGGGCTCGAACGGCATCACCCTAGTCAACATCGGGGTCGGGCCGTCGAACGCCAAGACCATCTGCGACCACCTGGCCGTGACCCGGCCCCACGTCTGGCTGATGATCGGTCACTGCGGAGGCCTGAGGCCGTCACAGACCATCGGCGACTACGTCCTAGCCCACGCCTATCTGAGGGACGACCATGTGCTGGACGCGGTCCTGCCGCCGGACATCCCCATCCCCTCGATCGCCGAGGTCCAGCGCGCCCTCTATGACGCCGCCAAGGTCGTCTCCGGCATGCCGGGCGAACAGATCAAGCGCCGCCTGCGCACCGGCACCGTGGTGACCACCGACGACCGGAACTGGGAGCTGCGCTATTCCAAATCCGCACTGCGCTTCAACCAGTCCAGGGCCGTCGCGATCGACATGGAGAGCGCCACCATCGCGGCGCAGGGCTACCGCTTCCGCGTGCCCTACGGCACCCTGCTGTGCGTGTCGGACAAGCCCCTGCACGGCGAGATCAAGCTGCCGGGTCAGGCCAACCGCTTCTACGAAGGCTCGATCTCCGAACACCTCCAGATCGGCATCAAGGCCATCGACCTGATGCGCGGCGAGGGCGCGGGCCTGCATTCCAGGAAGCTGCGCGCCTTCGACGAGCCGCCGTTCCGCTAAACGATATCTCCTCCCCCTGCACCGCAGAGGGAGGAGATTCGGTGGCTCAGGCCGCGGCCCTGGCCAGTTCCGACCCGCTGAGGTCGAAGCGGTCGAGGTTCATGACCTTGACCCAGGCCTTGACGAAGTCCCTGACGAACTTCTCGTCGGCGTCTGCCGAGGCATAGACCTCCGACAGGGCGCGCAGCTGGGAGTTGGAGCCGAACACCAGGTCGGTGCGGGTCGCGGTCCAGTGCTGTTCGCCGGTGATCCGGTCGGTGCCGACGAAGGTCTCGTCACCCTCCCCGTCGACCTTCTTCCAGCCGGTCTTCATGTCCAGCAGGTTGACGAAGAAGTCGTTGGTCAGGACGCCCGGACGGTCGGTGAAGACGCCGTGCTTCGACGCGCCGTGGTTGGCCCCCAGTACCCGCAGACCGCCGACGAGGACAGTCATCTCGGGCGCCGTCAGGTTCAGCAGCTGGGCGCGATCCACCAGCAGTTCCTCGGTCGGCACGTTGAAGCGCACCGACAGATAGTTGCGGAAGCCGTCGGCCTTGGGCTCCAGAACGGCGAAACCCTCGACGTCGGTCTGTTCGGCCGAGGCGTCGGTGCGACCCGGGGTGAAGGTCACGTCGACGGTGTGGCCGGCCGCCTTGGCCGCCTGTTCGACACCGACGGAGCCACCCAGGACGATCAGGTCGGCGATGGAGACGTTGGTCCCCGACGAGGCCTTGATGTCCTCATAGACCGCCAGAACCTTGGCCAGCTTGGCCGGCTCGTTGACGTCCCAGTCCTTCTGAGGTGCCAGCCGCAGACGTCCGCCGTTCGGGCCACCGCGATGGTCCGAACCGCGATAGGTGGCAGCGGCGGCCCATGCCGTGGTGACCAGTTCGGCGACCGACAGGCCGGACGCGGCGATCCGGGATTTCAGCGCGGCGATGTCTGCCTCGCCGATCAGCGGGCCGGTGTGGGCCGGGATCGGGTCCTGCCAGATCAGGTCCTCGGCGGGCACTTCCGGCCCGAGGTAGCGGACCTTGGGACCCATGTCGCGGTGGCACAGCTTGAACCAGGCGCGGGCGAACTGGTCGCCGAAATAGGCGGGATCGGCGCGGAACCGCTCCATGATGACCCGGTAGGCCGGGTCGACCTTGAAGGCCATGTCGGCCGTGGTCATCATCGTCGGCACGCGCTTGCCCGGGGTGTGCGCGGCGGGGGCCAGGGTCTCGGGCGGATTGCCGACCGGCTGCCATTGTTTCGCGCCCGCAGGCGAGCGGACCAGTTCGTAGTCGTGGTCCAGCAGCATGTCGAAATAGGTCATGTCCCAGGTGATTGGCGTGGGGGTCCAGGCCCCCTCGATACCGGAGGTGATGGTGTGGTCGCCGATGCCACTCTCGTGGCCCGAGATCCAGCCCATGCCCTGCTGGGCGATGTCGGCACCCTCCGGGCTGATACCGACCTTGGACGCGTCACCTGCGCCGTGGGCCTTGCCGAAGGTGTGACCGCCTGCGGTCAGGGCCGCCGTCTCGACGTCGTCCATCCCCATGCGGGCGAAGGTCTCGCGGATGTCGCGGGCTGACTGCAAGGCTTCGGGCACGCCGCCGGGGCCTTCGGGGTTCACATAGATCAGGCCCATCTGGATCGCGGCCAGCGGAGCCTCCAGCGCCATATCCTTGTCGGGCTGGATCCGGGTCTCATTGCCCTCCTCGCCGACCCACTTCTCTTCGGTGCCCCAGTAGACGTCCTTCTCCGGCTCCCAGACGTCGGCGCGGCCGCCGCCGAAGCCGAAGACCGGTCCGCCCATCGACTCGATGGCGACATTGCCGGCCAGGATCATCAGATCGGCCCAGCTGAGCTTGGAGCCGTACTTCTGCTTAATCGGCCACAGCAGACGGCGTGCCTTGTCCAGGTTGCCGTTGTCGGGCCAGGAGTTCAGCGGCGCGAACCGCTGCTGACCCGCGCCCGCGCCGCCGCGCCCGTCGCCGGTGCGATAGGTCCCTGCCGAGTGCCAGGCCATGCGGATGAAGAACGGACCGTAATGGCCGTAGTCGGCCGGCCACCAAGGCTGGCTGTCGGTCATCAGGGCGGTCAGGTCGCGCTTGACCGCCACATAGTCCAGAGATTTGAACGCCTCGGCATAGTTGAAGCCGTCGCCCATCGGGTCGCCCGACTTGCCCTGCTGATGCAGGATGTCCATCGCGATCTGGTTGGGCCACCAGTCGCGGTTGGTCCGCCCCAGCAGGGAGCGCAGCGCCGCCGGCTCCTTCCTGGGGTCATTGAGGGGGGTGGGAGCCTGTTCGCCGTCCATGATGTCCTCCGGGTGTTTTTGGGCCGTTGGCGGTGACGCTAGGCTCGTCTTTGAGGAAAGCAAAATCGATAATGTTTTCACACAGCCGTAGGAAAATCTATGAAAGCGAGGCTTTCGGACGCTCAGTTTCATATAATTTGAATCTATGTTGCGATGCAAAACGATCGATTTGACTTCGCAGGTGCGAAGGCCCATCTGGGCCGCATCGGCGACACCTCCCCCGTCGCCGTCCCTTATTTTCAATCGGAGAGACCCATGCTCGGCGTTGGCGAAACCCTGCCTTCCTTCAAGATCACCGGCGTGAAGCCCGGCTTCAATTCCCACGAAGAGGGCGGCGTCTCGGCGTTCGAGGCCCTGACCGAGACCTCCTTCGAGGGCAAGTGGAAGGTCATCTTCTTCTACCCGAAGGACTTCACCTTCGTCTGCCCGACCGAAATCGCCGCCTTCGCCAAGCTGGGCAAGGATTTCGAGGATCGTGACACCATCGTTCTGGGTGGCTCGACCGACAACGAGTTCTGCAAGCTGGCCTGGCGCCGCGACCATGCTGACCTCGACAAGCTGCCGATCTGGCAGTTCGCCGACACCGGCGGCAAGTTCGCCCGCGCCCTGGGTATTCTGGACGAGGCCGAAGGCGTCGCCCTCCGCGCCACCTTCGTCGTCGACCCGCACAATGTCGTGCAGCACGTCTATGTCACCAACCTGAACGTCGGCCGCGCGCCGGAAGACACCCTGCGTGTCGTCGACGCCCTGCAGACCGACGAACTGTGCGCCTGCAACCGCGCCGTCGGTGGCGAAACGCTCGCTGCGTAAAGGCAGGCTGAGCGACCCGAAAGCAGAAGGCGGCGGCGGGCATCCGTCGTCGCCTTTTTTCTTCCATCACGAAACGGGCTCAAGCAGTAAGCGGCCGCGCCGCGAACGATAGCCCACCAAGGGATTCATCATGTCCATCGACGCCGTCCGCGACCTCCTGCCCGCCTATGCCAAGGACATCTCGCTGAACCTGTCCTCGCTGGCGAACGAGACCCTGCTGACCGAGCAGCAGAAGTGGGGCTGTTTCCTGGCCTCGGCCCATGCCATCGGCGTCGTGCCCGTGGTCAAGGCGATCGAGGCCGCCGCCGCCGAGAAACTGTCGCCCGAGGCCATGAACGCGGCCAAGGCCGCCGCCGCCATCATGGGCATGAACAACATCTACTACCGGTCGCTTCACCTGATGAAGAACCACGAGTACGCCACCCTGCCGGCGCGCCTGCGGATGAATGTCCTGGCCAATCCGGGGGTCGAGAAGATCGATTTCGAACTGTGGTCGACAGCGGTCAGCGCCATCAACGGCTGCGGCGCATGCCTCGACGCCCACGAAGGCGAACTGAAGAAACACGCCGTCCCCTCGACCCAGATCCAGGCCGCCCTGCGTATCGCTGCCGTCGTCCACGCCGCCAGCCGCATCGCCGCGTCCGAAGCGGCGCTGGCGTAGCTTTTCCACCCCGTCGCAAGGCGAAAGAACACTGCGGAACCCCACCCTGACCCTTCGCGTTGCGAAGGTGTCAGGAATGCATCGTAATTTTGTCTGTTGGCGGTCGGCCCTTTCTAGGTCAGGGTAAACGCAACGTTAACGGGCGGTGAGGGGACCGTTGGGGCGTCTGTCGAGTATCGCGTGCGGATTGACCGCGTTTCTGGTCTCGGTGACCGGGGCGACGGCGCAGACGACTCTCAACCCTGACTGGGCCCGGGCCCAGGAGGTCGCCAACCTGCAAGCCGCGCGACAACGGGCCCAGGTGGTCGCAGCGCCCCTGACTGACGCGGCGTTTTCGACCGGACCCGCCGCCACGCTCGCCCAGCCTTCGGCCTTCCGTGTCCAGCCCGAGCGGGCATTCGGCGGTGCGATCGAGTTCCAGAGCCCCTCGCCGGTCCTGTCGTCCTCGGCCGTGACCGCGAACGTCTTCGGCGCGCGCGTGCCGGACCGGTTCGACGGCCTGGCGGCGACCCAGCGTTCCGAGGCCTGGTTCGACAGCGGGCGCCATTCTGACCGGGTACGGCTGACCACGCGAGGCACGCTGCGCCGGGCCGACGGGTCGCCCCTGCCGGTCACGGCGCGCGATCGCGACGCCTTCGACATCGATGCCTATGACGTCTCGTTCACGCGCGGCTGGTCGGTGGCGCGGGGCTATACGCGCTCGGGTCTGGAGGTCAGCCTGACGCCCCACGCCGGGTTCGGGGTCGGCGGCGACGGCGGATCGGCCGAGGCGGGTGCCACGCTCAGGATCGGCGACAACCTGGACCGGCTGGCCCCCAGCGGTCATCAGAGGTTCGGTGACCGGGCGCGGTGGTATCTTTATGCGGCAGGTTCAGGGCGGGCGGTCGGCTACAATTTCGCTCGCACCCGCGACGGCGACTATGCCCGATCCGGCATGAGCCAGGACAAGGGATCCTTCCTGGGCGACGCCTCGATCGGCGTGGCCTATCGGCGTGGGGCGATGCAGGGCTCATTCGGCGTCGTCTACCGCGAGCTCAAGGCTGAGGGCCTGCGCGGCGGCGAGGGCTTCGACCGCGACGTGTCGGAGGGGCTGGTCGCCTTCCAGCTGTCGATCCAGCCGCAATGGTAGGCTCTAAAGCCACCCCTTCCGCCTGAACCACAGCAACGGCGCAATTCCCGAGATGACCATGGCGAGGATGGCGAGCGGGTAGCCGTCGATCCAACGGAGCTCGGGCATGTGATCGAAATTCATGCCGTAGATGGCACCGATCAGGGTGGGCGGCATCAGACAGGTCGTGGCGACGGAAAAGACCTTCACGATCGACGACTGGTCGATGTTGATCAGTCCCAGGGCGGCACTGAGCTGGAAATTGATCCCGGCCGCCACCGACTGGTTGTGCTGCAGGAGAGAGGCGGCGTCGCCGGACAGGGAGCGCAGGTGGTCGCGGGCATCCGGGACATGCTCGATCCGCTCGTCCAGCGACACATAGGCGAAGACCCGCGCCAGACCCGCCAGGCTCTGTTCGATGCGGGTGTTGACGATATGGGCCCGGCCCAGCTTGCCGATCAGCCGCTGGAAGCCGACGGTCTTGCCCTCGGCGAAGACATGGTTGGAGATGCCCTCCACTCGCGCGGCGTTGATCGACAGGATGTCGGAGGCGCGGTCGATGATCGCCTCCATGAGGTGCAGGAACATGTCGGCGCCCGAGCTGCACAGTTCGGGGTCGCGCTCGATGCGGTCGGCCAGGATGGCGAAGGGCTTGGGGTCGAAATAGCGGATCGTGACCAGGGGGCCCTGGGTCACGACGAAGGTCACCGGATCCACGCTGGGCATGTCGCCGTCACCGTTGTGGATGATGTCGGCGGTGACGTAGGTGGCGCCGCCTTCGCGGTACAGACGGCTGGAGGCCTCCAGCTCGGCCATCTCGGCCCGCGTGGGGATCGAGAGCGACAGGGCGACCTCGACCGCCTTGTCTTCTTCAGGGGTGGGATCGACGAGATCGATCCAGATGGCGTCTTGGGGAAGGGCCCAGTCGGACGGCTCGGCGACGACCGCATCGCAATGGCTGCACCCCGAGCGATAGACGCGGATCATGCCTGACCCCTTGGGGCCAGTTGGGCCTCAGGGCTGGCCGGCGGAGCCGCCAAGCGAGGCCGTCTGAAGCACGGAAGCCGACGGGTTAACCGGATCGGCCGCGTTCTTGTAGATGAATCCATAGGTCGGATAGACGGTCGTGCCCAGATCATGGATCGGGTTGTACCAGACCTTGACCTGGCTCCAATCGTTGTTGCCCGAAACATCGACGACGGTGACGTTTTCCTCGACCCGGCCGCGGCTTCCGCCCCAGTTGGCATGGGTCACCTGAACGACGCGGTCGGTCAGGACGTTGGAGATGACGGCGACATGGCCCCGGCTCATCCGGCCCTCGGGGCGGAAGACCAGGACGGCACCGGTTTCGGGCGCATTGCCGGTGCGGAACTTCGAAGTCGCCTGGCTCCACCAGGTCCAGGCGTCGCCGAAGATGTTGATGCCGGAAAACATCCGCGCGAAGGTCACGCACTGCCAGTAGGGGCTGTCTGCAGAGGCGGAGACGGGCGCGCCGACCGCGCCAAATCCGAGACAGGCCGCAACCACGGCGGCAGCAATGCGTTTCTTCATGCTGGGTTTGTGTCCGATTGTTACGCCCACGACATCCTTAACCGGGACTCGCGCAGCAGGGGAAGCCCTGTTTTAGGCGGGTTGCTGCGCGGTCTTGTCGCGCTTGACCGACTTTGAGGGGCGCGCCGCCCAGGCCCGGATAGCCCGCCGTGACGGGTATTCCACTAGGTGATAGGCCACCGCCGCGACCACCGGCAAAGCCGCCAGAACCGCCAGCCACACAAAAAGTTGAAGATGCTTGTCGGGGGCGTTCGTCGCCTTGGCCGCAAGGTTCACGGCCAGCAACTGCCACGGCACCAGCACCATATAGACGGCGTAGCTGATCTCTCCGAGATACACGGCGGGCTTTGACGCCAGCCAGCCGGCGCGGGCATTGGGCAGCGAGGCCAGCGACAGGATCAGCAGCCCCGCGATGGCGACGATGAAGCCGTCCCAGAGATTCAAGGCGGCCGCTCCGATCAGGGCGGCGGTCGAGGCCAGGGCGATCAGGCCGGGTGCCGGCAGGGGGGCCTTGCGGAAGGCCAGATACAGGGCACAGCCGTAGGCGAAGCAGGGGACAATGCGCAGCGCGCCCCACTGGAAGGTCGCCTCGGTCAGGGGAAAGCCGGCGACGGCGTTGAAGCCGACATAGAGGCCGGCGATCATGGCCAGGGCCCCTGCGATGGCGACGCCGGGGACGCGGCGCAGTTTCCATGCCACGAAGGCGAAGGCCGGGAACAGCAGATAGGCGAACCACTCGGCCGAGATCGACCAGGACCGGTGGTTCCACCCGGCCTCGGGCGACAGGCCCCAGGCATGGACCATGGCGATGTTGGCGGGCAGCGCGGCCCAGCTCAGCACATTGCCGTCGATGCTCATGCCGGCGATCAAGGCGGCGGCACCCAAGAACCCGACCCCGACCAGGGTCGCGATATGGAGCGGATAGACCCGCGCGACCCGGGCCCACAGGAAGTCGCGATAGCTGAACCGTTTCTCGCCATGCGCCGCCAGATAGACGTGGCACAGGATGAAGCCTGACAGGACGAAGAACAGTTCGACGCCGAGGTAGCCCTTGGCCACCAGGTCGGGCCGGAAACCGACCGCCAGATTGTCCCACAGGGCGTAAACGGCGACCCACATGGCGGCGACGAAGCGAAGCGCGGTCAGGGAGCGGAGGTCGGCCGGGGCCGCAGGGCTGAGCTGGGTCATGCGCACACTGTAGGAGCCACACGCTTTGAGAACCGTTAAGGCGAGGCCATGAGCACGATGATTCCCCTCGACGACCTGATCTCAGCCGCCGCCGACAAGGCCGGACTGACCCCGGAACAGGCCCGCGCTGCACTGGTCAGCGCCTTGGGATTGCTGGAGAAACATGCCGAGCCGGAGGCGATGGCGGCGGTCTATGCGGCCGTGTCGGGCGCGCGTGAGGCGGCCTTGTCCGACGAGGCGAAGCCGCCGCGCGGGGGGCTGATGGGCGGGTTGATGAAGAGCGCCGGGGGTCTGTCGGGCAAGGCGATCGCCGACGCCATGGCCGTGCTGGGGCGGCTGGAGAAAGTCGGCGTCGGGCGCGATGAGCTGAAGCGGCTGCTACCCGCCGCGCGCAACCGGCTGCGAACGGTGACGGGGGCAGATCCTCTGGGGGAGGCGGTCAAGACGGTGCCGGGGGTTGGGGCCTTGCTGGGCGGTTAGGCCGGGGGCTGGGCCTCCAGCGCGGCCTTGGACGCCGCGCAGCCGTTCAGGGTTTCGCCGCCCAGCTTGACCATGGCGGTCAGGGGATAGGTGCGGTCGCTCATGCCATCCGAGCATTCGGTGGCGATCAGGGTGATCTCGATGGGCTGGTCGCCGATGGTCGAGGCATAGGTGGCGGTCGTGCCCTGGAGCGTCGGGCCGGAGTTGGTGCCCGTCTGCGGCGGGCCCTCGATGCTGGTGTAAGTGATCGCCGAGGCGGTGATCTCGACGCCCCAGAAGGGTTCGGTGCCCAGCGCCCGAACCGGCTGGTTGAGATCGACACCGGCCAAGGTCGCGGCGGCCGGTGCGGGCGCGGGGGCAGAGGTGGGCTGCGACGCCGGTTCCGAACACGCGGCGAGGGCGAGAACTGCGATGAAGGGCGCGGCGGCGATGGGGCGCATGAGGTGGTCCTTGGTGCTCGAGCCATGGTGACTGCGGATGCCGTCGCGTTCAAGCTAAGGCCTCATCTCTAATTTCGTCATTCCGGGCGCAGCGCAGCGGAGACCCGGAACCCAGCGGCGCGCGAGAGCGCGAACCTGTCGCGCACACGAGCCCTTGAAATGCCGTGTCTGAACAAATCGCCTTCGGCGCCGCCTTGTTGCCCGGTCAAGCCCGGCAATGACGAAAGGAAGGAGAGAGGCTCGGCGTCGCCTTCCTCGGGCCCGGTGCCTAAGGTTC
This sequence comes from Brevundimonas sp. NIBR10, assembly GCF_027912515.1. Classification (NCBI taxonomy): domain Bacteria; kingdom Pseudomonadati; phylum Pseudomonadota; class Alphaproteobacteria; order Caulobacterales; family Caulobacteraceae; genus Brevundimonas; species Brevundimonas sp. NIBR10. Next base: position 3,986,115 of record NZ_CP115464.1, read on the forward strand.
CCGGATGGCGATTCGACCACCCACTCCTACACGACCGACGGCGTTCGAGTTCTTCGCGGGCGGCGGGCTGGCGGGGATCGGGCTGACTGCCGGGGGGCGAGGGTTTCAGATGAACTTCGCCAATGATCTGTCGCCGATGAAGGCGCGCGCGTTTCGCGACAATCATCCAGACGTCCCGCTGCACGAGGGCGACGTCTGGGACCTGGCGGTCGCAGACCTGCCGGGGACGCCCGACCTGTGCTGGGCCTCGTCGCCGTGCCAGGACGTCAGCCTGGCCGGCGCGCGGGGCGGGCTGGAGGCGCGGCGGTCGGGGGCCTTCTGGGGGTTCTGGCGGCTGATGCAGGGGCTGGACGCGGAGAGACGGGGCCCGCGCATCGTGGTGGTCGAAAATGTGGTCGGCCTGCTGACCTCGGGTCGGGGACGGGACTTCGCCACCGTCTGTGGGGCCATGGTCGAGGCGGGCTATACGGTCGGAGCGCTGGAGGTCGATGCGGCGGCCTGGCTGCCCCAGTCGCGGCCCCGTCTGTTCATCATCGGGATGCGCGGCGTGACGGGAGCGGAGGGGCCGAGACCGGTCGCCCCATTCCATTCGCGGCGACTGATGGCCGCCCATGCGGTCCTGCCCGACCGGGTGCGGGCGGCCTGGGCCTGGTGGCGGCTGGCTGAACCGCCCAGGCGGAATGTCGATCTGACCGGTGTGCTGGAGCCGGACGCGGCGGTGAACTGGTTCGACGCGGCCCAGACCGAACGCCTGCTGGCCCTGACCGCGCCCCTGCACCGCGCGCGGCTGGACGCGGCGGCGGCATCGGGCGAGCGTCGGGTGGCGGCGGCCTTCCGGCGGGTCCGGGTCGAGGCGGGCGTCAAGGTCCAGCGGCTGGAGGTGCGTCTGGACGGGCTGGCGGGATGTCTGAGGACGCCGTCGGGCGGGTCGTCGCGGCAGTACGTCCTGGTCTGCGAGGCCGGGCGGGTGCGGGCGCGGCGGATGACCGGGCGCGAGGCGGCTCGTCTGATGGGGGTTCCCGACGACTTTCGCCTGCCGGGGAGCGAGAGCGGGGCGCTGACCCTGATGGGCGACGCTGTGGCGACGCCGGTGGTGCGGGCGCTGACGGAGCAGTTGTTTCTGCCGGCGCTGGCGGGAGCTTAATCCTCCCCCTCCCGCCCCGGATCCAGCGAGTTGTCGACGCGGTCGTCCCAGCCATCGCGGTGGGAGCGGAAGGCCAGGCCCATCAGGCCCCAGGTCAGGCCGATGGTGCCCAGAACGCCCAGGGTCAGGGCGATCCAGCCGTGGATCGTCAGCTCGCCACCGCCGATCAGGGTCCAGAAGCCGGCGATGGCTCCGGTTCCGGCCGCCGCCACCACCATGGCCAGCAACAGGCGCAACACAAAACGGACGGCAGGGTGATCCATGCCGTCTGTCCTATCAGATCATGCGGGGCCTGTCGGCGGCCGCATGGTCGCGGTTCGGGGGTCGCGGGCGGGTGAGCCTATTTCTGGACCCAGGTGCCCGAGGCGTTGCGGTACCACTGGCCCGAGGGGATGCGGGCCTGGATCAGGGTCTCGAACATGCGCACGCCGGCGACGTCCGCCGTGGTGCCGGCCCCGGCCGCGCTCTGGGCATAGGCGGCGCGGCGAGCCGAGTTGGTGGTCGTAACGGCGTCGCGCAGGGCTGAGTCCGACGAGGCGGTGCGGAAGCCGAGGAAGCCGTCGGCCTGTTCGCCGACCACGCCCTGGGCCTTGGCGGCGTCGATCAGGGCCTTCTGGGCCGAGGTCTGGGCCATGGCCGGTGTTGGGACTAGGGCCGATACCGTGACGGCGGCCGAACCCAGCGCCAGGACGGCGAAGGCGGCGGCGAGGAGATTGCGGTTCATCGTGATCATCTTTCGATCAGAACAGGTTCGGGTTTTCGCGCAGCAGGTCCTGAAGCTCCTGATCGAGGCGAATGCGGACGTTGGCGTCCAGCGTCGCATTGATCTGGATCGGATCGACCTGAAGGCGGATCGTGGGCGTGCAGGCAGCCAGACCCCCGACCATCACGGTCGAGGCCAGGGCCGCGAAGGCGAGGCGGCGGGGAAAGCTCTTTGGCGGCGTCATGGCGGGGGGTCTCCAGGATCGACGGTTCGTAGGCTTCAGTGCGCCGCGAGCGGTGAATGCGATCTGAACGTCTATGCGGGTCTAACGGTCAAGGTAAGGGCGATGTTCCCGATGGCGTGGCCGGTGCGGCGTTGCGGGCGCGGTTGATGGCCAAGAGGTCACCGACCACCTCGTTCAGGTTCAATGTGGTGTTCAGGTTCAGGTCGATGCCCGTGTCACTGGGCAACGGCAGGGGCCGGTTCAGGAACTGGCGGCTGATCAGCTCGGGGATGGTCAGGCGCAGCTCCTGACGCTCGGGCGGGTCGTGGCGACCCTTGATGGCGAACATCAGCCGGACCCGGCCGTCGCCCTCGCTGTTCACATTGGCCGACAGGGTGTCGAACGCCAGGTTTTCCATGGCCTGATAGGCGAGGTCCTCGACCGTACCGGGCGGGATGGCGCCCCCGCCCCCAGCCTCGATCCCCGACAGGGCCTCGCGCTGGATCGACAGACGGCCGGGCTGGACGGCGGCCAGGGTTCCGGCCTGGATGCGAACGCCGGCGACAGGATCGTAGGTGAAGGGCAGGCGGCCGGAGACGACGGCGTCCAGCGCCACCTTGTCGTCGAACCCGGCCCCCTTGACCAGTTCGCCCAGCTGGACCCGGTCGAAGACGATGACGCCGTCGAAGGGGGTCGTCCGGTCGAGCGGCAGCAGCAAGGGCTCGATGCGGATGAAGCCGCCCGCAACTTGAATCTCGGCCCCCGAGACGGTGACGGCGGCCTTGCCGAGCGCGAAATTGACGTCGAGATCGGTCAGGTCGGTGATCGTCACCAGCTTGTCGACATGCAGGATCTGGCCCGGTGCCGTGGTCAGCGGGGCGAGGTTGGTGAAGTCAATGGTGCCGCGCAGACCCTGCACCGGCCCGGCGGGGGAGGTGAAATCGATCCCGGGCACAGTCAGGCGGCCGGAGCTGATGCCCTCCGGAAGCGCAGGATCCCAGGCCAACTGGCCCTTGAAGGCCGCCGAGCCGGTGACCGGCGGGCTGACGATCCCGGCGACGAGCGGCGTCAGATCGACGGGCTGGAGGCCGCCGGGGGCAAAGGTGAGCGTTCCGGTGTCGATCTCCACGCCGCCGCGCCCGGTCAGGCCGTCGTGAGTCAGGTCCAGATGGGCGATGGGCGTCTGGCCTGAGACCAGGTCGAAGCCGCCGGTCCAGCTCTCGCCGCTCAGAGTGGCCGAACCCGAGGCGGACAGGGGGTTGAAGCGGCGCGGCGTGGTGGCGTCGTTGACGCGGGCGGAGGCGATGTCGGCGGTCAGGCCGATGCCCGAGGGCGATCCGGTCACGGCCGCCGTCCCCTCGATCCGGTCGACGTCGAGGGCTAGGAAGGGGGCCCTGGCCGAGAAGGCTTTCAGGCCGAGGTCCGCGCGCCAGCGTCCATCGCGGACCTCGGCGAGGGGACGGCCTGCCGGACAGGCCTGGCCCGCGACGTCGAACACGTCGTTCTCGCCCAGCTCCAGCCGTTCGACCACGACGTCGAGGCAGCGGGCGGCGGCATAGGTCAGGACGCCGCGATCGGTGGACAACGTGCCGGAGGTGGTGACGTCGAGGCCCTGGGCGAGGCCGAAGTCGAGCCTGGCGCGGCCGTCTAGGCGGGCGGAGAAGCCGCCGGGGGTCAGCCGCCAGTCGGGCACGTCGAAGGTCGCCTCGGGCAGGCCCCGGCCACGCGTCGCCGTGACCTTCAGCGCGCCACCGCCGAGCTCACCGGGCGCGGCCGAGAAGATCGGGCGGGCGACGGGCAGGACGGTCAGGACACCGCCGTTACGGGGCGTCAGGCGCGCCGGGGCGGTCAGGTCGATCCGGGTTCCGAGCGTGCCCGCGCTGAGACGGAATGACGGCAGGTCGACGGCGAAGTCGCCGAGCGCGGCCTTCATGGCGGCAAGCTCCGGCACGTCGTCGGGCCCGATCGGGCCGAACAGGGGCCAGCGACCACCGGAGCTCTTGAGCGCGCCCGTGGCCTGGATGAGGGTCTGGTCCCCCTGGATCATGTCCAGATCGGCCGTGCCGTTGAGACCCGTCAGGTTCAGATCGCCGAAGGTGGCCGTCGCGGCGGTCAGGACCACAGGGCCGGTGGCCTCGAAACCTGCACCGCGCCCGCCGAACGCCAGCGTCGACGACCGGACGGCGAGATCGGCAAGGGTCAGTTCACCCGCAGAGGCGCGGGTCGCTGTCAGCGTCGCCGGGCCGGTCGCCGACCACGTGAGGTCGCCCGCGTTCTGGCGCGACAGGTCGAGCCGGGTCGCGGTCAGGCCCAGGTTCGGTGCAGTGGCGGATAGACCCTCCCCGGTCACAGCGGCGGCGCGCAAGGTCCCGGTCAGGTCGCCGGCGATGCGGAAGGTCTCGATCCAGCCGGTGGTCTGGCCGCTGAACGTCAGGCGCGCATTGGGCGAAGACGTGGCCACACCGCCGACGCCCAGGGCGTCCCCGGTCATCGACAGGTCGAACGAGGCCCGGCCGTCGCCACGTCGGGTCTTCAGGTCCGGATAGGGCAAGTCGGCGATCAGGCCGATGCGGGCATTGCGGCCTGACACGACCGGGCCTGACAGGTCGGCGGCGCGCAGGTTCAGCCCCAGCGCCACGCGGTCGCCGGTGGTGGTCAGGTCGAGGGTGGCGGCCAGACCCGTGGCCTGCGTCTCCCCCTGGGCCAGGCGCAGGTCGGGGGTCCTGGCCTTCAGCCGCATCAGCTTGCCGTTGTCGACAGTCAGGTCGGCGAAGGCAGTGACCGGGCCGTAGTCGGTCGCAAGGTTCAGGCGGCCGCCCTGGACGATGATGAGCGGAGAGCGGCTGTCAGGTTGCGGCGGTCGGCCGGTGAATTCCTCGATGACCGGATCGAGACTGCCCATGGAGAAGCGATTGTCGGACCAGCGGGCCTTCAGAACCGGCCGGGTCAGGAGGATGCGGCTGGGGGTCACACCGAACCCGGCCCCGGTCCACGGGCCCGTGAGGCGATAGTCGACGCTGACGTCGCCGGAGAAATCGGGATCGCGGGGATCGCCGACGACGATCCGACCGACGAAGCCGTCCAGCTCGAGCCGATCGACACGCACGGTCGCAGGCACGCCCCGGTCATCGAGCCAGCCGACCAGAACCTCGCGCGCCACCACCCGTCGGTTCAGCCAGGCCACGCCGACCACGAGGCCCAGCGCCGTCGTGGCCATCAGGGCGACGATCGCGACCCTGCGCCCTGTGCGCCTCTTGCGAGGCGTCGGCGTCCGGGAGGGTTCAGGGTCGACGGCGTGCGCCGACGCGGAGTGATCCGTCATCGGAAATAGGCGGGGGGTGTGGCCTGGAGCCGCAGGGTCATGAGGTTCGTCATAGACTGATCGCGCGAAGGGCGAAAAGCCCCGCCCGGGCGGGAGGTTCCCCTGCGGTCACGGCGGTTAACGGTTTGTAACGCCCTTCTTTCCATTGTGGTCTTGCTGAGGTATACGACCTGTCTCGCGACACCGGGGTACATCGGGCGCGATCCTTGCATAGCCTTATGCAGACTTGGCGTTTCAGACTTAGATTTCCGGGGCGCTGTGGGGCGTCGTCATTTTTCGGGGACCGATGGCTCAGTTCGATCCACGCCGCCAGCCGATGCGTTTTGCACCGCACCTGCTGACTGCCACGGCCGCTTTGTCGGTCGCGCTTCTCGCCGGTCGGGTATACCAACCCGCTCAGGCGCAGGAAGTTCCCGAACTGACCCAACAACAGGTTGATGCGCTCGAAGCGCGCGCCTTCGCCGCCGCCGGAGCTCCCGCCGGACTGACCGCCCCAGAAAACGTCGCGGTCCAGATCCGCAAGGGCGAAACCTTCGAGCAGGCCATGCTGCGCACCGGCATCGGTGCCGCCGAGGCCCACGCCGTCGCCGCCACCATTTCCAACGCCTTCGACCTGAACGCCATGGGCGCGGGCCTGAAGTTCGAGACCGCCATTTCCAAGCCGCGTGGCGGGATGGGCGAGCCGCGCCTGATCGGCCTGACCATGCGTACGGGCCCGGCCAGCCAGCTTACTGTGTCCCGCAGCTTCGACGGCGCGCTGCGCCTGCGGGCGTTGGACGAGAAGGTCACGCACGAGACCGTCGTCGCGCGCGGGACGATCGACCGCTCGCTGGCCTCTTCGGCCGGGGCCTTCGGTGCCACCTCCGCCATCATCCGTCGGGCCACTCAGGTTCTGGCCGGCAAGCTGGACATGGGGCGTGACGTTCGCAGCGCCGACCAGTTCACCCTTGTGTTCGACCGCTCGGTGACCGAACAGGGCCGCACGGTCGCGACCGGCGACCTGCTGTACGCCGAACTCAAGGGCCAGGCCTTCTATCGCTTCAAGCCGGCCGGTGCGCGCGAGTTCGCCTATTTCGACGCCGCCGGACGCAACCTGCGCACCACGGCCATGCGGGCCCCGCTGTCCAGCTTCCGCCGCGTGTCCTCGGGATTCGGCGTGCGGGTCCACCCGCTGTCGGGCTATCGCAAGATGCACCAGGGCATGGACTATGCGGCCGTGACCGGAACGCCGGTCGTTTCCCCCGCTGACGGCGTCGTCGTCGAGGCGCGGCGCTGGGGCGGATACGGCAACTGGCTGCGCATCCGTCACGCCAACGGGCTCGAGACCGGCTATGGCCACCTGTCCCGTTATGGGTCGGGCATTCGCGCAGGCCAGCGGGTCACCCAGGGACAGGTCGTCGCCTTCGTCGGCTCGACCGGGGCCTCGACGGGTCCGCACCTGCACTATGAAATCTGGCGCGGTGGCCAGCGGATCAATCCGGCCGGTATCCGCACCTCCGAGGGCACCGTTCTGGCGGGTGCCGACCTCAACGCCTTCCGCGCCGAAAAGGCCCGGATCGACCGGATCATCGCCTCGGGCGGCGAGAAGCGTCAGATCGGCGCGGCCCAGGTCGCCGCCGCCCCCGGCCTGCGTCCCGCTCAGGGGTAAGGTTCCCTACCCGCTCATTCCGGCAGCGGAATGAACTCCAGATCGTCCTCGGTGGGCAGGGCCATGCGACCGGCCTTCCAGTCCGCCTTGGCCGCATCGATGCGCGCCTGGGTCGAGGCGACGAAATTCCACCAGATCAGCCGCTCTCCGATTGGCTCGCCGCCCAAGGCCATGACGGTGGACCCCTGCAGCGCCTTGACGGTCGGCTCGGCGTGCGGCTCCAGCACGATCATCTGGCCGGCGTGGAAGGTCCGGTCGGCAACCTCGATCGATCCCTTGGCGACGAACAGCGCGCGTTCGCTCATCCCGCCCGAACCCTTGCCGGGCGGGGGAGCCGTGCGGACGCCCTCCTGCATCTCCCAGTGGACATAGAACAGGGGCGAGGACGTCTTCACCTTGGCCGCGGCCCCATAGGCCTCGCCCGCCACCAGCCGCGCGAACAGGCCGCCGTTCTCATAGGCCGGCAGGTCGTCTTCGCCATGGTGGTCGAAGCTGGGGTCGATGTCTTCGGCGCCGTCGGGCAGGGCGATCCAGGCCTGCATCCCATGCATGGGGCCGCCGGTCGATTTCTTCAGCGGATCGGTGCGTTCGGAGTGGACGATGCCCTTGCCTGCCGTCATCCAGTTGACCTCGCCCGGACGAATGGCCTGGGTCACCCCCAGATTGTCGCGGTGCATGATCTCGCCCTCGAACAGATAGGTCAGGGTCGACAGGCCGATGTGCGGATGCGGCCGGACATTGATCGCGTCGGCACCCGGTGCGAACTCCGCCGGTCCCATCTGGTCCAGGAAGATGAAGGGGCCGATCATCCGGCGCGTCGGAAACGGCAGGACGCGCCCGACCTCGAACCCGCCGAGATCCTTGCGCCGCGCGTCGATCACCAACTCGATCATGTCGATTCCCCAAAGCCTGTCGTAACATCGCTCGTGGAGCGGCGCGGCGCAACGCGGGGTTGGCGGATTCGGTGGATCAGCCAGCGCGGGGACGCGGCACGCCCAGATCCTTCATGACCCCGCGCATCAGGCCGTAACAGCCACAGGAGGCCGTCTCGAGCGCCTTGCGATCCAGCACCTCGACCCAGCCCCGGCCGCGACGGATCAGATGCTGGCCTTCCAGCTGGGCGCCGACCTCCGAAACCGTGGCGCGCCGCACGCCCAGCATCCCGGCGATGTCGGTCTGGGTCAGCTTGACGCGGTCGCTGTCGGATCGGTCGTGGATGGTCAGCAGCCACCGGGCCAGCCGCTCGTCGAGCCTATGCTGGGCGTTGCAGGCGGCGGTCTGCTGGACCTGGGCGAACAAGCTCTCGGTGAATTTGGCCAGCGATATCCGCATGGATTCGCTTCTGCCCAGAGCGTCGGAGAAGATGTCGTTGGGCAGGCAGGCGGCGACGCCCTCCGACTGGCTGATCGCGCGGCTGGAGGCGCGGGCGTTCATCGGGCCGCACGTGACGCCGACCAGACCTTCACGGCCGATGGCGGCGGTCTCGATCATCTTGTCGTCGGGCAGGACGGTCATCAGGGAGACAACCCCCTTCAGCGGGAACCAGACCTCATCGACCTCCTCGCCGGCGTCGTACAGCATCTGGCCCTGGGCGAAGGCCTTCTCGTTCAGGTGGGGTTCGATCCGCTTGCGGTCGGCGGGGCTGAGGGCAGCGATCCAGAGATTGTCCATGGGGGCCTCCTGTGAACAGCGACGCTTGCTAACGCCCAAGCTTGGCCAGACGTTCCCGACGCGACCGCGCGACACGTGACGGGTGCTTGTGGCCCGGTTCAGGGCGCGCTACGCCGGTCAAAAGAGGATCGAAAATGACCCAAGCCCCTGTTGACGTTGCGGAAGTTCTGGTCGACCTGCCCTTGTGGCAGGCGTCGGAAGGAGATCGCCCGGCGATCGAGCGGCGGCTGATCTTCAAGGATTTCAACGCCGCATTCGGCTTCATGACCCGCGTCGCGCTGATGGCCGACAGGATGGATCACCATCCCGAATGGTCGAACGTCTACAACCGGGTCGAGGTGTTGCTGACGACCCACGACGCGGGCGGCGTCACCGAACTCGACATCAAGATGGCCCGTTTCATCGACGAGGCCGCGAAGGACATGGGAGTGAAATCATGACGGGACGCGTCGCGGGCAAGACGGCCCTGATCACCGGCGCGGCCGGGGGGCTGGGCGAGGCCATGGCCTGGATGCTGGTCCGCGAGGGGGCGAAGGTCGCCCTGACCGACGTGGACGGCGCGCGAGCGGAGGCCTTGGCCGACGCCATCAACGCCGAGGTGGCCGGGTCCGCCTTCGCCTATGCCCACGATGTGCGGTCCGAGGAGCAGTGGATCGACGTCGTCGCCCGCGCCGCCGCCGACATGGGCGGGATGTCGGTGCTGATCAACAATGCGGGCGTCGGCGACGTGCTGCTGTTTGCCGAACAGGACACGGCCGAAAACTGGCAGCGGCAGTACGAGATCAACCTTCGATCGGTGATGTTCGGCTGCAAGCACGCCATGCCGCATCTGAGGGCCGCCGCGCCGTCGTCGATCATCAACATCTCGTCGATCGCAGGACTGGCCGGGGCTCCGGGTATGGGGGCCTACAACGCCACCAAGGCCGGGGTGTGGATGTATACCAAGACCGTCGCGCTCGAAGCCGCCAAGATGGAGTGGAACGTCCGGGTCAACTCGGTCCACCCGGTCTTCATCAAGACCCCGATCCTCGACCCCTTCATCGCCATGGCCCACGGCGACGAGGCCAAGGCCCACGAACGTCTGGCGCGCGGCATTCCCCTGAAGCGTATCGGCGAGCCGGACGACGTGGCCTATGCGGTGATCTATCTGGCCTCGGACGAGAGCAAGTTCGTGACGGGAACCGAGTTCAAGATCGACGGTGGGATGCTGGCGCAATAGGCGCGATCAAACCCCGCCGCCCTCCGAGAACAGCGGATCGGCCCTGAGGTAGCCGTCGTCGCGCAGGCGATCGACGATCATCTCGGCGGCGGCCTCGGCGGTCATCGAGGCCGTATCGACGACGATCTCAGGCGTTTCGGGGGCTTCGTAGGGGCTGTCGATGCCGGTGAAGTTGGCGAGCTGGCCGGCACGGGCCTTGGCGTACAGGCCCTTGACGTCGCGGCGTTCGGCCTCGGCCAGGGGGGTGTCGACGTGGACCTCGAAGAACTCGCCGGGCCCCATCAGGTCGCGCGCGACGCGGCGCTCCGAGCGGAACGGCGAGATGAAGGCGGTCAGGACGATCAGTCCGGCGTCCAGCATCAGCTTGGCCACCTCGGCGACGCGGCGGATGTTCTCGACCCGGTCGGCGTCGGTGAAGCCCAGGTCGCGGTTCAGCCCGTGGCGGACATTGTCGCCGTCCAGCAGATAGGTGTGCTTGCCCTCGGCCCGCAGCCGTTTCTCGACCAGGTTGGCGATGGTGGACTTGCCGGACCCCGACAGGCCGGTCAGCCAGATCACGGCCGGCTTCTGGCCCAGGTCGGAGGAGCGCGTGGCCTTTGAGACGTCCAACGCCTGCCAGTGCAGGTTCTGGGAACGGCGGAGCGCAAAGCGGATCAGGCCCGCCCCGACCGTCGCATTGGTCATCCGGTCGATCAGGATGAAGCCGCCGGTGTCAGGAATGTCCGTGTACGGATCGAAGGCGATCGGGCGGTCCAGCGACAGGTTGGCGACCGCGATCTCGTTCAGCGCCAGTTCGCGCGCGGCCAGATGTTCCAGGCTGTCGGGGTGGATGCGGTGCTTGATCTCGGTGACCTGAGCCGCGACGCGCTGCGCGCCGATCTTCAGCCAGTAGGAACGCCCGGGCAGCAGGGGTTCGTCGGCCATCCAGACGATCGTGGTCTCGAACTGATCCGCGACCTGGGGCGGTGAGGCCGCGCCCGCGATGACGTCCCCACGCGAGCAGTCGACCTCGTCGGCCAGGGTCAGGGTCACGGACTGGCCCGCGACCGCGACGTCGAGGTCGCCTCCGTGGGTCACGACGCGGGCGATGGTCGAGGCGCGGCCCGAGGGCTCGACGCGGATGGCGTCGCCGGGGCGGACTTGCCCTGAGGTGATCAGGCCCGCGAACCCCCGGAAGTCCAGGTCGGGCCGGTTGACCCATTGGACCGGCATGCGGAACGGCTGGGACTGCAGGCGGTCGGCATCAACCTCGACCGTCTCCAGATGCTCCATCAGGGTCGGGCCGGAATACCAGGGAGTGTTTGCGCTGGCCGAGGCGATGTTGTCGCCGGCGACGCCTGAGATCGGGATGGCGACCACATCGGCCATGCCCAGCCGGTCGGCGAAGGCTGTGTACTCGGTGACGATCTCGTCGAACCGGGCCTGATCGTAGCCGACCAGATCCATCTTGTTGACCGCCAGGACGACGTGGCGGATGCCCATCAGCTGGACGAGGAAGCTGTGCCGCCGCGTCTGGGTCAGGACGCCTTTCCGCGCATCGATCAGGATGACGGCGAGGTCGGCGGTCGAGGCGCCGGTGACCATGTTGCGGGTGTACTGCTCGTGACCCGGCGTGTCGGCGACGATGAATTTGCGCCGGTCGGTGGCGAAGAAGCGATAGGCGACGTCGATGGTGATGCCCTGTTCCCGCTCGGCGGCCAGGCCGTCGACCAGCAGGGCGAAATCGATGGCCGACCCCTGGGTGCCGACCCTTTTGGAGTCCGCCTCCAGCTGGGCCAGTTGGTCCTCGAAGATCATTTTCGAGTCGTACAGCAGCCGCCCGATCAGGGTGGACTTGCCGTCGTCGACCGAGCCGCAGGTGATGAACCGCAGCAGGGACTTGTTCTGGTGCGCCGTCAGATAGGCGTCGATGTCGGCGGCGATCAGATCCGAGGGTCTGTATACGGACGGTGCGGTGTCGAGGGCCATCAGAAATAGCCCTCCTGCTTCTTCTTCTCCATCGATGCGGCCTGGTCGTGGTCGATGGCCCGGCCCTGACGTTCCGACGTCGTGGTCAGCAGCATCTCCTGAATGATGGCGGGCAGGGTATCGGCGGTGCTCTCGACCGCCCCCGTCAGGGGATAGCAGCCGAGCGTCCTGAACCGCACCGACCGCAGTTCCGGCGTCTCGCCAGGCCACAGCGGCATCCGGTCGTCATCGACTATGATCAGCATCCCGTCCCGCTCCACCACCGGACGGCGCGCAGCGTAGTAGAGGGGGACGATCGGGATGTTTTCCAGGTGGATGTATTGCCAGACGTCCAGCTCGGTCCAGTTGGAGATGGGGAAGACGCGGATGCTCTCGCCGGGGTTCTTGCGGGCGTTATACAGTTTCCACAGCTCGGGCCGCTGGGCCTTGGGGTCCCAGCGGTGCTGGGCCGAGCGGAAGGAAAAGATGCGTTCCTTGGCGCGCGACTTCTCCTCGTCGCGCCGGGCCCCGCCGAAGGCCGCGTCGAAACCGTAGAGGTCCAGCGCCTGTTTCAGTCCCTCGGTCTTCCACAGGTCGGTGTGCATGGCCGAGCCATGGTCGAACGGGTTGATGTTGCGGGCGACGGCATCGGGGTTCCTGTGGACCAGAAGCTCCATGCCGTAGCGGGCCGCCGAGGCCTCCCGCATCGCGTACATGTCCCGGAATTTCCACGTCGTATCGACGTGCAGCAGGGGAAAGGGCGGCGGCGCGGGATAGAAGGCCTTGGCCGCCAGATGCAGCATCACGGCCGAATCCTTGCCGATCGAATACAGCATCACCGGCCGCTCCGCCTCGGCGACGACCTCGCGCAGGATATGGAGGCTCTCGGCCTCCAGCCGCTGAAGATGGGTCAGGCTGGGCACGGCGGGTTCTCGGCAAGCGGCTACGGGCCGCGACATAGTCATGACACGGCCGAGGGCAGCCACGAAATCTGCTCAAGAGGGGAGATAGCGGGGCTTATCGCCTGCGCCTCACCCCCAACAACCCCAGCCACCCCCCGCTCGTCAGCAGGGCCACGTCCAGCAACGCAAGCGCCAGCGGCGTGGCTGCAGGCGCGGCGATGAAGCGGGGGCGCCAGTCGGGGAAGAATTTGGACTTGTAGGCGCGCAGGCCCTGAAAGCCGTACAGGGCGCCGCCCTCCTCGAAGACCAGGGCGCCGACCCGGCCGAACACCGGGGCCCCGCGACGGTCCTCCAGCCCGGCCAGGGGGGCCATGCCGAGGTCGAAGGCCGCGTAGCCTTCCGCCCCCGCCCACTGGATGGCGCGGATGAACAGATAGTCCATGATCCCCGGCGGGGCATCGGGCACATGGCGCATCAGGTCGATCGCGACCTCCCTCGCCTCCCCTGCACCCGGCAACAGGTTGGCGAAGGCGACGATGCGGCTGCTCTGCTCGACCGTCTGGCGCACGACGGCGAGCGGGGTCAGGTCGAGATAGTCGGGGTCGAACCGGCCCAGCGAGAAGGCCTTTTCCTCGCCGTTGTGCTCGGCCAGCCAGGCGTCCGAGACGGCGCGGAGCTCCTCCCCAATCCCCGACGCCGATCCGGGCGGCAGGACGGCGAACGACGCCCCCTCGCGCTCGGCGCGGTTGACGGCGGTCCTCAGGTTCTGGCGCGGCTTGCCCTCCAGGGTGAAGGCGGCGACCTCGACCACGGCGGTCTCGCCGACCTTGCGCACCGCCAGACCCATGGTCGCCAGATCGGCGAGCAACCCCTCGCCCACCGAATAGAAGACCGGGGCCCCACCATAGCTGTCGGCCAGTTCGGCGAAGGCCCAGAGCAGGTCCAGTCGCTCGGATTTCAGCCCCGCCGGCTCGCCCATGGCGATCCAGCGCCGCCCGCGCACGCGGTAGCTGAGGAAGCTGCGGCCGGAGGGGCTGAACAACAGGGCCTTGTCGCCCAGCGCCGCCAGCCAGGCTTCCGGCGCGGCCCTATGGAGCGGAGACTGGGCCGCCTCGGCCAGGGCGGTCAGGGCGCGGGCCCGATCCTGGGCATCAGGCAGCCTACGACGGCCCGATCCGGGTGCGGCCAGAAGCGACACCGCCGCGATCAGCAGGGTGAGGATCGACAGCACGGCCGCCGCGCGCAGAAAGCCCGAGGCTTCGCTGTCGCTCAGAAAGGTCCACCAGAGTTCGTCGGTATAGGCCACGTCGCGATAGGCGAAGAAGCCCAGCCAGACCATGGCGACCACCGCCGTGACGACCAGCAGCAGCCAGCCGGGGCGCAGAGGCTCCACCAGGCGCGACCGCCGGTCGAACGCCGGCTTGCACGGCGTCAACAAGGCGGCCACGGCCACGAGTTGTAGCGCCTCTTCCCAGTTCAGGCCCTTGAGCATGGTGAAGACCGCGCCCGCCAGCATGGCTCCTAGCGCCAGCCAGTAGGCTCCCCGCCGCCTGCGCCACAGACCGGCGGCCAGCAGCAGCAGAAGGAAGCCGATCACGCTGGCCGCGAAATGGGAGATGTCGATCAGGAAGGGCGAAAAGGTCTCGCGAACGATCGACAGTCGGTTCGAAAAGGCCGGCGTCACTGCCGATATCAGGGTCAGGGCACCGGCGCCGAACACCACCACGCCGAAGGCCTGGGGCGAGGCCTCGCGCCCCAGGGCGAGCAGGCGGATCAGGATACCGGGGCGACGACGGGGCGAACTCATGGCGGTCTGATAGCGGGATTTGGCCAACCGTGGCGCCCCCAAGGTCATTCCGGGGCGGGTGAAACATTCCGAAATGGAGGGTGTTTGTCTGGCTGCGGCGCACCTCTGCCGCGCAACCCCGGACCGATCCGACATGATCCGCAAGACCGCTCTTCTGACCAGCATCGCCGGCCTGATGCTGACGGCCGCCCCTGTCCTGGCGCAGGAGGCGATGACACCGCCCGCCCCCACTTCGCCCCAGACCCAGCCCGCTCCGGCTCAGACGCCGCCGGCCCCCGCCGCAGCCGCGCCCGCTGCCCAGCCCGCCACGCTGCAACTGCAACCCGGCTCGGACGTGAAGGGTTCTGATGGGACCGTGCTCGGCAAGTTGGAAGGCGCGCGCAACAATGACGCGGGCGCACAGGAACTGACCGTGCGTGGCGCGGATGGCCAGCTCAAGGGCGTGCCGCTGGGCGGTCTGCGTCAGGACGGCGCCGGCGTCGTGGTCGGCTGGACCTCGACCGAGTTCACGGCCGCCCCGGCCATCGCCGAGGACGCGGCCCCGACCGAAACCACGACACCGCCGGCGACCGAAGAACCGGCCTCTGACGACGCCGAGACCGAGACGGCCGAACCGGCTCCGACCGAGCCTCAGTAAGGTTTCCCGACCGGCATAGCAAAAAGGGGCGGTCCCGACAGGACCGCCCCTTCTTCATGCTCTGATCCTGAGAAGGATCAGGCGCGGCGTTTGACCAGGCCCAGCAGGAACAGCAGCAGGACGGCACCGCCGAACGCCACCAGCAGGGTGATCAGGTTGAAGCCGCCGACGGGGATGCCGAGCAAATTCTGAGCGATGAAACCGCCGATCAGTGCGCCGACGACGCCGACGATCAGGTTGGTGACCAGGCCGTGGCTACGACCCATGACCTTTTCCGCGAGCCAGCCGGCGACGATGCCGATGACAATCCATCCGATAATTCCGAGACCCATTGTGGTGACCCTTCCAAGTCAAGCTTTCGATGGGCCTGTAATGCGTCGCCACCTTTCGGGTTGCGTCCCGGCCTGTCGAAATGCCGCAGGGCTGCCGAATCCGTTCGTCGAACGCTGCAACTCCCTCCCCAAGCGAAACCGGCATGTCGCTTGCGGCTGGTAAGGCGAGCCGTCCCGTCTTGGGACACTCCATCAGAATGGGGAAATGGGGCCATGGCCACCGATATCGATCTTCACCTGGGCCGCCGCCTGCGTCGTCGCCGTCGTCTGCTGGGCCTGACCCAGCAACAGCTCGCGCTCCAGGTCGGCATCCGCTTCCAGCAGATCCAGAAGTACGAGTGCGGCGCCAACCGGATCTCGGCCGCCCGCCTGTGGCAGCTGGCCGAGGCGCTGGAATCGCCGGTCAACTATTTCTACGACGGCCTGACCGAGGCCATGGAACGCAAGGAGGCCGCCGGGGCCAACGGCGGCGAGATGTTTTCCAGGAAGGAAACCCTCGACCTGATCCAGGCCTACTACCAGCTCGGCGAGCGCCCGCGCCGCCGCCTGCTGGACCTGGCCAAGTCGCTGCACGCGGAAGAGCCGGTCGCCTGAGCCCAAGGTTCGAGGGTCGAGGTTTCAGGGTCGAGTAGGTAAGGACATCGGGGCGTGTAGACGCTAGAAGCGTCATTCCCTCGCCCCTAGACCCTCGGCCCTATGACCTCCCTTGAAGCCTTCGCCGTCGACCTGGCGCGCACGGCCGCTGCCGTGACCCTGCCGTTCTTTCGCGGCGAGTATGCGCAGGAGAACAAGGCGGGTCCGGGGGCCTTCGATCCCGTGACCCAGGCCGACAAGGAGGCCGAGGCCGCCATTCGTCAGGCGATCGCCGCCCACTATCCCGACCACGGCGTGATCGGCGAGGAGTATGGTGAGGATCGGCCCGACGCCGAACACGTCTGGATCCTGGACCCCATCGACGGCACCCGCGCCTTCATCGCCGGCCTGCCACTGTGGACCACATTGATCGGGCTGCGCGTTCAGGGGACACCCAGCGTCGGCGTGATCGCACAGCCCTATCTCGATGAAGTCTTCCTGGGCGGGCCGTCAGGGGCCGTCCTGATGCGCGGGGACGCGACCACGCCCCTGCGCACCCGCGCCTGTCCGGCCCTGACCGAGGCAGTCATCGCCACCACCGATCCCGATATCTTCACCGGCTCCGAGCTGGGGGCCTGGACCCAGGTGCGGGCGGCGGCGCGTCTGGCCCGTTATGGGTGCGACGCCTATGCCTATGCGATGGTGGCGGCCGGACGGATCGATCTGGTGGCCGAAGCCGGGCTGAAACTCTGGGACTGGTCGGCCCTGATCCCCGTGGTCGAGGCCGCAGGCGGCGCGGTCACCAACTGGCGCGGCGAGGCGATCGACGGCACGGGTCAGATCCTGGCCGTCGGCGACACGGCCATTCGGGAACAGGCGCTGGTGACGCTGAAGCGCGCGGCGCTTTAGGGGCTAGGGGCTAGGGCAAGGGACCCGGCTTGGCCACAGCGGCCCTGTTCATTAGATCGGGAACGCGCTTCATTCACCTCGTCCCTGACCCCTCGCACCTCGCACCTCCCCATGTCTCACCGCATCATCCTGTTTCGCGGCATGAACACCGGCGGGGTCCGTGCGCCGGTCGCCGAACAGCGCGCCATGGCGGTCGAGATGGGGCTGAAGAACCCGCGCACCCTGCTGGCCAGCGGCAATCTGGTGGTCGAGACCGATCTGGCCCCGGCCGACCTCGAAGTCGCGATCGAGACGGAGATGGCCCGGCGTTTCGGCCTGAAGATCGCCGCCATGGTCCGCACCGCCGACCAGTGGTCCGCCCTGATCGCCGCCAATCCCTTCGCCGAACAGGCCGCCGCCCATCCCGCCCAGGTCCTGGCCATGGTCATGAAGGCGGGGATCGTGCCCGATGCCGTCGAGGCCTGCCGCGCCCTGGCCGAGGGTGGCGAGGCGGTTGAGGCCGTGACCCTGACGACCGGCGGCGAGGTCTTGTATTTCTGGTTCCCGGACGGGATGGGCCAGTCGGGCATCTTCAAGAAGGCCACGCCCAGGCTGCTCGGTATGGGCACCGGCCGGAACTGGAACACGGTGCTCAAGCTGGGCGCGATGCTCGGGGTCTGAAGAGCCCCGGCCGGGTTCAGACCTGACGGACGACAGAAAACAGAGTCCGAAAAGTCTGAATCGTCTGAAATCGCCCGAGGGCGACGATGTCAAAGACCGCAACACAGACAGTTTACCACAGCCCCGGACGGTGCCAGGTCGAAGGCGCGTTTTTCGATCCAATCCCTTGTGCGGCAAGGGATTGGTGGGGTCGAGTTTGCGAACTTCGTACCGCCCGGTGCGTCTGGCGCGGCACTGCGGCGCGGGCTAAGGCCAGAGGATGAGTCTGCGCGAGAAACAGCTCTGGATCAGCTTGATCGTCGGTACGGCGGTGTGGAGCCTTTATGGCTGGCGGCTAGCGCATCTTGTCGGACGGACCGAGGGCTCGCTGGCGCTCTCGGCCGGGCTGGCCTTTCTAGTCGCTCTGGGCGCGGTGGTCGTGACCGAAGCCGTGGGATCGGCCGTCGTCGGCTGGCTTCAGCGGCGGCATCGCCCGGCACAGGACGCAGCCCTGACCGAGGCGGCCCTGATCGCGGGCCATGTCGCCCTGATGGTCCTGGTCGGGCTGATCGTTCTGACGCTGGCGAGCTTGTGGCTGTTCGCGCTGTGGGCGGAAACGAGGCTGGAGACCCTGAGCATGGCGGCGGCGTTGACGCCCCGCACCCTGGTCCTCATCGCCAATCTGCTGTTGGCCTGCATTGTTCTCGCCGAAGGCGTCCGTACCGTTCTGACCCTGATGCTGGTGCGCCGGCGGCGCTGACGGCGATTTCGCAAGAGACGTCTGCGCCTTCGCGGTTGTCTCGACGGTTTCGGCGGCTAAGACGGTGGGACCAGTCCCGGAGACCGCCATGTCCGACACCTATGCCAACCTGCTGATCGAGTGTCACACCGACGGATACGCCGTCGTCACCCTGAACCGGCCCGAGGCGCTGAATGCGCTGAACTCGGCCCTGTTCAAGGATCTGGCGGACTTCCTCGATGCGGTCGAGTTCGACGACACGGTGCGCTGCCTGATCCTGACCGGGTCGGGCGAGAAGGCCTTTGCGGCCGGGGCCGACATCAAGGAGATGGCCGACCAGACCTATGCCCAGATGTATGCGGGCAACTATTTCGCCCTCGGCCACGACCGGATCGTGCGGTTCAGAAAGCCGATCATCGCGGCGGTCAACGGCTTTGCCCTGGGTGGCGGGTGCGAACTGGCCATGCTGTGCGACTTCATCGTGGCATCCGAGAAGGCGAAATTCGGCCAGCCCGAGATCAACCTCGGCGTCGCGCCGGGCATCGGCGGCTCTCAGCGCCTGACGCGACTGGTGGGCAAGTCCAAGGCCATGGACATGGTCCTGACCGCCCGGATGATGGACGCGGCGGAAGCGGAGCGTGCGGGCCTGGCCTCGCGCGTCGTCCCCCACGACGACCTGATGACCGAAGTCCGCAAGATCGCCGCGAAGATCGCGTCCCAGAGCCCGCTCGCCGTCATGGCCAACAAGGAAATGGTCAACGCCGCCCTTGAGACGACCCTGACCCAAGGGGTCCAGTTCGAACGCCGCCTGTTCCACTCCCTGTTCGCCTTCGAGGACCAGAAGGAGGGCATGGCGGCCTTCGTCGAGAAGCGTAAGCCGGTGTTCACGGGGAAATAGGGCTCAGGTCTTGGGGATCAGGGCTTGGAAGACTCGGTGGATCGACTACGAACGCCCCAAGCCCCAGGCCCTTTTTCAAGGCTCTTGCCCCCCGCCGCCTCATCCGCTATAGCCGCGCCTCTTCAGATTTCCGCGCCGTGGACGTCAGGTCTGCGGCGTTTTCCGTCTCATAGGTTTTTCGATGGCCAACAACCCCGGCGCCCGCAAGGCGATCCGCAAGATCGCCGCCCGCACCGAAGTGAACAAGGCGCGCCGCACGCGTGTCCGCACCTTCCTGCGCAAATTCCAGGAAGCCGTCGTCGCGGGTGACGCCACGGCCGCCAAGGACGCCTTCGTTACGGCCCAGTCCGAACTGATGCGCGCCGTCTCCAAGGGCGTGGTTCACAAGAACACCGGCTCGCGCAAGGTCAGCCGTCTGGCCGCCCAGCTGAAGAAGCTGTCGACCGCCGCCTGACCCCTTAGGTACGATTACGTACCTTGGGTGAAAGAGGGTGTGTG
The DNA here is from genome assembly GCF_027912515.1 of Brevundimonas sp. NIBR10. NCBI lineage: Bacteria > Pseudomonadati > Pseudomonadota > Alphaproteobacteria > Caulobacterales > Caulobacteraceae > Brevundimonas > Brevundimonas sp. NIBR10. The sequence continues at coordinate 4,005,926 of NZ_CP115464.1, forward strand.
CGGAGCGGGTTTTTCCGTTTCGTCATCCAATAGATGAATGATTTCAACGGCGAGAGGGCTCATGCTCTCTCGCCGTTTCCGCGTGCGCCGCTAAGCCGCAAAGGCCGAAACCGTAAGGGTCGCTGTGGCGAAACCAGCATTTCTCCAAGCAGGATTTGGCTTTAGCGGAGTCAAACAATTTAAGTACGAATCTCGAATCGAATCAGCGTTGACCGCTCGCGCGCCGGGCGTAAGTTTTGGGCTCCAGCGCACTTCGATCCCCACACGGATGAAGAAGACGGCGGGGCCCCCGGGCCCGGTCGCGGCGACGTCAGAAGCGAAAGGCCTCCCCGGCCCCGCGAAGCATACGCTTTGCGGGACAGGAGAATGCGTCTCTCTTTTTCCGACCGAACCTGTGCGGACCCGCAGCCAGAAGGGCGCGGGATTGTGATCGAGCTTGAGGAACGTGACGTG